>JAISYO010000081.1 GCA_031269865.1 Dysgonamonadaceae bacterium | reverse complement strand
CCATCAGACGGCAGGAATGGATTGGCGAAGCAACTTTCATTAAAGCGATGATTTACTTCGAGTTAATGCTCACGTGGGGACCGGTACCCATCGTTCCCGACGAGCCACAGGATTTCGACACGCCCATCGAACAGTTGATGATTGAACGCAGCACGTGGGACGAATGTAGCGCCAAGGTTGAAGAACTTCTCAAACGCGCCATCGAATTGCTGCCCGAAACCCGTTTGGACATGTCCGAAACCGGCAAGGCAACCAAAAACGCCGCCCGCGCCGTCCTGTCTCGTCTGACGCTCTACACCGCAAGTCCGCTCTACAATGGGCAAAACCACGAATTTATCGCGTGGAAGAACAATGCCGGAACCCCCTACCTCAACCCGGCTTTCGATCCCGAAAAATGGGCTAAGGCAGCAGCAGCAGCCAAAGAACTCGTTACCCTCAAACCCAACGATCTCTACACCGTGGCGAAAAAAGACAATACCCCCGACGTTCCTGTTCCCGACGGCGAACAAGGCGCGTTCCCCAACGGTGTTGGCGGCATCGATCATTTCCATTCCTACAAGGATATGTTCGACGGCGAGTGCGTTCAGGCTTCCACCAATGCCGAACTGATCTTTACAAAGCAAAATTCTGACGTAAACGAATTTACCCGCTATATGGATCCCGGAATGTTGGACGGTTGGAGCGGATTTTTCTTCCCCCAACGTATCGTTGATCAGTATTATATGGCTGATGGACGCGACATCAATAATTCAAGTAGCGTATGCCCCTATGAATCAACCGGCTATACAGCCACCGATTCCACGTGGTCTGGCGATCGTATGTCGGACGGATTTACCCTTCTCGCCGGCACCCGCAAATGGTACGCCAACCGCGAGATGCGTTTCTACGCCACCGTAGCGTTCAACAACTCGTTCTATCCGTCCACTTCTACCCGTCCCGATCTTGTCGGTGCCGACGGCAAGGCGGCACTCTTCTTCGCCAACAGCGTCAGCGGTAAGGAAGCGGCTGCCCAACGTCCCTCGGCTCAGGGCGAAGAATACCCCATGACAGGTTATCTCGGACGTAAATTCACGCATTACGAAGATTCATGGCTCACGGGCGGACGCCGCAAAAAGAAATACGGTATCCAATACCGCATGGCTGAGGTTTATCTCAACTATGTAGAAGCGATGAACGAGTTGGACAAGACTTATACCGTCGGCGACGTTTCCGTTTCGCGCGACGAAACCGAGATGCGGCGTTGCTTCAATCTGATCAGATACAGAGCAGGTCTGCCGGGCATTACTGCTGCCGACGTCAGCAACAAGCAACGTATGCGCGAACTGATCGAACGCGAGCGACTGATCGAGATGATGTGGGAAGGCAGACGCTATTTCGACGTCCGTCGCAACAAAACGGCGATGAGATACGAAAACGAACCCATCATGGGGCTTAACGTCAGTGCCCGAACCTCTGCGCCAGAAAGTTTCTATTCCATCGTGAGGACAACGGAACGCAACTGGCTGTTTAAAGTGTTCACACCCAAAATGACTTTCTGGCCCATACCCAAACACGAGATAGACAAAAATTACAATCTGGATCAAATGCCGGGTTATTAATTGATTATTAACAATATAAATGATTTCATGATGAGAAACATTATTATTATATTTCTTACGGCGACAAGCCTTATAACTGCGCTCGGCGGCTGTTCTTCCGATACCGATTTCGGCGAACAGTATAAAAAAACGCTCTTTATAGTCAATGCCACGACTTTTACCGGCGATCATGCCTTTGACAACGCAGCCGACGAGATTATCATCTCTGTCTATTGCTCTTCTACCGAACCGATTAAAAGCGATCTCACGGCACGACTGATGTTAGATCCCGCTATCCTCGATTCGATAAACTATGTCAATACTCTCAGCGACGAGAGCTATATCAACCGCGTCATGCTACCGACTGCCAACTATTCCCTGCCCGAATTTCCAACCGTTACCATTAAAGCGGGCGAACAGTACGGTACTCTGCGTATTCCGTTCAATTCAAACGGATTAGATCCCGACATCTTTTATGCTCTTCCACTCTATCTCTCTGCCAACGACAAGGGGTACGAGATGAACGACGATTTGAGAATGATGTTTTATCAAGTCAATATGGTAAATGACTTTTCGGGCAGTTACAACGGCACTTCCTCTGAATTGCCGGCTTCCGAAACCGAGCGCATCGTAATCAAAACCGTACAGCCCACGCTGAAAGCCATGTCTGCCAATATCGTGCGTATGTCGATTCACGATGCGACTTCCGCCACCGAAAACCTGATGCAACTCGAAATCGGCAGCGACAATTCCGTCAGGATATTGCCATGGAACGGCTCTAACGTCTTAGATCTTGGAGACAGCAGATATAATCCTGTTACGATGCAGTTTGAACTGAACTATCGCTATAACGGCAAAGTTATTTCGGAAATTATCACGAACATTCTTGCACCGAAAACAGATGAAGATGAGTTTAACTAATTAACTGATTATAAAATGAAAAAAAGACATATTTTATCAATAGCCCTTGCCTGTTTGTTATTTGCCTGCGACGATGATAAAGTCGCCGGCACCTCGTTTACGGTAACGCCGCTTGACGCTATCGCGGTAAACAGCAACGGCAAAACACAAACGTTTGAAATCAAATCCGACGGACGTTGGCAAATAAAAGCCATCGGCGCCAATACCTCTTGGATACAAATAGCGCCATCGACAGGCTTTAACAACGCTACCGTAACGGTTATTATCGACAAAAATACTTCCGTCAGCAACCGCGTAGCGGAACTGTCGTTCGTAACCGACGGGCTGGAAAAGGTGTTCGTACCCGTTCAACAAACCGGCTACGGTCCCAATATCGTTGTCAATGCTTCCGCCACGCAACTACCGGAAGAAGGCGGCGTTATTGATTTTCAGATTGCCACCAACGGCGACAACTGGGAATATGCCATTACCGGCGACAACTGGCTGCAACAAAAAGAGAAAACACCCGGTTTGCTCAGAATTTATGCCCCCATCAACAAGGGGCGTGAGAAAGTGGCAACGATAACGTTCAAATTATCTGATTATCCGACTATTACCCAAACACTTGAAATTGTTCAAGTGGAAGCTGCCGGATATGCTAAGACGATTACTCTCGGTGCTCCGACTGACACCGAAATCAACCTCGGTAACCAAGACTTAATTAGTTTCGACTGGACAAGCACCAATGTTGAAGGCGGTTATGTGCTGAAAATCAGCTCTTCTTCGGATATGACTAACGCGATTCTCGAAGAACAAACCGACAATCTGTCTTTCTCTACGCCTTCAATCGAATTGGATAAGATACTATATGCTTCCAACTTGCAGAATATGACAGTTTATTGGACAGTCATTCCTAAAGATGCTTCCGTTGAACTGACGGCTGCGACTGAGATCAGGACGTTGAATCTGATTAGACCGGAAGTAGTTTCCGATCACGCCGGCGCAGACTTGCTCGATGCTGTCTTCGCGCCTGATACTACGGCGACTGACGTTTCGGGATACAACACGACAGGACATACCATTCAGCGTATCTTCAACGACAAGAAAATCAGAGCGGCTTACAACAAGACTTTCAAACGTTACGAGCTAATTTTCAATCCGAAAAACGGACAAAACGCCTCTGACGCCGACTATTTCAAAATAGATTACGCTACCGATCAGAATTTCAAAGATAAACTTGCTGACGGACATACGTTTGAAGTAATCGTTAAACCCGAATTCGACTTCACGGCAGCATCGCCAAGCTACGAAACCAAGTTTTTCAGTACTCACGGCGCAGGGGGCGCGGGTTTTCTCGTTACAAACGCTTCGCAAGGTACGGGACCCAATTCGCTTGCTTACATCATAAATTCCGGTGGCTGGCGTTGGGCAAATACCCAAATCAAACCCGACGGAAAAACTTACTACCACCTTGTGGGGGTTTATGACAAGGCTACGGCGAAACTTCGCGTTTATTCTGACGGCGTAATGAAATCCGAAGTAGATGCTCCGAACAACTATACACAACCCAATGCTCTTTGGGTTTGCATTGGTGGCGATGCCGAAACTTCGGGCGTTGCCGCAGGTTGCTTCATCGGACGCATTGCTCTTGCACGCATATACGACAAAGCCTTAACCGACACCGAGGCAAAGGCGTTGTGGGATAAAATTAAACCCTGATCATTAACTGTTTAAATACGATTATTATGAAGTACAAAATATCTTTCCTCTCGCTCGTTGCGGCTTTGACTTTCTTTGCTTGCGACAGCGACGACAATGCAGGCAACAACGAAATAACGCTCGATACGAATTACATTGTTTCGGACGTCTCCGGCACCTCAAAAAGTATAGCTGTTACAGCCAACTGCGACTGGACGGCTGTAACGTTGAGCGACTGGCTGACGATCAGCCCCGATGCAGGATCCAAAAACACCTCGCTTTCCGTTACCATATCCAAAAACGAAGGCGAAAAACTCCGCAGAGCCACAATTGATATTATCGCCGACGGCGAAACACTCGCTACCGTCCTTGTTGAACAGAACGGTTACGCGCCCTCGTTGCTCATCTCCGGCGGAACTACCGAGTTTGACTACAAAGGCGGAACTGTATCCCTTACCATCGCCTCCAACGGCGACGAGTGGGAATACACCAACCCTGCCGCGTCATGGCTGACGGAAACGGACAAAACGGCAACGTCGCTGTCTTTTTCCGTTCCCTTCAACGAAGGCAACGAGAGGATCGCACCCCTCGTGTTCAAACTTGTCAATTACCCCTCTATAACATGGGAAATTGCCATTGTCCAGAAAGCCAATACGACGGTGCCGACTTTCGTCCTTCCCGAAACGCCTTCTACCAGCGAAATCAATCTTGGGAATATTGAAGATCAATCTTTTACATGGACGGCTGAAAACATTTCCGATGGTTTCAGCTTTATAATCAGTTCTACTCAAGATATGAAGACACCGGTTTACAGCCTCGAAACAACCAATTTGCAGACTTCCGTGCCTTCCATTGCATTGGATCTCGCACTGTTTAGGGCTGGCATCGCTTCCGGCGCGTCCGAATCGCTTTATTGGACTGTTAAGCCAGTCAATGCCGAAGTCGAACTGACTAAGCCAGTCGAAACTCGCGAACTCAAACTCAAACGTCCCGAACTCGCCACTGACGCTACCCACGGCGATATGCTCGACGCTGTATTCGCACCTGACACTACGGCGACAGACGTTTCTGGATTCGGACATACCATTCAGCGGTTGTTCAACGATAAGATTGTGAAAGTGGTTTACAACAAAACCTATCGACGCTACGAGGCGGTATTTAACCCCAAAGGCGGACAAAATGCCAATAATGCCGACTGTTTCAAAATAGATTATCAAACCGACCAGAATTTCAAGGATAAACTCGCCGACGGACATTCGTTTGAATGTTTGATTAAATTCGATCATAATTTTATTGCCAATCCGGTTAATTACGAAACCAAGTTTTTCAGCACCCAGGAAAGCGGCGGCACGGGATTTATGATTTCAAATAACGGCACGTCAAGCCGTGTAAACGAAATCACGTTCCTGCCTAACATTTCTCCTACTCCCAGCACCACGAGTGTTTGGCGATGGGGTGCTTCCACCGTTAAACCCGACGGCGAAACCTACTATCATGTCGTTGGCGTATGGAACAAAACAACGCAAAAAGTGCAAGTCTATATCGACGGAACGCCCAAAATTGCAGGTGGGTTGGATGCTCCGGGCGATTATCGTCCATCGAGTGCCACCTCCAACTGGGTTGGCATCGGCGGCGATCCCGGCGGAGCCAATTTTACCAATTGCTTCATTGGACGCATCGTTATAGCCCGCATCTATGATCGTCCTCTTACTGACACGGAAGTTACAGCCCTTTGGAACCAACTGAAATAATGATAATTAAGTTGCTGAAAAAATTCTTTTTGCCGACAGTTTTCATTTTGATGTCGGCGTGTAGCGACAGCGATGAGCCATCGACATTCTTTGCCTTAAAGAATGCCGATGGCAGCGCCGTTGCATCTTCCTTGCTTATTGACGTAACCGGTGGCGCAAAAACGCTGACTGTCAATTCCAATACTTCATGGACGGCGCAATCTTTGGCTGAATGGCTTACCGTTACCCCTTCATCGGGTAAAAACAACGGCTCTATCCGTATCAACGCATCCGAAAACATTGGCATTCAATCTCGTAAAGGGCAAATAACTGTTTCGCCTGTCAATGCTTCGCCACATACAATAACGGTTGAACAAACCGGTGAAGGGGCGCGACTATCTGTAACGCCCTCGGCAACTGAAATATCCGCTTATGGTGGCGAGATAACCATTTCCGTCAATGCCAACGCCACGTGGACGTATTCCAACACCGGATCCGACTGGCTGCAAGAAACGGCAAAAACAGATAACTCGCTGACATTAAACGTTTCGACCTCTGCCACTACGGAACGCTCCGCCGACTTAACCTTTCAACTGCCTCAGCATGAAGGAAAAGCAATAACCATCAAAATCACTCAAAAAGCAAATACGCTGGTTGCCGATATGCTTGACGTTGTTTTCAACCGCGACGGCACGGCAAGCGATATTTCGCCCATGCACAACAATATCGCGACGTATCCCGATGCGCCGCTTTTCACATTCTATCTCGATAATTATCAGCGTTATGGCGCCGGGTTTAATCATACGCCTGCCGCTTCAATATCGGCTGGCTATTATAAGATGGATTATGCTTCAAATCAGACGTTTAAAAACAAACTTGCCGACGGGTACAGCCTCGAAGCGGTTGTTATGTTTGACGACGTGATGCCCCAAAACAAGGAAATCAAACTCCTGTCTTCAATGGAATCCGGCGGCACGGGATTGATGATTAGCAGCGACAACGAATTGACTTTTCTTACCAATATCAGCCCCAGCGGCACATCGTCGTGGCAGTGGGCAAAGAGCGGTGTTACCCCTGAGCGTGGCAAATACTACCACCTCGTCGGCGTGTGGGACAAGAACGCCGGGAAAACATACGTCTATATCAACGGCGAAGTGAAAAGAACCACTTCCGTGAGCGGCAATTTCAACTTCCCCAACGCCATCGACAAATACTGGTTCGGAATCGGTGCCGATGCTGGATCCACCGCACAATCTGCGTGGCACGGCAATATCGTCATCGCCCGCATCTACGACGATCCGCTTAACGCAGCCGACGTTGCCGGATTGTGGAAAAAAGTCGAAAACCTTCCTGCCGTTAATTCCATCGTGCTGGATAATATCTCATATTTATCTGATTTGGAAGTGCTTAAAAACGGCTCATTTAGCGTTTACGCAACCGGATTTCAAAACGGCGATAAAATTTTGCTGACTTCGCTCAAAGACGGCGGCAAATCGTTTACCTGCGATGGCATTGCATCTGGATCCGCACTCAAAATAACGTTACCCAACGATTTCGTATCCGATAAGTATCTGGTTACTATCGTTCGTGGCACCGTGCAGTGTCCTATCGGGTTTGCAAAGATGGAAATTGTTGATAAACTGCCGGTTATCAATACCAAAGTAATCGCTCATCGCGGTTATTGGGACATATCCGGCTCGGCGCAAAACTCCATCAAATCGCTCGAAGAGGCGCAAAAACTCAATGTCTATGGTTCTGAATTTGACGTTTGGATTACAACTGACGGCAGGGTAATGCTCAATCACGACGCGTCCTATGGTGGCGTTACGATTCAAACTTCGACTTACGCTCAGGTTAAGGATCTCAAACTGTCCAACGGCGAAAAGATGCCTACGCTTGAAGATTATCTCGAACAGGGCAAAAAATCATCGACGAAACTTATCCTCGAAATAAAAACCCATAGCACCCGCGAGCGCAACGACGCTGTTACCGCAGAGTGCGTGCGTTTAGTTCAGGCTGCCAATATGACGGACAACGTTGAATACATTGCTTTCGATCTCGAAAACTGCAAGAAGGTACTCCAATTGCAACCCAATGCCATTGTAGCCTACCTCAACGGCGACAAGACTCCCGCCCAACTTCACGAACTCGGCATCAAAGGCATTGATTACACCTACTCAATCCTTGCAAATTCCCACCCCGAATGGGTTAAGCAAGCCCACGATTTAGGCATGACGGTAAATATCTGGACGGTAAACGCCGAATCCGATCTCAACAAATCCATTCAACTTGGCGTTGATTACATTACCACCGATAACCCTGTCAAAGCCAAGCAACTAACAGAGAGGTAACATAGGTAAGGAAATACCTATGTTAGCTCTTTATTTTCGCATAGAAAGTTGTTATCGTTGTCGTTGAGAGGATTGGAATTTGCTCAGTTTGTCTTTTATTCGGCGGCAAGCCGTATTTTTATTTCCCCTACACCGGTTTTGAACGTCCATGCCGGGATAATGAGTTCAATGCGTTTGAGATTTTTGATGCGCCTGTCGAGAGCCAACGGGGGCGGATCGAGCGAGATAACCGAAAGCATATAGTCCGAATGTGATAAATTATTTATTTTAAGCGTTTTCCCGTCCTGACGAAGGATCGCACCGCCGTTGACGATTTCGACTCCGGCTGTTGTCATCAACTGCCATGTAATGACTTCCGTTTTCGGCGACGTTTCTATTTGATCGGTTATCACGAGCGATGCCGGACTATCCTTTGTGAATGTACGTTTCGCGCTTTTGAGGAAGTCGCCATAAGGTGCCGTTATGTCGAACAGGGCAGAGGGTTGCGAGCCTTCGCCTACTTCAACGAGAGTAGCTTGTCCGTTGGCGATAAACAACTGATTATTAACCGTCAAGGTGCTATGTCCAAAGTTGTTTTTCGTCAGCAACGTCCATCGTTGGCTATTTTGTCGGCTGTTCCAAAGATCGAATCCCGTCTGTTCGAGGGTGTTGTAATCCTGATTTCCGGGATCGATAACCCATCTCACGCCTTCGAGTTCAAACACAAACGAACCTGCGTCCATATTGCCGTGGTTGGTGGTGGCTCGTCCGCCTTTGCCTCCGAAATAGTAGCCGTTGTCGCCGGTAAAAATCACGATCGGATTGTCGCCACGCCCGTACCAAACCGATGGTACCTCAACACCCTGTTTTTCCTCATACTGTGCCACCCAAACCAATGCCGCACCGCCAATTCGCGTCAGCGGACTCATCTCCTCGGCTGGCATAAGCAGGCGATCTTTCTCGAAAAACGCCTTGTTGCCTGTCTTTGAGGCAAACCATGCGAGTTCGGTATCGGCATTTTTGCCGCGACGATCGCCGCAATCGGCAAAGTTGTAGTAATAGCCGGACGGGGCATTCATCATCACTCTGTACATCGCGCTCGCCATGAAAGCACTATGTTTGGAATGTCCGAAATCCGTTCCGAAGGCACTTTCGAGCATGGCGCAGGTAATAACCGAAAATCCAGTGCCATATTCCCAATAGGACGAGCCTTCGGGATAAACGCCGTCGGGCAGATAGGCTGCAAGGGCGTTGGGAATGCCGTCGAGGGCGCGTTTGATGGTTTTAGCCGCCAAATCGGGGTTTTTCTCGGCTACGGCAATCGCCGCAGCTATCATGCCGCCGTTGCAAACCTGATTCCAATTGTTACCCGTGTAAGCCCAACCTGCGTTCTTGCCATCGTTTCCCCAACTCGGATCTATTCCTTTGGTTATTAGCGCATTGATGGCTTTTTCAACGGTTGTGGCAGGAAGTTTGTCCGCACCCCAATCAATTGCCAAAGCCACCGCCATCGACATTTCGCCAACGTCAAGGTAGTGCGATGGGTTCCAATCGGCGAAGTCGCATATTGCAAGCACTTCATTATTAAGCCTTTCGAGCATAGCAGGATCTTTTTCCATTCTGTAAACCATGCCGAGCATATTGACGCGGTAAAGAGCTTCACGCGATACGGACAACAATCTGCGCCCCGTCATAACACGTTGCAAATAAGGCTTTTGCAAAATACTTTGCGCGTTCAATTTGATAGCCTCGTAGTAATTTTTAACCACCGGATCGGATTTGATTTTCTTCCTAACCATGCCTTCGAGAGACGAGTTCAGCACTAATCTGGGGTGTGATTTCCGCAAGTGTGATTTCAGATACTGAACCGACATGGGATTGTCGAGTTTGGGAATGTCTTTTTCTTGTTGAGCAAGTAAACTAACTGATAGTAAAATACTTGCAAGTAATGCGATAAATGATTTTCTATTCATGGTGTGTTGTTGATATGTAAATTTCTAAAAAACAGCTATAAAGATAAGCGTTTTTTTTGCGGATAAACAAATCGGGGGACGTTTTTTTCTTGATTTGCATAAATTTTTGCGGTTTTAGAAGCTGTTTAAATTTTACAGCTCATCTTTTTTATCGCTATTTTAAGATGGATTTTTTACTTTACATTTGCAGATTTAGCGGGCTAAATCAAGAATGGAAAGTGAAAAAGACGCTTGAAAGAGCAGAAAAAAGCAGCTGAGAATAACTTTAAAAACTGTAATAAAATAGTTCGTTAAAATTTAAATAGTTTCTAAGAAGCTGTTTAAATTTTACAGCTTCTTAGGGCAAGATGGGGCGAAAATCGGATTTTCATTGCGAAAAATCCGTATCCACGTCCTCGCCAAACAGACATATAACTTTCGCTTTACGAAAAAATTAGAAAAAATTGTTATCTTTGCTGACGAAAAACAAATGTGTGAGAGGGCAGATCGCTTCGGCGTGTCGCGATCGCACAATGATATTAACGTGATTTTATAATGCTTTACGACAAATGAAAAAATTTCTATTTTTATTGATAATCAGCTGCTTATCGCAACCAAACAAAGGGGTGGCGCAGATTGAGAAAGAGCCGATTTCGGCTGACGGCAAAACCTATCGCAATCCGGTAATGCCGATTAGTACGCCCGATCCTACGGTTATCCGCGTAGCGGACGGCAGTTTTTATCTGTATTGCACTGAGGACGTGCGCAATACGCCGATTTTCCACTCTGACGACTTGCTGAACTGGACTTATGTCGGGACGGCTTTTACCGAGGCTACGCGCCCGACTTTTGAGCCACGCGGTGGGCTTTGGGCGCCTGACATCGCCTTTATCAACGGCAAGTACGTGCTTTACTACTCAATGTCGGTTTGGGGTGGGCAGCAGACTTGCGGTATCGGCGTAGCGTCGGCGGACAACCCCGAAGGTCCATTTACCGATCACGGCGCGTTGTTTCGCAGCAACACGATTGGCGTAAACAACTCGATAGATCAGTTCTATTTCGAGGATAACGGACATAAGTACTTGATATGGGGAAGTTTCTGCGGAATTTACTGCATCGAACTTTCGGAAGACGGACTGTCGCTTAAACCCGGCGCGAAAAAAGTACGCATTGCCGGAAAAGACACGCAAATATTTGATAATCAAGGTACGGAAGGCTCTTTTCTGATGAAGCGCGGTAAGTATTACTACCTTTTCGGCTCAACAGGAACGTGTTGCGAGGGGGCATCGAGCACTTACCACGTCGTTGTGGGGCGATCGGAAAATATGTTCGGACCTTACCTCAACAAGAAAGGCGAGTCGATGTTTGATAATCACTATGACACTGTTTTACACGGAAATACAATCTTTGCCGGTACGGGGCATAACGCCGAATTCATAACCGACGACGAGGGTACGGACTGGATGCTGTATCATTCCTACCTGCGCAACGAGCCGTCAAAAGGGCGCGTGTTGTGTATGGACAAGATTGTATGGGACGATGCCGGCTGGCCCTCTGTTGAGGGGCTTACGCCTTCCGCCGAGTCTGCTGTTCCGGTTTTCAACAATCCGTCAAATCCTCAATCAAAAGTACCGCTTGCCGATCCGTATATCCTTTATTATCAAGATAAATACTATGCTTACGGCACCTCTTCGCCCGATGGTATTGCGGTTTACACTTCCGACGATTTGAAACGATGGACGAAAGAACCGCAGTTGGCGCTTCACAAAAACGATTCTTACGGCGAGAAGTGGTTTTGGGCGCCCGAAGTGTATCTCGTAAACAATCAATTTTATATGTATTACTCTGCCGATGAGCATATTTGCGTAGCGGTTGCCGACAATCCGCTCGGACCATTCAAACAGGACGTTCGAAAACCGATGGCGGAAGAGAAAGGCATTGATAATTCGCTCTTTATAGATGATGACGGCAAGGCGTACCTGTTTTACGTGCGCTTCACGAACGGCAACGAGATATGGGTTGCAGAACTTGAAAAAGATCTTAAAACAATCAAAATAAACACTTTACATCTTTGCATCAGTGCTTCTGAGGGTTGGGAAACCATTAAAGCCCGCGTAACGGAAGGACCCTTTGTTGTCAAGCACAAGGGGCTGTATTATATGACTTATTCGGCGAATGACTATCAAAGTCAGGACTACGCAATCGGTTATGCCACAACGAATAATATTATGGGCGACTGGAAAAAATACGAGGGCAACCCCATTCTGCGCCGCCCTTACGGATTGGTTGGCGCCGGGCATCACTGCCTTTTCACGGATAAGGGCGGGCAGTTGCAGATGGCTTTCCACGCCCACAAAAGTATCGAGAAAGTGCAACCTCGCGAAATGTACATCGCCCCTGTCCGCTTCGTCCGCAACAACAACGGCGGCGATGACATTCTTCGTGCCAGTCCGGTTTATATCACTCCACAGATACAAACCCAAAACATCGCAACGGCAAAACAATTCACGAACCCTCTTCCTGTCGCTTTTGGCGATCCTTTTATTCTGCAATCATCTGATAAAAAGTACTATATGTACGGCACCTCCGAAGGCGTAAAAGGCTTCAAGGCATATTCATCAACCGACTTGAAAGAATGGCGCGACGAAGGTGTTGTATATCAAGGCGCAACGGCAGATTCGTGGACAACCGACTGTTTTTGGGCACCCGAAGTCTATGAGCGCAACGGAAAATACTATATGTGGTTCAGTTCCAACTGGAAACACAATCCAACGAAGGAAGGGGAAAATTTCCGTATAGGCGTGGCGGTTGCCGACAAGCCGACCGGACCCTTTCGCGATCTTTTCAACCGTCCCGTTTTCGATCCTGGCTATCCGATTATTGACGCAAACCTCTGGTTTGACGATGCTAACGGCAAGGTATATCTATATTATTCAAGGTGTTGCTACAAACACCCAGTTGAGAGCGAAGTCGCTACGTGGGCTAAAAAAGAGGGCTTGTACAAAGAAATCGAGGAAAGTTGGGTGTATGGCGTAGAATTGAAACCCGACTTTTCGGGTGTCATCGGCGAGCCGGTGTTGCTTTTGCAACCGCCCTCGAAAATGAACGATCCTCAGGCAGAATGGGAAAGTCGCTCGGTAACGTCGCGCGAGGTAAACCGCCGTTGGACGGAAGGCTCTTTTATACTAAAACACAATGGATTATATTACCTAATGTACTCGGCTAATTTTTTTGGCGGGAAAAACTACGCCGTAGGATACGCCACGTCGCGCAGTCCACTCGGGCCCTTCGTCAAAGCGACTAACAACCCCATCTTGCAAAAGAACACTGAGCAGGGTGGAAGCGTTACAGGGACAGGACATTGTATGGTTTTGAATGTCGGCGATGAGCATTTCTGCGTCTATCACGCACGCACCGCCGCCACCGGGGATCGTCGTATGGTTTTCATTGACCGTCTTCGCTTCCTGCCCGATGGCAAATTGGCTGTTGGGTTGTGAATTGCTTTCAAGATTTTGGTTCTTTGGGATCGCAAATAATACTGAATATCAAACAATAAACTAAATACCATTTTTATGAAATTAAAATCAATAATCAAATTCGGAACGGTTTTGGCAACTTTCCTTTTTGCAACTTCACTTTCTGCCCGTGAATACCACGTTTCTGTCAAGGGCGACGATAAAAATCAAGGCTCGGAAAACGCGCCTTTCCGCACTATCCAACGCGCTGCCGACGCGGCCGTTGCAGGCGACGTAATTACCGTTCACGCAGGCGTTTACCGCGAATGGATTAACCCGCCGCGAGGCGGGGATAGTGATGCAAAACGCATTGTCTATCGCGCCGCAGCAGGCGAAAAAGTAGAAATCAAAGGCTCGGAGCCGGTCAAAGGTTGGGAAAAAACGGAAGGCTCGGTGTGGAAAATCACGCTGTCGAACACGTTTTTCGGCGATTACAACCCCTACAAAGACCCGATTTTCGGCGACTGGTATTGGAATCACGGCTGGACACAACACACCGGCGAGGTTTTTCTCAACGACAAATCGCTTTGGGAAACCGATTCGCTTTCGAAAGTCATTAATCCAGTGCCGTTCAAAGGTGCTCTCGACGAGGAAGGCTCGACATATAAATGGTATTGCGAATCGGACGATGAAAACACCACTATTTATGCGAATTTTCACAAATTCAATCCCAATAAGGAATCGGTCGAAATTAGTGTCCGCCGCACTTGTTTTTATCCCGAAAAAGCTGGACTTAACTATATTACAATCAGCGGATTCCATATTAGTCAGGCAGCCTCGCAATGGGCGGCGCCGACGGCTGAACAAATCGGAATGGTTGCCACGCATTGGAACAAGGGCTGGATTATTGAAAACTGCGTTATCAGCAACGCAAAATGTTCGGGCATCACGCTCGGAAAAGAGCGCGGGACGGGGCATAACGTCTGGTCGGCAGACCCTTCCTACGACGGCTCGCTGCACTATATCGAGGTTACGTTCCGCACCCTACGCAACGGCTGGTCGCGTGAAAATATCGGCTCTCATACGGTGCGCAACAACGAGATTTTCGACTGCGGACAGACAGGCATCTGCGGCTCTATGGGCGCGGCTTTCAGCCTGATTGAAAACAACCATATACACCATATTTATACCAAGGCGCAATATTCGGGCGCGGAAATGGGCGGAATAAAGTTTCACGCGGCGATAGACACCCGCATCATCAACAACTGTATTCATCACTGCGACAGGGGATTATGGCTCGATTGGATGGCGCAGGGAACAAGGGTTTCACACAATGTGATGTACGCCAACTGGTCGGAAGACGTGTATATGGAAGTAAATCACGGTCCGACTCTGCTCGACAATAATGTATTTGCCTCAAATACAAATATTTGGAGTATGTCGCAAGGAGGGGCATTCGTCCATAACCTGTTTGCGGGAGCGGTGCGCGTCAACCCCGAAAAATCGCGCTACACGCCCTATCATCTGCCTCACAGTACGGAAGTTGCGGGGCTATCCATCATTCTCAACGGCGACGATCGGTATTACAACAATCTTTTCCTGCCCGCGTCGGTAGAAGAAAAGCGGCATTATGGCGTTCCCGCCTACGGCAAGGAGGCTTATCCCTCGTTTGCCGACGGTAATGCGTATTACAGTGCGGCAGAGCCTTTTAAGGACGAAAAAAACATTATCCTGCAACCCCCTTTCAAGCCTGCCTTTGCACTCGAAGAACGCGCCGACGAACTGTATGTTTTCTTTGATTTACAGTCGTTTAGCGGCTTTAAAACGAAAATTATCGACAGCGAAACGCTCGGCAAAGCGAAATTTCCCCGCGAAGGATATGAAAATCCCGACGGCAGCCCAATTCGTTTTGACGTTGATTTTGAGGGTAATACAAGAAAATCAGGTCCCGCGCCCGGTCCGTTTGAGGCGGCGAAAAACGGGAAAAACAGTTTTAGGGTTTGGTAGTTGTGGTTTGCTTTTAAGATTTTTGTATCTTTGGGGATCGCAAACAACATAGCAATGATGTACAGATGAAAAAATTAATTCTTTTCTTCGGGATATTGGCTTTTGGAATGCCATTCTGCCAATTGACGGTGGGGCAGACAACCCGTCAGGCGACTTTAATCAACTTCGTTGATAATCGGCAAATCACTCGCTTCGACGGTTTGGCGGCAGCTGTTGATGCCCACGATGGCGAAATCGCCCTTTTCGACGGCGTTTATTATTTGTACGGAACAAGTTACGATTGCGGTTTTGAGTGGCAAAACACCAACGCCCCGTTTTGCGGCTTCAAAGTTTACACTTCAAGCGATCTCGTTCATTGGACGGACAAAGGTTTTTTGTTTGACACCCAAACCGAAATATGGCAAGAACGTTGCAACGGCGGAACATACGGATGCTTTCGTCCGCACGTTGTTTACAACAAGAAAAACAACAATTACGTATTGTGGATCAATGTATATGACAATCGGGTTGGGTTTCGCGTATTTACAAGTTCCTGCCCGGCGGGACCTTTTACCGAAGTAGCCGAACCAACGTTGGCGGTTAATTCCGATGCGCCGGTTGCCGGTTTGAACAATGGCGATCACGACTTGTTTGTCGATGACGACGACGTGGCTTATATTGCCTATACCGACTGGCGGACTGGCGGAACGATCGTAATAGACAAACTCAATGAAGATTATACTTCCGGCACCGGGAAACACGTCAAGGACGTTACTTCCGGAAGGACGGAAGCACCCGGAATGATGAAACGCAACGGCATTTATTATATTCTGTATTCCGATCCGAATTGCGGCTATTGTGGCGGGACCGGGACATCTTACAAGTCGGCAGCTGCCCCGCTTGGTCCGTGGACGGAAGGCACAAAAATCAGTTCCAATTCCTGCGGCGGACAACCTTCTTTCGTTTCGGTATTTAAGTTGGAAAGCGACACCATCTTTCTGTATGGAAGCGATTTATGGAACAACGGGGCAAGAAACGAATCCTTAGCCAACTTCTACTGGGCGCCACTCAGGTTTAACGCCAACGGTTCGATTGCCCCCTTGGAATGTCAGGGGGCTATAACGCTTCCCATCGAAGAAACGCCGTTTGAGCCTGAAACACCCATTGACCTCGACTGTTCGTCTGGGAACGACGGTTTTTCTACTTTCAGCGACATAACAGATGCGTGTAGCAGAGGACAAACTTTTGTGGCTACCTGCACCGGAACGCTTACTGCCGTGTCGTTTGCCACGCACCGCAGCGGATACCCCGAAGCAGGATTGACGATTGAAATCTACAAAACAGGAAGCAACTATTTGCCGATCGGCAATGCTTTAAGTTCGATCGTCGTACCAACCGATGCCATCGGCTGGGCGCCGAAATTTGTTACCGTGCAACCGAACATTCAGGTTAAAGCCGGCACGAGCTACGCCATCGTTGTGAAAACAACCAAAGGCGGAGGCTCTTACGGAATGCAATACAACGACCGTTTTCCGTATAAACAAGGCAGGGCACTTTACCGCCTCAATACTCAAAATTTCAACGTAGAGGCGAACCGGACATTGATGTTCCAAACTTTTATACACGCTGGAACAAGAGCAAAACATTGATACCGAGTCATTCTTGTAACTACAAAAAAAAATAACGTTGTAGGAACTTCAAAAGACGGAGATGTAGATACCGTCAAGATAGAACAAAAACCGGCGCTGTTTACTATATGACAACAACGAAGAAAAAATAACCGGTTCAACTCTGCCGAGTTAAATAAAAAATATACCGCATGTTCACAAAATGTACGGTATATTTTTTATTATTACTATATTTGTGCTTTCTAATCATTAAGCAAAATATTTTCTTATGTATAAAATTGCAAGTCGCCTGTTTGTGGCATTAACTGTTTGTATGACCTTATGCGATGCGGCATACGCTCAGGTTCCCGACGGAACGGAAGAATGGAGAAACCTGACGGTTACTCGTGTCAATGAGGAAAAGGCGGTTGCCGTGAGCATTCCTTTCGGCGACGAAGTGCAAGCCTGCACTTCGGTGGCAGTCGAAAATTCCCCATACTACTTGCCGCTCAACGGATTGTGGAAATTCCACTGGACGCCTGATCCCGACAGCCGCCCGAAAGATTTTTATAAAAACGAGTACAGCACAGCCGATTGGGACGATATTCGCGTCCCTGCTGTATGGCAATTGGAAGGTTTTCGCAACAACAAAAACTACGATCCGCCTCTGTACCTCAACACACGTTATCCTTTCGGTAGCGGAAGGGGCTGGCCCGACGTTATCGTGCGGCGAGATGCCGACTGGACTTATGCTTCGATGCCCAACCCCGTGGGCAGTTATCGACGCGAGTTTACGCTTCCGTCGGGTTGGGACGGACGCGACGTATTCGTGCGTTTCAACGGCGTCGGTGCGGGTTTCTACCTTTGGATTAACGGAAACTATGCCGGCTATTCGGAAGACAGTTATCTACCTGCGGAATTTAATATAACGCCCTATGTCAAAGCCGGAAACAATACCATAGCAGCCGAAGTGTATCGTTTTACCGACGGCTCATATCTTGAATGTCAGGACTTTTGGCGTTTCAGCGGCATACACCGCGACGTATTTCTTTGGTCTGCGCCCAAAACTCAAATCAGGGACTTCTTTTTCAGAACGGATTTTGACGAAGATTACAAAAATGCCACCGCACTGATAGATGTGGAATTATCGGGAAAAGAGCTGAAAACGTCGTCGCTGACAGCCAAAATCGCCGACGGAAGCGCGGTTATCGCCGAGCAAACCCTCAGCAACCCGGCTATAGGCAAAACAAACATTCGTATAGCCGTCCCCAATCCGAAGAAATGGACAGCGGAAACGCCGTATCTTTACGATCTGATTATCAGTCTAAAAAACGGATCAGAAAC
Source organism: Dysgonamonadaceae bacterium (assembly GCA_031269865.1). Taxonomy (GTDB): domain Bacteria; phylum Bacteroidota; class Bacteroidia; order Bacteroidales; family Dysgonomonadaceae; genus JAISUH01. The sequence continues at coordinate 2,951 of JAISYO010000081.1, read as the reverse complement.
GATAGATATACGCGGCGCGAAGGTGGGCTTCAAAGAAATAACGATTGCCAAAAACGGCGCTTTCCTCGTCAATGGAAATCCGATAATGATAAAAGGCGTAAACCGCCACGATCACAGCCACATAAACGGAAGAACGGTATCGAAAGAAGAAATGGAAACCGATGTCAAATTGATGAAACAATTGAATATCAATGCGGTAAGGACTTCCCACTACCCCAATAATCCCTATTTCTATGATTTGTGCGACTTGTATGGTTTGTATGTGCTTGCCGAAGCCAATGTAGAATGCCACGGCAACACATCGCTGTCGAACGAGCCGCGTTTCCGTCAGCCTATGGTGGAACGGGTAGCCGATATGGTTATGCGTTACAGAAATCATCCTTCGATAATCATCTGGTCGCTGGGCAACGAATCGGGCAACGGAATCAATCACAAATACTCGGAACAGGCTATCAAAGAGCTGGATACAACCCGCCCGACACATTACGAGGGGAACAGCAATTATTGCGACATATCAAGCACAATGTACGGAAACATCGACTATATCACGTCCGTAGGCGCCGATCGACTGAGGCAATACGAAAGCGGACAAACAGTCAAACCGCACGTACAGTGCGAAAACAACCACGCTATGGGCAACGCGATCGGCAATATGCGCGAGTATTATGATCTGTACGAAAAATATCCCGCGCTAATGGGGCAGTTCATCTGGGACTGGGTTGATCAGAGTATCGAAATCCCCGTGCCGAACGGATCGGGTACATATATGGCTTATGGGGGTGATTTCGGCGACAAACCCAACGACGGCTCTTTTTGCACCAATGGTGTCGTGTTTGGCAACCGTGCGATTTCGTCAAAATCTCTGCACGTGAAGAAAATCCTTCAACCTGTTGATTTTAAGTTGAAAAGCGACAATAAAACCGTTCAAATCATCAATAAGCGCGATCATATCGGCATTGATGATTTGCTTATCACTTACGATATTTTGGAAGACGGACGGGTGGTAAACTCGCGCAAGATTGCAACGCCTGCGCTTAAACCGCACGAATCGGCGGACATTTCCATCGAAGGGCTTCCTCAAACCCTTGCGCCGGGTGCCGAATATGCGGTTCGTTTTCACGTTACATTGAAAAACAAAACTTTATGGGAAAATGCAAACTATGAGGTAGCTGCCGAACAATTGCCGCTTGCCGCAAGCCCAAAAACAGCCTATACATCGGGCAGCAAGGGAAAATTGAATGTCCGCGACGATGCTCAGTCCGTTACCGTGAGCGGCGATGCTTTTTCCGTTGAGTTTTCCAAAACTTCGGGCGAGTTGGAAAAATATATTTACAAAGGTATTTCTCTTATTTCAAGTGCTTTAACCTTGAATGTTTTTCGCCCTGGTACCGAAAACGACAAGACGCAGACAGGCTCTTGGGCTGCTATGGGACTGAAAGACTTGACAGTCGAGGCAGGAAAATGGCAGATAGTTGATACTAAACAATCTGTCGATTTGACGATCAACAACACATATACAGGCATCGGTGCCAATTCCTTTACCGTTCAAACGCAGTTTAAGATACTGAACGACGGCATAATATTGGTTTCCAGCCTGATAGATCCTGTCGTAAAGAGGGTTATCCTGCCGCGAGTAGGGTTTATGCTCGAAATGCCTGCCGGAATGGAAAAAATGACGTGGTTCGGATGCGGACCGGGCGAAAGTTACCCCGACCGCAAAGAAAGCGAGTTCCCTGGCGTTTACAACAGCACAGTATCGAAGCAATGGACTGATTATGTGCTTCCTCAGGAAATGGGCAGCAAGCAAGACGTGCACTGGATGGCAATAGCAGACGAGGCAGGAAAAGGATTGCTCTTTGTCGCGCCCGAAATGATGGCTGCCGCCACAGGACATTACCGCCCTTCGGACTTTTTCGACAGCGAAAACCATCGTTTGCGTCATCCCTATCAGCTTGATTTAAGAAAAAATACGGTGGTGTATTTGGACGCCCTTCAACGTCCGCTCGGAAATGCAAGTTGCGGACAGGATCCGTTGCCCAAATACGAACTCTATGCAGGGACAACGCTTTTCGATTTTATGATTTTCCCATTGAACGCACCCTTGTCGAAAGAGCAGTTATCGGCAAAAGCGCGGGTAGCAAGTCCTGTCTGCGCCCCCGTAAAAATCGAACGCGATATGCAGACAGGAAAAATATCTCTGTCGTCGCCGACTGTCGGCTCAACAATTTATTACAGTATAGACAAGAACGGTTTCAAGCCTTATTCGCAGCCCTTTGTTCTCGAAAAAGGGGGACGTGTGGAAGCTTACGCTCAGGCTCAGGGACGTCAGAACAGCATGAAAACTTCTGCCGTGTTCGGTGTCTTTGTGGATAAATCACCATGGCGAGTAATCCGTTTTTCGAGCGATGCCGGCGGAAAAGAAACCGCCGCCAATGCCATCGACAACAATAATTTGACTATCTGGCATACCCGTTGGGGCGACAACGAGCCGTCGTATCCGCACGAGATCGTGATAGATATGCAACGCTATTATGAGGTAAACGCATTCATTTACACCGCACGCAGCGACGGCGACAACGGCAACATAAAGGCATACGAACTGTATTTCAGCAACGACGCCGAAAGCTGGGGCGAGCCTGTCGTCAAAGGCGAGTTTCGCAACGTAAACAGCCCTCAGACAGTTGCTGTACCCTCACGCCCCGTGGCGCGTTACTTCAAACTTGTAGCCCTGTCAGAAGTACACGGCAAAGTTTGGGCATCGGCAGCCGAACTCAGTATCGAAGCCTCATCGGCGTCTCAAACAGCACCGAAACGGTAGAAGCAGCGATTATTTGATTTTGTATCTCTGGGATTACGCGCAACTTTTAAAATATATTTCGTATATTTGTGGCACAAGTACAATACGTTAATCATGAAAAATATAGTAGTTATAGGCAGTTCCAATACCGATA
>JAISYO010000157.1 GCA_031269865.1 Dysgonamonadaceae bacterium | reverse complement strand
CGGCTTTTTTCTTCGTTCACGTCAAGTTTTTCGATGTAATAAATCATCTCTTGTTCGAGGCGGTTCTTGTCGTAATCGATATTCCCCAAGCTGAGGATACTTTCCGTGATTTTGTTTTTTATCCGTTCCACCCGTTCCGCCTCAAACGGTTTGATGGCTTGAAGCAGGTTGCGAATGTTTTCTACTTTCGAAGTCAGCATATCCGAAAGCATATTGCCTTCCTGAATGCGGAACGCGACGATTTCCGCCGTGGCTTTTTCGAGGGCTTTCTCGACGGCTTCCCATTCAGTTTCGTCAAACTCTTCCATATCCTGCCTCGTTACGTCGGGAAGGCGCAAGATGGTGGTAAGCCAATCTTGCGGTTCGGCGACACCCAATTTTTGCGAAACGTTTTTCAATTCCCGATGATATTGTTCCAGCACGTTGAAATCAATTTTTGCCGAAACGTCTTTCGACAGTTGCTCAACCGTGATGCTCAAATCCACCTTCCCCCGTTCCAACTCTTTGTTGAGGTAGTTGCGCAACGCGATTTCTTTTTGTCGGTAAGCGAAGGGAATGCGCGTGAAAAGATCGAATTGCTTGCTGTTGAGCGACTTTATCTCTACTATAATTTTTTTGTTCGGGCATTCCGCGAGGGCTTTGCCGTATCCGGTCATTGAGTGAATCATATTCGTCGTTTATTTTTTTGCAAAGATAATGAAAGCTGAGAGCAAAATCAAATGAATTTGATTTTTGCCGAAGTGCATTAAAATTCGTACCTTTGCGAAACAAACTCAAAAAAAGGGGGAAATATGAAAAAGACATTGATTGTTACGATGATATGCTGCTTCGGCGTTTGCGCCGTATTTGCGCAGAAACCGCAGGGTTTGACATTTCAAATTGAGGAATTGTCGAAACCGGAAGGTCTTTTGCCTGTGAAAAGCTACGATGACATTTATAAGAGTTTGATACTCAAAGAATCACAGATTAATGAATACCGATTGAAAAAAGATTCCGTTGATTTTCCTTTCGACATCGTTGCGAAAAATGCAAGGGAAGGCGGACTTGTCAATCTCGGTTATCATCCGTTTTTCGACGGGCTGTATTCCGCTTATGCGCAACACCGTCCGTTTGTGATTTCGCCCGATATGATTTGGTTGCTTATCAGTCAGGGGTTTGCGCAACACGTGAATGCAAATTCCGAAAATTTGCGTCCTCATTTTGTCAATTTTTCAGGGAAATCACAATTGGTGGTTGAAACGGAGACCGAACTTGCCCAACTATCCGAAAAACAGTGGGAAGATATTTTTCCGAAATTTACCCAACAGATTGGGCAACGAGTAGGAAGCGAACTGATAAACGTTTTGGCTTCCGATTTTTCCACCACAACGCCTGTCGAAAAAGTCGCTTCCGAAATTACCATAATGCAGGCGATGGATTCGTATTTCGAATACATTGTAATGTACGTCGTTTGCGGCATTCCCGAAATAACTTTGCAGGGGACGACGGAAGATTGGGAAAAGGTGTTGGAAAAAACGCAACGACTTGAAAAATACGAACTTGCTTGGTGGACGCAAGAATTGGAACCCGTTTTGCAGAAAATAATCGAAACGTCAAAAGGCAAGATAGACAAAGCCTTTTGGCGCAATATCTTCAAGAAAAAAGCCGAAGAATTAACCCGAAAATGTGGCGGACCGCCTTTGACAATCGACGGTTGGATAGTGAAATTTTTCCCCTACGACAAAGAGGGCAACAGAAATAATTTGAAAGAACTCAAAGGAGATGCCCAAGGTGCCAAATTGCCCCAAGAGATTGTGAAAGTTGATTTGCAATATATTGACAAACAGACAAAAAAGCAGATTCCGCTTGAACTTTGGGCAGGTTTTGTCGGCTTAGAGCAAGACGAGCAGAATTTTACATTGACGCCAAAAATCGGGTGGATGATTCGCAAAAAGGACGTGGACGAAATCGGTTTGCAGATATCGTTTGCGGAATCGGATTTTATTGAGTTGAAAGTGTCGGATTTTCCCAAACCGCTCTTGCACAAGGCAAAAATACAATATCTGCGAATGGCTTTTACCGACAAAATCATCGTTCCCGACGAATTTTCGAAAGTAGCGGTTGGGCAATTCCACTTATCGGGGAAAATTGACGATGCCGGCATTGAACGATTGAAACAAATGTTCCCCAATAGCACGTTGATAATCAATGGGGAAATAATTAACGGCGAAAGGAAACCCGGAGTAATAAACTTTCAAAAATGAACTTCAAAGCAGCAATTTTTGATTTGGACGGCACCCTGGTAAATTCCCTCGATGATTTGGCAGATGCGATGAACAGTGTGCTGTCTCGTCGCGGGCTTCCCGTCCATCCGAGGGAGGCTTACCGCTATTTTGTCGGCAGGGGCATCCGCAACCTTGTGCATAACGCCCTGCCTGAAGCGGCCCGCGACGACGAAATCATCGCGGAGTGTTACCAACTGATGATGGATGCTTATAGCCGCAACTACGTGGTAAAAACCCGTCCATACGATGGGATTACCGATTTGCTCGGCGAGCTGAAATCGCGCGGTATGAAATTGGGGGTTCTGTCCAACAAAGCCGACGAGTTTACCAAAAACATCGTGCAAACCCTGACGCCTGGCTATTTCGACAAGGTGGTCGGCTTTACCACCGAAGCCCTCAAAAAGCCCAATCCGGCGGCTGCGTTGCAGATCAGCGAGAGTTTTGGCGTTCAACCCGATGAAGTGCTTTACATTGGCGATTCGGGCGTGGATATGCAGACCGCCCAAAACGCCGGAATGTATGGGGTGGGGGTGCTATGGGGTTTCAGGACGAAAGAAGAAATTGTTTCCAACGGTGCGAAAACAACATTGGCGCATCCCTTAGATTTAATGGAACTATTGAAAAATTAACCTATTGGCGCATTAATCATCCACCCCGAACTCCATCAAATAGGCTTTGATAAACCCGTCGAGATCGCCGTCCATCACGCCCTGCACGTCCGAAGTTTGGTGGTTTGTGCGATGATCTTTCACGCGGCGATCGTCGAACACGTAGCTTCGGATTTGCGAACCCCATTCAATTTTTTTCTTTCCGGCTTCGATTTCGGCTTGTGCGGCACGGCGTTTTTCGAGTTCTATTTCGTAAAGTTGGGATTTCAGTAGGCGCAGGGCATTTTCGCGGTTGCCCATCTGAGAGCGACTTTCGGTGTTCTCGATGACGATTTCGCGTTCATCGCCGGTATCTTCGTCCTTGTGCATATAGTGCAGGCGGACACCGGTTTCCACCTTGTTCACGTTCTGTCCGCCAGCCCCCGACGAGCGGAAAGTGTCCCAACTCAAATTGGCAGGGTTGATATTGATTTCGATGGAATCGTCCACCAAGGGCACCACGAAAACCGACGAGAACGATGTCATACGCTTTCCCTGCGCGTTATAGGGCGACACGCGCACGAGGCGGTGGACGCCGTTTTCGCTTTTCAGAAAACCGTAAGCCAATTCGCCTTCCACCTGCAAGGTGGCGGTTTTGATGCCGGCATCGTCGCCGTCCTGCCAGTTGGTAACGGTGGTTTTGTAGCCTTTGTCCTCGCACCATCGTTGGTACATACGGAAAAGCATCGAAGCCCAATCTTGGCTTTCGGTTCCACCCGCGCCGGCATTGATTTTCAACACCGCGCCGAGTTTATCCTCTTCGTGGCGAAGCATATTTTTGAGTTCGAGGTTCTCAATGAGCTTGATGACTTGCGCATAGGCGTTGTCCACCTCGTCTTCGGTAACGATTTCGTCTTTCACGAAGTCGAAAGCGAGTTGCAACTCTTCCGTCGCTGCCTTTACCTCGTTGTACGCGCCGATCCAAAATTTCAATTCCCGAACCACTTTCATTTGTGCCTCGGCACGTTTTGTGTCTTCCCAAAAATCGGGCGATTGTGTCCTCAGTTCTTCTTCTTCGAGTTGTATAATCTTTGCATCGACGTCAAAGATACCCCCTCAGCGCGGACTCGCGCTCCAACACGTCTTTAAGTTGGTCTGTCGTTATCATATTAATGTCGTTTTTTGTTTTGAGGCTGCAAAGATAATGAAAGCTGAGCGCAAAAGAAAACAAACTTGTTTGATTTTTTTGCCGAAGCGCATCTTATCTTATGAAAAGATAGTGAAAGCTGAGCGCAAAAGCAAATTCAGTTGCGTTTATAATCGTCGGCATTTTCCGATTCGGGAAGGACGGTTACGGCAGGTTTGGGGACGGTGGTTGGTTCTTGTTGCGACATCGCCGATTGTATGATCTGTATGATTCGTTCCTTCTCTTTTTCGCGGTTTTCCGGTTCTTGCCGTGCTTTGTTGATGGGAAGGGGGGAACTTTCTTTTATTGCAGTTTCTGCGCCGGGCGATGAGGTTAATTGGGGCGTGTTATCGGGATTGACGACGGTTATGTCCTTCTTTTCAGCCTTTTGCTTTCGGCTTGTTTCTTTCTCTGAAACCTGTTTTTTGGGGGCTTTCGTCCGTTTTGCGCTGTAATACTTGTTGCCGTCTATCACGCGCCCCCCCTTCACGTAGCGCGATTTATAGTAGGGTTCTTCCGATGACGAGATGATAACACCGTTGCTTGTGGACGAATGAATGAAACGGAACTGTCCGTTCGCTTTCACTTCGGTAACGATTCCCACGTGTCCCACGCTTCCGTTTTGCTTTCGTCCTTCGAAGAAAACCAAGTCGCCGATTTTCAACTCTTTGCGCTCATAGACAGCAGGAACTTGCAGGGCTTGCCCCGATGAACTTTTGTGAAGCCGATAACCGAATTTTTGATACACGAAAGACGTGAATCCCGAACAATCGAAACCGCCGGGAGTTTGTCCGCCCGGACGATAGGGCGTGTGCAGGAATTTTTTTCCGTATGCAATCAAATCTTTTTCGAGGGAACCGGGGCTGCTTTCGCTGATGGCGACTTTTTTGCTCGTTCCGCAAGATGCCAAAGCCAAAGAAATGAGCAGGAAATAAAAAATTTTGCAGTATATGTTCCGTTGCGATTGGGATAAATACATAATGCCCTTTTGATGATTCGATGGACAAAAATAAGAAATGTATTTGATTGACGGAAACGCATTTTGGTTTTTTTAACAAGAATGAGCCTGTACGGATAAAATTTGACACTAATTTTACGAACAGCCCTTTTTGATATGTTGTATCTTTGTCCCCCAGAATTTGTTTTGAATTTTTTTATGCGGTGTTTTTTAGTCATTTTGCCCCATCCCTTACGGGACTTCCCCCACAAGGGGGAAGGAATAGGAAGGCGGCTTTTTTGATTTGGGCTTTCTTTTCGCATCAAATAGCGGGCTATTTGAAAGAAAGGAAAGTCCAAAGACACGGAAAAGGGCAAAAAACAGCATAAAAGAAAAAAAATATACATCATTCGTAAAATTCAAAACAATTTCTTATTAAAAAAATGACTATGCCGCGCATCAAAAACATTGTTTTCGACTTCGGGGGTGTCCTGATTGATTGGAATCCCGAATTGCTATACCGAAAAGTTTTCGCCACCAAAGAGGAAATGGATTTTTTCCTTTCGGAAATCGCCACACCGGAATGGAATATACAGCAAGATGCAGGACATCCCTTGTCGGAAGCCACGGCTGTTTTGCAAGCGCAATATCCTGAATACAAAGACGAAATAGCCCTGTTTTACGGGCGTTGGGGCGATATGCTCGGCGGTATTTTGGAAGAAAACGTGGCGTTGATAAAGCCCTTGAAACAAAAATACAAGCTGTACGGATTGACGAATTGGTCGGCAGAAACCCTGCCCATCGCGATGGCGCGATACGATTTTTTTGGGGATTTGGACGGCATAGTGGTTTCCGGCGAGGAAAAATTGGTAAAACCCGATAAACGGCTGTTTCAAATCCTACTCGATCGTTACCGCCTGAAACCCGAAGAATCCATTTTTATAGACGACAACGGCGTGAACGTTTGTGCGGCGGAAGAAATGGGCTTCCACGCCCTGCACCTGACACCCGGCGTAAATCTCGAAAAGGCATTGAGGAATTTCGTAAATTTCTGAAAGAGATGGGAGTAAGAATGTTGAATCTGCGCAGACTGTGTTCCCTTTTTCGCATTTTGTTTTCTAAAAATTTTTCTATACTTTTGTACTGATTTTCAGTGAGGTTCTTGTAGCCATGTTGTAATTATTTGGCTGATAATCACAAAGATACAAAATATTTCTCAACCAACAAGCTGATTTTCAATCATTTATTATTGTTTTCTGAAAAATTTAAACAGCTTCTAAAACGCAATAAAAAAACCCATTACCTTAAAAATAAAGCAATGGGGTTTTTATATAAGTGCTTGTTTCTAAAATGCAGTAAAAATGAGAAATTTACCCTTTCAAAAACAGCACGTCCTTATCGTTATTTTCTTTCGGTGGAATTTCTGCGTTGGTTTTTCAACTGTTCCATTTTTTCTTTGCCGATGATTTTTGCAATTTCGGCGTTTTCAGCATCGCGAGCCTTTTGCAATTCGGCGCGGCGATCCGCGTCGGATTTCTGAACATCTTTCCCTGCGCTTTCGCGTTTGGCTTTCGCTTCGGTAAAGTGTTTAACCAAGGCGGCTTTTTGGGTTGGCGTCAAATCCAAGCGTTTCGTCAGCCATTCGGCTTGTTCTTCGGGGCTAACACTTGCAGGTGGGGTGCCTTGCCCTTGCGAAGCCCTCGCATTCGGTCTGTTGCCTGCGCCTTCCCTGTCGGGTGCGTTTGTGTCTCTTTGCGGACGCGTACTCTGCCATTTTTCAAATTTTTCGTTTCCGATAATGGCTTTTACCTTATCGTTCATTTCTTTCGTTCGGGTGCCCATTTCTTCACGGCTTCTTTGCGTTCCGCTTTCCCTTTCCTTTTTCATCTGTTCGTCCATTTCAGTGTAGAAAGTCGTGAGATCTTTCTTCTGCTGATCAGTAAGTTCGAGGCTTTTCGCCATACGATCCACGCGGTCTTTAACCGACATACGTTCGGGTCTGTAATTTCCCCCGTTGTTTTGCGCCATCAACCCCGTCATTAAGAGGGCTGCGCCTAATGTTAATAGAATTTTTTTCATAAACAACAATAAATTATTTGTATTGATCCATAAATAAAACTTATCTTTATGCGGTATTAGGACGAAGTTTCTATTAAATAGTTTAAAACTTGTTGCTTAATTATTGTTAAGATGAATAAAACTGCATTGATTACAGGGGCGTCGAAGGGTATCGGCTTGGAAATGGCTCGCCTTCACGCTTCCTCGAAAGGAAATTTGGTGCTGACGGCGCGAAGCGAAAAGGAATTATTGGAAATCAAATCCGAATTGGAAGCTCAATTTCCTATTAACGTGTACGTTATCGCGAAAGATTTGTCGAGCCCCGATGCACCCAAAGCCCTTTTCGACGAAATAAAACGGCAACATATCGAGGTGGATTACCTCATCAACAACGCCGGATTTGGCGACTACGGCTATTTTTCCGACACGGAATGGGTGCGTTACCGCCAGATGATTGACTTGAACGTATCGGCATTGACGGAATTGTGCTATCTTTTCGGGAAAGATTGGAAGGGGCGGAAACCGGGGAAAATACTCAATGTGGCATCTACGGCGGCTTTCCAACCCGGTCCGAAAATGGCAGTCTATTTCGCCACGAAAGCCTACGTGCTGAGTTTTTCGGAAGCTGTAGGGCAGGAACTCAACAAGCAGGGCATCAGCGTTACGGCTCTCTGCCCCGGTCCAACCGCGACTTATTTTATGGAAGATTCTCGAATGAAGGCGAGCGGAATGGTAAAACGACAAAAACTGCCGACACCCGTGCAGGTGGCGGAATACGGCTACAAAGCGATGCTGAAAGGAAAAGCCGTGGCGGTGCACGGAACAATGAACCGTGTCATCGCCAACGCCAACCGTTTCCTGCCGCGAAAATGGGTAGTGAAATTAACGGCTAAACTGCTATAAAACAAACATCAACAATATGGAATTGAACGGACACAACAAGCAGGAATATCCGCCGATGCACACGGCGGAACATATCCTCAACCAAACGATGCAGCGGATTTTCGGCTGTCCGCGTTCCCGCAACGCGCACATCGAGCGCAAAAAGAGCAAGTGTGATTATTTCCTCGCCGAAGCCCCGACGGAAGAGCAGATAGGGCAAATAGAGGAAAGGGTAAACGCGGTTATCGACAGCTATTTACCGGTTACGGAAGAATTTTTGCCCCTTGCGGAAGCGGCTGAAATGGTGGATTTGTCGAAACTGCCCGACAACGTGCCGGAAACCCTTCGCATCGTCAGGGTGGGCGATTACGATGCTTGCGCCTGCATCGGCGCACACGTGGGGAACACGTCGGAAATCGGGCGTTTCAAAATCATCAGCCACGATTACGAAAACGGGCGTTGGCGGGTGCGTTTCAAGTTAGAAGAAAATTAAGAAACGGCAATAACTTGCGCACGCGGAAAATAATTGCTAATTTTACAGCCTCAAAATTTGACTTAAACGATTAGTCCCACGGAAAAAAGAAAAAAAATACCGTCCGCCGTCCTTGCGAAAAACGCCGTCCTGAGCGACGTGCTTTCGCAATATCCCGAATTGATTCCCATTGTGAACCGATTCGGCATTTATTTGGGGGTGGGGGACAAAACGATAGAGAAAATCTGTTCCGATTTGGGTATCAGCGAAGATTTCTTGTTGGTGGTGCTCAACGTTTGCCTGAACGAAAACTATGCCCCCGACGATCAACTGCCCTTGCTCGAAGCCGGAATGGTGGCGGACTATTTCCTGCATACCATCGAGAATTACATCACGGAACGTGTCCCCAACATCGAGCGGCACTTCAACGCGCTGATTGCGATGAACGGTTCCGACAACAAAGAGTTGGGGCTTCTGCGTCAGGTGTTTATGCAGTTCAAAGACGAGCTTGAATCGCACCTCAAAAACAGTTTGGACAGCGAGTTTGCCTATCCGCACGAGTTGTTGCACGATTTGAAAAGTATTCTCATCAAGCACGTTTTGGGGGAATATAATCAAAATTTGTGCTACGCCGTCGTCATTTCCATCGGCTCGCTCGAAAAAGATTTGGTAATCCACAACCGGCTGAGGAAGAAGGTTTTGCTTCCCAAATTGAAGGCGATGGATTTGTCCGACTTCAAACGGTTGGAACATTCCATTTCCGACGACAACAAACAACCGCATTCCACCGCCAACGGCGCGTTGCTGAGCCGCAGGGAAAAGGAAATCCTGATTCTCATCGCGCAGGGACGCTTGAACAAAGAGATTGCCGCGCTGTTGCACATCAGCCTCAACACGGTGCTTACGCATCGGAAAAACATCATCTCGAAAACGGGCATCAAAACCGTTTCGGGACTGACTTTCTATTGCATTCAGAACAGGTTGATTGCCTCTGTAAACTAATGTGCTAATATGTTAATGTTCAAATAGATAATATAGGATGAAGAACAAAAAAATAGCTTTCGCTTCCGTTTTCGTCGCCATTCTGCTTTTCGGCGTTTCGATGGTTATCATCGGTTCCATTTTGCCGGGCTTGAAGACAAAATTCGGCTTGGACGAGGTGGCGGCAGGGGAATTGTTCCTGATTTTGCCCCTCGGCTTGTTGCTGGGTTCCATCAGCTTCGGTCCCATAAGCGATCGCCACGGCTACCGCTGGGTGTTGGCGACGGCTTCGCTCTTTCTCGGAATCGGTTTTTTTGGCATCGCGCACGCCACAAATCATTATTTGCTGAAAATCTGCATATTGCTCTTCGGCATTGGCGGTGGGGTTATCAACGGCGCAACGAGTGCGCTGGTTTCCGATTTGAGTTCCGAAAACGAAAAGATTGCCAACCTCAACCTCTTGGGCGTTTTCTTTGGCGTGGGCGCGTTTCTAACCCCTTTCCTGATGAGTTTTCTTTGTCCCGCGCAACACACGGCGTTGCTCAACGCCGTCGCCCTTTTGTGCTTCGTAACGGCCGTTTTGTTTGTCGTTATCCGCTAT
>JAISYO010000128.1 GCA_031269865.1 Dysgonamonadaceae bacterium | reverse complement strand
AATTGGGTTTCCAAAAAAGTCCTTTATCGCCTCGCCCTCGAAATTTCCGGTGCGGAAAAAGTTTTTCACTATCCGGTCTTCGATCGAGTGATAAGAAATTACGCTCAGCCTGCCGCCCTCGCGCAACACGTCCAAAGCCTGCCGCAGCATCTGCCTCAACGCTTCCATCTCATCATTTACCTCGATGCGCAGGGACTGAAACGCTTGCGCGAGAATCTTTTTTTCTTTGTCGCGGAAGGCGAAAGCTTCCATCACGGAAAGGAAATCGGCAACCGTTTTAATCGGCTCTTTTTCGCGGCGCGACACGATGGCTTGTGCCATTTTTCGTGCGCTTTTCAATTCGCCGTAGAAGAAAAAAAGGTTCGCCAACTGCCCCTCGGAATAGCCGTTCAGCACGTCAGCCGCGCTCTTGCCCCCCTGACGATTCATTCGCATATCCAAATCGCCGTCGAAACGGAAGGAAAAGCCCCGCGACGAATCGTCGAAATGGTGCGACGAAACGCCCAAATCGGCGAGCACGCCATCAACTTGCGCCATTCCGTGGTAACGAAGAAAATTTTTCAAATACCGGAAATTGCCCCGCACGAAAACGAAACGCTCATCGTCGATGCGGTTCTCGTAGGCTTCGGCATCTTGATCGAAGGCGTACAGACGTCCGTTTTTCCCCAATCGTCGCAAGATTTCGCGAGCGTGTCCCCCACCGCCGAAAGTGGCATCGACATACACCCCGCCGGGCTGTATATTCAGTCCGTCCACGCTTTCGTTCAGCAAAACAGGTGTATGGTATTCCTTCATTTGTCGGATTTTTGTCAATTACGAATCTTATCCTCTAACTTTCACAATAAATAACTCAAGTAGGTATATATCAACTCATCAGCTCTTGAATCTGCGCCGAAAAATCATCGGGGTCAACCAAAGGCTTGTCCAATTTGCTTTTCGCCCACACCTCAATGGTATCGTCCACGCCCAAAAAGCGCACGTCGCTTTCGATGGACACCAACTGCAAATATCGTTTCGGAATCAGGACGCGCCCGATGGAATCCATCTCGATGCGTTCCGCGTCGAGCACGAACTGGCGAAAAACCTGCTGTTGCTCACGGTTCCATTTGTTGAGCCGGGCACGAAGCGTTTCGATTTCCCTTCCCCAAACCGTACCGGGGTAAAGCACGAGGCAATCTTGAAAAATATCCTTGCGCAGCACGAGAAACTCTTCGCCCTCGCCCTGCAACCGCTTGCGAAAGACGGAAGGCACTACCACCCGCCCTTTCGCGTCGATTTTTGTTTCTATATTTCCTAAAAACTGAGCCATTTTGCCTTGTTTTTCCATCCCCTTTGTTAAACGCCGTAAAATTACAAAAATATCCCACAATCTACCACTTTTTCCCACTTTTTTTATGAAAAAGTTATCAACAATAAACAAAGACTTGTTTTTTATATGATTAAATGACAAATTTAGCCCGCTAAATCTTCAAATAAAAAGCAAAAAACAGCATAAAAGAAGAAACAAAATATTTCATTCGTAAAATTAAAAACAATTTCTTACTATTTTTGCACTCCGAAACAACACGAAAACCAATGGACATCGAAAATAAACTCCAAGAAATTGTCGCCTCCGCCGTAAAAGAGCTTTACGGTGCGGACGTGAACGCGGCGCAAATCACGCTCCAAAAAACGAAAAAGGAATTTAAGGGGCATTATACGCTGGTAACTTTCCCCCTGCTCAAAATATCGAGGAAGAACCCCGAACAAACCGCACAGGAAATCGGCGAGCACCTGCTCTCGAAAACCTCGTTCATCGCCGAATTTAACGTCATCAAGGGATTTCTGAACCTGAGTGTCGCTTCAGAAGTTTGGATTGAGTTGTTGGACTACATTGCCGCGAAGCCCGATTTCGGGTTTACGCCCGTCGGCGACAACGCGCCGCTGTTTATGGTGGAATACTCGTCACCCAACACCAACAAGCCCCTGCACTTGGGACACGTGCGCAACAACCTGCTCGGACATTCGCTTTGCGAAGTGCTGAAAGCCAATGGGAAACGAGTGGTAAAAACCAATATCGTGAACGATCGCGGCATACACATCTGCAAGTCGATGCTGGCGTGGAAAAAATGGGGCGGTGGCGAAACGCCCGAATCATCCGGAAAGAAAGGCGATCACCTGATTGGCGACTACTACGTGTTGTTTGACAAGAAATATAAACGTGAACTCGCTGAATTACAGTCAAAAGGATTGTCGCAAAAAGAGGCGGAAGAACAATCGAAGTTGATGGCGGAAGCTCGCGAAATGCTTTTGAAATGGGAAAACGGCGACAAGGAAACCCGCGAACTCTGGCAAAAAATGAACGCCTGGGTGTATCGGGGTTTCGATGAAACCTACAAAAAACTCGGCGTCGATTTCGATAAAATATACTACGAATCAAACACCTATCTCGCCGGAAAACAAGAAGTTGAACGCGGTTTGGCGGAAGGGAAATTTTACAGGAAAGACGACAGCTCGGTGTGGGCTGATCTCACTCCTTACGGATTGGATCACAAGCTCTTACTCCGCAACGACGGTACTTCGGTGTATATGACGCAAGACATCGGCACGGCAAAACTCCGCTTCGACGATTATCCCATCAACACAATGATTTACGTGGTGGGCAACGAACAGAATTACCATTTTCAAGTACTGTCCATCTTGCTCGATATGCTCGGTTTCGAGTTCGGGAAAGGCTTGGTGCATTTTTCCTACGGTATGGTGGAACTGCCCGAAGGCAAGATGAAATCGCGCGAGGGAACGGTGGTGGACGCCGACGACTTGATCGCCGAGATGGTGGAAACCGCCCGCGAAACATCGAAGGAACTTGGCAAGCTCGACGATTGCACGCCCGAAGAAGCCGACGACATTGCCCGCATCATCGGGCTTGGCGCGTTGAAATACTTTATCCTGAAAGTCGATCCGAAGAAAAATATGACTTTCAACCCCAAGGAATCCATTGATTTCAACGGCAATACGGGACCCTTTATCCAATACACCCACGCACGAATCCGATCCATCTTGCGCAAGGCGGCGGAACAAGGCATCGCGATCCCCGAAAAGCTCAACAAAAGCCTTGTCCTCTCGGAAAAAGAAGAGGGCTTGGTGCAGATGCTCGCCGAATTTGACGCGGTGGTAAAACAAGCCGGGGCGGAATACAACGTGTCGCTCATCGGCAACTACGTTTACGATCTGGTAAAGGAATACAACCAATTCTACCACGACTACCAAATCCTTCGCGAAGAAAACGAGGCTCTACGCGCCTTCCGCCTCTCGCTGTCGAGAAACATCGCGCTAACCATCAAGAAAGGTATGCGGCTTTTCGGTATTGAAGTGCCGGAAAGAATGTGAAATTTCAAGAACCAAGAATCAAGACGAAAAGACGTTCGGACGTTTGGACGTTCAGAGGTTCGGACGTTTGGGGATACGCCGTCATTTCCGTCCTTCAATTCCTTTTTTTGAATGCCGATTTATTACATTCCGTCAGGATTGCCGAATTGCGCACCGTCATTCCGCGCTTGACGCGGAAGGACGGCGCACCCCAACGTCTTTTTGTCCTTTTTTGTCAATCGTCTAAGTTTATTCTATATTCTTCCTTACCCGCATGAGGAAAGCCTTCATTTTTTCGCCGTCCTTCGCCTCGATAATCGCGAGCAATTCTTTCAGTTTCTCGCGGATTGACACCAATTGTTGCGGTGTGTAGGGGTTGAAAAGGATTTCCGTCAGCAAAAAATCATCTTCCGACAACAACCCGTGGGCAATGTTCATATGCTTTTTGAAAGTCGTCCCCGGCGCTTCCTGATGCTCCATCACAGACGCGAAAACTAAAGTGGAAGCGAAGGGTATGGACAGCGAATAGGCGATGGTTTTGTCGTGCTCCTCGAAGCTGTATTCAAAAACGCCGAGGTTCAGCCTCCGGTACAAATCGCGGAAAAACACTTTGCCGAGGTGCGACGATTCCGAAATGATGATCGCACTTTGCGTGCTTAAATCGCTGAGGCTCGCGAAGGTAGGTCCAAACATCGGGTGCGTGGAAACGAAGGGGCGGTTGCGCTCGGCGTAAAACTCCTTCAACCCGGTTTTTACCGATGCAATGTCCGACAAGATGCAGGTTTGGGGCAGATAGGGCAACACCGCGTTGAACGCCTCGATGGTGTATTTCAGCGTGGCAGCGTTGATAACCAATTCGGGGGCGAAAGCCTCCGTGTCGCCCGGATCAGTCATACGTTGCGTGTTGTATATAAACCGCAGACGTTTGGCATCGGTGTCTAAAACAGCTACTTCGTGATCGAAACTGAGCACGTCGGCGAAAAACGATCCCATTTTTCCCGCGCCGAGAATAAGAATTTTCATACGATTATTTTCTTTTTTTGTGTATGTGATTGTTAGCAATCAGCCCTGTCAGACATAACCACAAATTGCTGACGGACAGATTCTTCGTGAATAGCCTCCAATACCTTGCGCATAAAATCGCTCGACATTTCCATTTTCTCAGCCTGACTGCTGCGATCCTTCAAAATCTCGTCGTAACGGTGCGTTTGCAAAACAGGCATACCATGTTCTTTTTTGTACATTCCTATCTCGCGCGAAATACGCATTCGCTTGGAAAGGACTTGCAGAATTTCGTTGTCCAACTCGTCGATCTGACTGCGCAAAACCGACAAATCTTCGGTTGAGTGCAACACGTCGCGGATAACCACCAACTGCATCACTTCGTTCAGCACGTCCGGCGTAATCTGCTGTTCTTTGTCGCTCCACGCATCATCGGGCGAGCAGTGCGATTCGATAATCAAACCGTAGAAATTCAAGTCCATAGCCTGTTGGCTCAACGTCGCAATCAAGTTGCGCTTGCCCCCGATATGGCTCGGATCGCAAAGGATCGGCAGGTTCGGGAAACGGCGTTTCAACTCGATGGGGATATGCCATTGCGGGATATTGCGGTAGATGCTTTTGTCCGAGGTGCTGAATCCGCGATGGATAACGCCCAAGCGTTTGATTCCGGCATTGTATAAACGCTGTATCGCCCCGATCCACAATTCCAAATCGGGGTTCACTGGGTTTTTGACGAGCACCGGAATATCCGTGCCGCTCAACGCATCAGCGATTTCCTGCACGGCAAAGGGGTTTGCCGAGGTGCGAGCACCAATCCAAACCATATCCACGCCATGTTTCAGGGCTTCGAAAACGTGCTTTTCAGTCGCCACCTCAATGGCGGTGTACATACCCGTTTCGGCTTTCACGCTCTTCAACCACTGCAAGGCAGGTACGCCAACGCCTTCAAAACCACCTGGTTTCGTGCGCGGCTTCCAAATCCCTGCGCGAAAAATCTTCACGCCGTTTGCCGCCAATTCGCGAGCGGTTTTCAACACCTGCTCCTCAGTTTCGGCGCTACACGGTCCGGCGATGAGAAGAGGACGCTTGTCCTCGATTCCCGGTAATAAAATCGTTCCGAATTTCATCTCTTTCATATTATTTTATTTTTTGTCTTTCTGTTCTTTTGTCTTTCCGTCCCGCAAATACCCCCCAATCCTCCGATACGCTTCTTCCAATTTCTCAACCGGGGAACCCAAGGAAATGCGCAGATAGCCTTCGCCGTTGCTTCCAAAAATAAAGCCGGGCGTGATGAACACACGTGCATTTTGCAAGATTTCGTCCACAAATTCCGCGCTATTTTTTTCGCTTTCCGCCATCTTTCCCCAAACGAAAAGTCCGGTTTGCGACTTGTCGTATCGGCAAGCCATCGCGTCCATAATTTTTTCCGCCCAAACGCGCCGCTCGGCATACAGTTTGTTCATCGCCCGATACCATTCCGGCTTGTTGGACAAGGCGGCGACGGCAGCCAACTGCACCGGCTTGAACTGTCCGCTGTCGATATTGCTTTTGGCTTTCAGCACCCATTTCACAAAATCGTTGTTCGATGCCAACATACCGATGCGCCAACCCGACATATTGTGCGATTTGCTCAGCGAATTAAGCTCGATGCAAATGTCTTTCGCGCCACTTACCGACAAGATACTCAATGGATTATCGTTAAGGATAAAGCTGTACGGGTTGTCGTGGCAGATGACAATATTGTGCCTTTTGCCGAAAGCCACCAAGCGTTCAAACAATTCGGGCGTGGCGTTGGCGCCGGTGGGCATATTGGGGTAATTTACCCACATCAATTTCACGTTGGACAAATCCATTTTTTCGAGCGCGTTGAAATCGGGTTGCCAATTCTCATTTTCCAACAAGTCGTAGGGAATGATTTTCGCGCGAAGCAACGCCGAAACCGACGTGTAGGTGGGATAGCCGGGGTTGGGCACCAACACGCCGTCGCCGACATTGAGGAAAGCCATAGAAATGTGCAAAATCCCCTCTTTCGAGCCGATGAGCGGCAATATCTCTTCCGTTTCCAACTCCACGCCGTAGAAATTTTTGTACCACCCGGCAAAAGCCTTGCGCAATTCGGGAATCCCGGTATAAGGCTGATACGTATGCACATCGGGACGTTTCGCACTCTCAACCAATGCGTTGATGGTTTCATCGGACGGCGGTTGATCGGGACTGCCCACGCCGAGGCTGATGACGTTTTTGCCTTCGGCATTCATTTTCGCAACCTCGGCGAGCTTGGTGGAAAAATAGTATTCCGATATGCCCTTGATGTGTTCGGCGGGCTGTATGCTGTTGTTCGTTTTCATTTGCTTTATATCATACATTTATGAACGTATCTGTTTGTCTTCCGCGTATTCGCCCAAAATTTTCAGGTTGCCCACCAAGGGCAGAATGGCATCGAGCGATTGCTTGTAGCGGTTGTAATCGGTAAAAGTGAGATCGATATAGAATTGATATTCCCATTCGCGCCCGATGATGGGCAGCGACTGAATGCGCGTGAGGTTGATGTCGTAGAACGAAAGCACGGAAAGCACCTTTGACAAACTTCCCTCGCTATGTTGAAGCACGAAAACCAACGAAGATTTGTCGATGGGCGCGTTTTTCCGCACTTCGGGCAGTTGTCCCTCCTGCGCCAAAATCAGGAAGCGGGTAAAATTGTGCTTGTTGGTTTCGATGGCGGTTGCCAAGGGTTGCAAGCCGTACATTTCGGCGGCATACGCGCTACAAATGGCGGCTTCGCCCATTCGTTCTTTATCAGCTATCTCTTTTGCTGCCAATGCTGTATCATCGTGTTCCACGATTTTCACGTCCGGCAGGGTGTCCAAAAAATCGCCGCACTGCATCAATGCCATCGGGTGCGACATCACTTCGCGAATGTCCTCTATTTTCTGACCCGGCAATGCCGAAAGCGTGTGCGAGATATGCAGTTTATATTCGCCCCCGATTTTCAGGTTGTTGATTTTCAGCAAGTCGTGGTTCAGCAACAAGCTACCGGCGATGGTATTCTCAATCGCCATAATGCCGATGAGCGAGGGATCCTTGTCCGCTTCGGTAAAAATGTCGCGGAACGTGAGGCAGGGCAGGATTTCCAATTCTTCCCCGAAATACTTCCGTGCCGCAATCTCGTGATAAGCACCCAAACCGCCTTGTATAGCTACTCGTTTCATTCTTTTTCCGTCAAAAAAAATTATACAAAAAAAATCCTGCCGTTATCGACAGGATTTTATGTTGTGATGTTTGTTTTCTTTTTTTCGTTGTACATTCTGCATATAAAATCCTGTCTTACCTCTTAAAGTAAAAGTAAAAAAAGAAGGAATATGCAAAATAAGTATGTTCCATTTTGGAATTTTTTCTCAGTTGATTGTGCAAATTTACTACAAATTTTCAACAAGACAACAAAAAACGTCAGAAAAATCGAAAAAAATTTTGTACGGGGGTTTTTCCTTTATTTTTGATTACCGAAATGAAACGAAATCGCGGATTAAAATTTCCGAGATTCTAATCTATTTTGTGTGTGTTTTTGACCAATTTCAAGAAAAAAAGTGGTAATGATAATTTTTTTTCGCACTTTTTTCTTGCAATTATGATGCCAATATATCAAACGCTATATTATTGATTTGCACGTCTATAGTTGCAATTTTTCATGTTTTTTTCTAAACAAAAATACTAAATATCATTAAAAGCAAAATCTATTTTCTAATAAAATACATCGTATTCCAATGTATTTTATTATCTTTGCGCCAAAATTAGAATGAATGATGTACGAGAAATTTATAGACAATTGGACGGTACAACTGAAGAAGACAATTCTTCCATTGTTGATACTTAATATGTTAAAGCATGATACGCTTTATGGATATTTGTTGATTGTTAGAATTAAGGAATGTACGGGGTTTGAAATAACCGAAGGAACAATTTATCCGATTTTAAACAGGTTAAAAGAGGACGGATGGCTTGATTTCAAATGGGTAGAACAAAAAACCGGTATTCCGAGAAAATACTACACTCTTACGGCAGACGGGGAAAACATGCTCAAAGAGCTTAATGCCAATTGGCATACGATAATTAATGATATTAATAACCAGATAAAAATATGAAACGGAGTGATTTTAATTCGGCAGAAGCATACAGGATATATGCAAATTATATTGAACAGGTAAACGATACAATTTCAATGCTGCCTAAAGATGATGTATTTGACATTACAAATGAAATTGATTCGCATATCTATGAATCTTTCATTTGTAACAAGGCTATTGCTTCTGAAAAAGAGC
The DNA here is from genome assembly GCA_031269865.1 of Dysgonamonadaceae bacterium. GTDB lineage: Bacteria > Bacteroidota > Bacteroidia > Bacteroidales > Dysgonomonadaceae > JAISUH01. Next base: position 1,546 of record JAISYO010000128.1, on the reverse strand, counting down.
GAATAACGACAGTGATTCGTAATCTTGGGGAACCACAGTCTTATTTGAAGCCTGTGATAGCAGAACGACAGCTTAAGCAGGCTATCAATAAGTATAATATATGGGGAATACTTAAAGGCTTTTGGGGTATATTATTGACAGGAGGACAGTATATTACTGCCGTGATTATGTATTTATTCCTTTTATCCGGCGGTTTTCTTGTCATTGCAAAAATATTTTATCCTCATAAAACAGGATTGTTCATAGAACACGGTGATTTTGTTGGTCTTGGCTTCTTATCTCAAATAAATGCCGAAGCTGTTGAATTACTTGGCTACTGGCTGATTCCCGTTTCGATAGTTTCATGCGTGATTTTCTATTTGCTTATGACGTTCATATTGAAAAGAATTGTGAGAATCAAAACAAAATTGAACTTAAAAAACAGACACAGATGAATTGCTACAAATGCATATTCCTGATTGTCTTTTCCTTATTGAGCGCTTTAAATACATTCGGACAGAAGCTGGTCGTGGAAGGTGTGGTCATGGACGAAGAAAACGAGTTTCTTCAACAGGCAAATATCATTATAAACAATAGTGACGGGAAAGTTGTAAAATATTCGTTTACAGATAAGAATGGTTACTTCAAGATAGATTTTGACAATAAAAAAGGATTGACGCTTACGATAAGTTATATTGGATTCAAGAAATTAAGCGTTGATTTGGAATCTTATGATTTTTCCGGCGAAACTGTTAAAAAGAAATATGTATTGACGAGTGATGTTAATTTGTTGAATGAAATAATTATTAAACCCGAAAATGTTGAACAGGATACAGTAAATATAAATATAATAAAACTTAATTTGGTGGATAACAATAAATTAGGTGAGATACTCAAGAAAAGTCCGAACTTCAGGCTGGATAATGACGGCTCTATAACTTATAAGGGAAAAAGTATTGACAAGATATTGATTGATGGTAAAGAAACATTTAATTATCAAAACAGTATAGCGCTTGACAAGATTGAAAACAGAATGATTGAAAAACTTCAGGTCATTAATAATTACAGGGACAATTTTTCAGTGGACAAAGAATCGCCGGAAGAAACCGTACTTAATATTGATGCAAAGAGCGAGTTTAAGAACGTACTGGCAACTTCGGTAGAAGGCGGGTATGGAGCGGTTAATAAATATGAATTTAAAGGCTCTTTCCGCCATATATGACACGTTTACGCCTTATCAGATAGGCTGTAAAGTTCAAAGGCTATGGAACTTACAGATAACGGAAGAAAAACCGTATGTCGGGCGAAAATGCACCATATCTAAGGAACTGTTACGCAGGAAAAAGCAGGGGAGATAATCCCCTTGCTTTTCCGCTTATGTTCATATTTATAAAATTTATCGGGAAAAAAGTTGTTTTATATTACTATTTTTATTATCTTTGCATCCGTGAAACAAGAACGGAAAATAATTGCTTTCAAGCACTATTACAGGGAATTTATGCAAACGCTTAACGCGGGAGAGCAAAAGAAGATTCACTATGTACTTGATATGTTGGCAACGCAGGAG
>JAISYO010000184.1 GCA_031269865.1 Dysgonamonadaceae bacterium | reverse complement strand
CGCCTACCCGTCGGCCCGGACGTTTGTCTTCGGCCTAAACCTCTCCTATTAGAATTAAGAATTAAAAATTAAAAATTAAGAGGGGGTGGTAATGTGCTAGTGTGCTAATATGCTAATGTGGTAATGTGCTAATGGTGGGGCGCAACGCCCAACCCATAGAAAAAAAGGGGGGGGTACTTTATTGGTAAATTTGTCGGCGATGCCCTATTGCCACAACGGAAACGACAAGTATATCGTCCATTATTTCATAGATAATGCGATAATCCGCCACTCTTATGCGGTAGGCTTCTCTGCCTTTCAGTTTGATGTAGCCGGTAGGACGTGGATTGTTGGCAAGAGCCAATATCGCCTCTTTAACCTTGGAATAGTAGGGGTTACTTATCTTTTCCAATTCTTTTGCCGCACTTTTTTAATTTTTACCTGATAGGTTTTCACGGCAGGCGTTTTTGTTCGATGGAAGCAAAAACTTCTTCGGCGGCGAGTGTCGGCTCATCGTGTTTTTTTGCCTCATCGTATAGGCAGATGTCTTCAAGTTCTTCCAAACTGCTTGTCATATTGCGATATTCTTTTATCGGCAAAATAACGGAAATCTTGCGCCCCCGCTTGTCTGTAATATATTTCGGCGATGTTTTTAATAATGTCCCCATAATTTTCTCAGGTTCAATTTTATTGCGAAGTTACAAACAATTTTTTAATCTGCTTAATCTTTTGGGGAAAACAAAAACACTTCGCCGAAATTCCGAATTTTAATGCGTTGCCCTCACAAGAAAAAAAAATAAAAATTTGCATAATTCAAAAAATTGTGCGAAATTAGCCGTATTTATGTGATAAAAAATAGAAAAATGAAAGGAAAATACATTAAATTCTTCTTCTTGCTTTCAGTAATCTTTGCCGTTTCTTGCGGACAAAATGCTGAAATAGACAAGGTTGCGGCTCAGTACAACTATGAGGCGATGCAACGTGCAGTGGCGCAAGGTTGGAACACGTGGGACACGCGCTCGGTGCTTCGGCACGTGCTTTTGCCCTGCGGTGCGGCAATCGACATCAATCTGGCGTCGGCTGACGGAAAGCGCGAAAGCCGTTTCTTCATCGGCAACCGTGCGGAAGGCTCACCCCGAATGCGTCCCGGCGCACATTCCTACGACGGTTACTACACCGATATTACCGCCGAATGGAACGGGCTTGCGCTTCGCGTGGAAAGTGCCGCCGACAGCCTCAAAAACGTGATCATCATCACGCCCCAACCCGGAAACGCCAAAGGCGGAAAAGTCATCGTTTCCACTCAAACCCTTTGGGAAAGGGCGACTTGGGCTGAGATAAAAGACAATAAAATCAGCATCAAGACGTTGATGGATTCTTCCTTGAAAATCGGGGGCGAAATTTCGGGAAAAATCATCGAGAGCAAGCGCAACGAAATGCTGCTGTCGGCGGATGAGCCTATCGTCATCGCCTGCGATAAAATGCAGGGCGAAACCCCTTCCGGCTTCGCTTCGGCAGCCGCCGCCCGTGCTTTCGTGGACGAGCATCACAACGCTTTCGTGAACAAAAACAAGCAGAAATACGGCGCGTGCTACGATGAATACAACGCGATGCAAAACGTGCTGGGCTGGGACAATATCTACGATCCCACAATCCGCCGTGTCATCACGCCCGTTTCGCGGATATGGAACGTGGGGTGGAGCAACAATTCCGATTTGGGCGGATTTGTCCTCTTTTGTTGGGATACCTACTTCGCCTCGATGATGCTATCCACTGACAACAAGGAGCTTGCCTACGCAAACGCGGTGGAAATTACCCGCGGGATTACCGAACAGGGTTTTGTCCCGAATTTCTACACCGAAAGCGATTACAAGTCGCGCGATCGCTCGCAACCGCCCGTCGGCACGCTCGCCGTCTGGAATATCTATCAAAAATACGGCGAAAAATGGTTTCTCGAACTGCTTTACGACGATTTGTTGCGATGGAATCGATGGTGGGACGGCAACCGCAAAACCGACGGCTTGCTCTGCTGGGGCAGTACCCCTTTCGAGCCGGTAACTTATCGCTGGTGGGAATTCGATGGCGTGAACGCCACCGAGGGCGGCGCCTTGGAATCGGGGCTTGACAATTCGCAAATGTACGACGACGTACCCTTTGACAAGGAAAGGCATCAGCAACAGCTTAATGACGTTGGGTTGAGCAGTTTATACATTATGGACTGCCACTTGCTCGCCAAAATAGCCGAGGAACTCGGACAACGCAACGATGCGGTGGAATTGCGCAATCGGGGCGATGAATACGCCGAAAACCTGAAACAACTTTGGGACGAGGCGGACGATTTTTATTACAACCGATTGATTGCCAGGAAGGACAGCTTTTCCGTGGGTTCGGCAGTAAAAATAGAAGGGAAGCTAACCGTTACCACAGCCAAGAAACGCATTTCGCCGACGAATTTTTATCCGCTCTTAGCCAATGTCCCCACCGATGAGCAAGCCGAGGCGATGCTTCAAAAGCACCTGCTCAATCCCGAAGAATTTTGGGGCGAATGGGTAATCCCTGCCACTCCGCGCAACGATCCCGCCTTTGACGACAACAGCTATTGGCGCGGTAGGATTTGGGCGCCGCTCAATTTCTTGGTTTATATGGGAATACGCAATTACGACACCCCTGCCATCAACGAAGTCCGCAGCCAATTGTCGGAAAAATCGCGGAATTTGCTCTTGAAATCGTGGCTTTCCGATGGCTATGTGTTTGAAAACTACAATGCGACCACCGGGCAGGGCGACGACGTGCGCAACAGCGACAAATTCTACCATTGGGGCGCCTTGCTCGGCTTTATCAACTTGATTGAGAACGGATATTATTACAACGACAAATGATTAAATGCTTCATACGATGAAAAACACGGTTTTTATACTCACGCTTGCATTTTGCAGTTTCCGGCTTGCCTTTTCGCAGGAAACCCTGCAATCCTTGGCAGGAAAGTTTGAAACGCCCTCCGACGAATATCGTCCGATGGTTTGGTGGCACTGGCTCGGCAGTAATTTCACCCAATCGGGCATCACAAAAGATCTCGAAGCCTGGAAAGAGGCTGGCATCGGTGGCGGTTGCATCTTCAATATCACGTCTTCGGTGCAGGAATCGAACTATCCGCTCGGCAACCTGCCCTTCCCCACGCAGACTTTTCGCAGCCCTGCCTATTGGGAAGCCGTTGAGCACACGATGCGCGAGGCGCAACGGCTCGGCTTGACGATGGGACTGCACGGCACGCCCGGCTATTCCACCACCGGCGGACCGTGGATTGACGAAGTGCGAGGAATGAAAGCACTGATTAGCAGTAAAATAACGGTGGACGGCGGAAAAACAATCGACATTGCGCTACCCAAACCGCAACTGCCCGATTTTACCACTTACGAGAGCAGATACACGCCCGGTTACACGCCCGTCAAAGCGCGGTTGTATTGGGACATCAGCGTTTTCGCCGTACCCGACAAGAAAAATCTCACGATTGAGGACGTGATTGAATTAAAGCCCTTTACCGATGCCGACGGACACTTGAAGTGGGACGCGCCCATCGGGAAATGGACGATTTACCGCTACGGCTACGCGCCCACGATGGCACCGCCGCACCCCGTGCCCGACGATATTATGGGCAAGGTGTTGGAAGTGGACAAGATGAGCCGCGAAGACAACATTTACCATTGGCGACAGGTGCTCGAACCCCTCAAAGAGCATATCGGAAGCTATTTCGGCAACACTTTTCGCTACGTGTGGGTGGACAGCTACGAGTCTGGTTATCAAAATTGGACGCCCAAATTCCGCGAAGAATTTATCGCGATAAAAGGCTACGATCCGCTTCCGTGGGTTGCCTTGTATCAGTTCGTAAACAAAAAAGACTTGCAGACGCATTTCTCGGCTGACAATTTCGAAGGAAATAAAATCAAAAGCGATTTGCCTGAATTTCAGACATTTTGCAAGGATTACGACAACGTGGTGCAACGGCTTTTTATGGACAACGGTTTTGCCGTGGCAAAGGAAATGTTGCACGAATACGGCTTGAAGCTCTATTGGGAACCCTATTGGGGACCGTTCAGCACGATAGAGGGCACGGCCTTGGCTGACCTTCCCGTAGATGAATTTTGGACGGGCAACAACCCCGAAGACACGGTGTGGGTAAACTCGCGCATTATGCGTGCCGCGGTGGAAACCGACAAGCGCGTGATCGGCGCGGAAGCCTTCACGGGTGCGCCCTCGCTCAGCAAATACACCGAAGATCCCGCCTTCTTGAAAAACAAGGCGGACGGCGGTTTCGCGAGCGGGAAAAACCTCTATTTCCTGCACCATTGGGTGCATCAGCCCTTCGACGATCGCTACCAACCCGGATTGGGAATGGGCTGGTGGGGTACGCATTTCAGCCGCCACCAAACTTGGTTCAAGCCCGCGAAAGCCTTTTTTACCTATCTTGCCCGTTGCCAAATGCTCTTGCAACAAGGCAATTACGTACTCAACGACAGCCGCCGCGACTATTTCACGCACCGCCGACTGCCCGAAGGCGAACTCTTTTTCGTGTTCAATCCGGCGGAAACGCTGCAAAAAACTGTTACCTTTGCGCTTGAAAATGTTTCAAGCGTGGAACTTTGGGATGCCTATACCGGAAAAATTATTGAGGCGAAGTCGTGGCGGCAGCGTGGCGATTCGGTTGCGGTGGATTTGAATTTGTTGCACAACCAATCAATGATTGTGGTATTTCCCAATCACGCGACAAATTATGCGAAAAGCGCAGAAAAAGAAGTCCTTTCCGAAACAACACGCGCCATCGATTCGGCTTGGAAGGTAACTTTCACGCCGAAAATAGGGGGCAAAGCCTTCACGAAGTCCTTTCAAAAGCTGAGCGATTGGCGCGAAAGCCCCAACCCCGACATCAAGTATTTTTCCGGCACCGCCAAATACGAAACGTCCTTCGTTTTGCCCCGCTCTTCCGGCGACAACAACCGCATTTCCATTGATTTGGGCAGCTTGGAAGACATCGCCGAATTGGAAATCAACGGACGGAAAGTCGCCGTGTTGTGGAATCCGCCCTATCGCGCCGACATCACGGATTTTGTGCAACCGGGCAAAAACACGCTGAGGGTTTATGTTACGAACAACTGGGCAAACCGCTTGATCGGCGACGAACAATATCCAGCTGATTTTGAATGGGGTAACGATCGCGGCAACGACGGACGTCCGATGGCTGCCTTCCCCGAATGGTTCGTGAAAAACCAAGCGCGTCCGCAACAGGGGCGAAAAACCTTCAACCTCTGGTATTATTACCGCAAGGATTCCCCATTGCAGCCGGCAGGACTGCTGGGACCGGTAAAAATCGTTGAGGAAAAAGTAAAATAATTGGAAATCAATGAAATAACAAATACGATGAAAAAAATCACCTTCTTATCGCTAATCGTTTTCGCCCTCGGTTTTTCTGCGGCGGCGAAGGACAGTGTTATCGTAAAGCCCGCCTACGAATTTTCAAATTCGGGCATCTCGCACATTTCCAAAATCGTGCTGAACGACAAAGAAACGCGGGTGTCCGTCCATGAAACTTTTATACCTCACTGGTGGGTAAGGTTCGATACAAATTCCTACCTCGAAGACTGCGGCAGCGGCAAACGCTACCCTGTGCAGGGCATCGAAGGGGGTGAGTTCGCGAAGGAAATCTATATGCCGGATTCCGGCGATTCCACTTTCGTGCTGATTTTCCCACCCTTGGACAAGTCCGTAACGAAAATCAACTACATTGATGCCGACAGCACGGAAGCGGAGGCAGCCACTATTTACGGCATCTCGCTCAACCCGAAGGAAACGCGCAAACCCAAGGAAATGTCCGCCGACGTGCGGCGATGGCTCGACGGGGAGTTGGCGAAGGCGAAGCGCAAAACGCCGATGGACATTGAGCACGGCGAGTTTTTTGAGAAAGACACGGCGCGTCTGGTGGGTTACATCAAGGGCTACGACCGCAGGGCGGGTTTTTCGACGGGAATAATTTACGCTTCCAACGAACTTACGAGGGAGGATTACCCCATTGTGCTGCAGATTCACGAGGACGGCCGCTTCGAGTGCAATATCCCGCTCAACTATCCGGTATGCACGTCTATTCACTTCCAACGCAGTACTGAGAATTTTTACATCGAGCCGGGGCAGACGCTTGCCGTCCTCCTCGACTGGGAAGATTTTCGGATGGCTGACCGGTGCAGAAACATTCGGTATAAATTTCAAAATACAAAATATGAGGGAGTTTTGGCATCGCTCAACGCCGAACTGTTTTCGTTTGACGCCAAGTTGCCCGAAATTCCTTACAGACGGATTTATGACGAGATAGATAAATATCAACCGGCTGAATTTAAGACTTTTCTGCAAGATTTACTGAAAGATTACAACGACACGTTCAGCCGTCTTTTGGAAACCGAACCGCTCTCGCCCCGTGCCCAGAGCATCCTGACGAACAAACAAAAAATGGATTATGCCACCTATCTGTTTGAGTACGAGATGGATTACAAGGGGCGTATCCGCAATACGAAGGATACAGTTCCCTATGATTTTTACGATTTTCTTGATGCCGAGATGCTGAACGACAAGACGCTGTTGACCGACAGGAATTTCAGTGTCTTTATCAACCGCTTTGAGTACAGCGATTTTTTGAGCCGGGGCAGACTCATTGTTTATAATTCGTTGAAGGCAGCCAAAACCTATACCCAATACCTTTTTGAAGAACTCGGAATCCAAAAAATTCCAGAAGATGAGGCTTTTATTTTGATGCAAGATTCGCTGAACATCAAACTGAACCGACAGGGCATAACCTCCGAAGATCAGCAAAGGATACTTGGAGATTACAGCAACGAATGTCAAAAGTTTAAAGATCGACACGGCGTAAAGCGTTTTAAGGACTATAATGCTAAATATGTGGATATTATAAAACCGATGTCAGGGACCGAAATAGAAATAGAGGCATGGCGGTTGAGTGATTCGCTTTACTATGAGGTCATTAAGGGAAAACCCGGCATCATTTATGAGGTGGCGAAAGTCCGCTCGGTGGATTTCAGGCTTCAACCGTTCAAAGACAATAAAGACGATGCCCGCAGCTACCTGACTAATATTGAGAACGGTATAACGCAGCCTTTCCTGCTTGAAGAAGCCGAACGGCTGTTCTGGAAGAATTTTCCTGCGGAGGCTAAAACGGCATACGAATTGCCGGACAGCCCCGAAGCCCGGATTTTCAAAGACATCATTGCCCCCTTCGAGGGCAAATACTTATTGGTTGATTTATGGGCAACTACTTGCGGACCATGCGTTTATAACATCAAGAAACACAAAGCCTTGCGTGCCGCTTACAAAAACAGCCCCGACATCGCCTTTCTGTTCATTACCTCCGATGACGAATCGCCCGCAGAGAGTTACAACAAATTTGTCGCCGAGCAGGAACTGACCCACACATGGCGGCTGAATGCCGACGAGTACCGCTATTTGCGGCAGTTGTTCCGCTTCAATGGCATTCCGCACTATGTGTTGGTGGACAGGGAGGGCAAAATCCTTGACGACGATTTGCGAGGGCACAATTTTGAAAACATCATAACCGAACTGATGGAGAAAGAAAAGAAATAACTAAAATTCAACAAGCAATGACAAAAAAATTTTTAACCCTTTCATCTTTGCTTTTCGCGCTATTGCTTTGCCTGTTGATAATAGCATCGTTCTATGTTGATTTCGAAGAAAAAGTGATTCTTTTGCATAAAAAAACTGATATAGTTGAATATACGATAGAGCGAACACTTGACAATCAAGACACAAAACAACGAACATCAAGTAGTGCAATTTATGACTCAAAGACAGAATATGACGGGCGTAATGTATCGATTTTTGATATATACAAGTTTGCATGGAAAAATGCAACAACCGAATTTATAATTCCCGACGAATTGCTTTTTAGCATTAATGATTGGGGTTATAATGTGAAATTTTTTGGCATAGATACCTTGGAAAATTTTGAGATGTTCCGAAAGGACTTGGATTCTGTCTTTGAATTGAAAACGGATTTGGTTTATTTGGATACTATTGTATTAATAATTAATAATATAGAAGAATCGGACAGGATACAGATAAGTGATTCTGTCATAAACAATTCTGTTGCCCATAGTTCTTGTCAGATTCAGTTGAACGGTTTTTTTAGTGCAAAAGAAATATCGGATTGCATAAAAGAACTTTCAGGTTTGCCCGTAAAAATGAATCCGAATCTTGAAACGGAAAATGCCTATATGATTGATTCCTTGTCGATTATCATAGGGCTTCCGCTCGATGATTTAATAACCTGCTTAAAAGCGAATGGAATTTCTGTTGAAAAGCAAAAAGAAAGTAGATACTTTTTGAAAATCAATAATTTATGTTCCGACGATTCCGTGTTTCGATACAACCCGAAACAGTTGGAAAATGATGCGAATCTGTTTTTTAAAATTGTTGAGGAATATCATTCAAATCCCTATTTTCGTCATGGAAAAGAGGCTTTTGAGAAGCAGAAACAGCATATCTTTGAACAGTTTAAAGAATGCAGGACAAGAGAGGAATTTGTAAAGGTTATGAATACAATAAACCCTTATCTCGATCCACATACACAACTTTCCAATAATTATACTTTTATCCAAGCGGTAAAAGGGCGAAATTTATTTATGGAAAAGAAGGAATTTATTTTCCCCGATGTTGTTTATAAAGACGGTAAAATATACTCAAAAATAGACAATCAGGAAGTTGAAATACAATCAATCAATGGCTATGATATAAGTGAAATGATTGATTCCGTCAAATCATTTTGGGTAAATTGGACACCGAATTTTGAAAAACTTCTTGTTGAAAATAGATTTCCTTTCCTATTGCCAACGTTTTTTGATATTCACGCACCGTTTACGCTTGGACTGAAAAACGGGACAAAAACAATTGAAGGCATTCCACTTGATAATTCTTCGTGTTATAAAAATTCTCTTGAAGAAGAAAAAATGGAAAGAAATCCACTTAGTTTTTCGTTATATCCGCAGTCGTCCATTGCAATTTTATATGTTCACACATTTGATGGAAATTTAATTCATCTCGACAGTTTGGATTTGAAGATGAGGAATTTAAACGATTCATTAAAATTGTATAACATTAAAAATCTGTTTATTGATGTAAGCAAAAATATGGGCGGCGCTGTTGATATTGCAACTAAATTTTTAGATTACTTCCAACACGATACCTTGTTTTGCAAACACAAGTGGGAAGGCAAGTTGCCGACTGATCTTACCGAAATGTATCCGAACAATATCGTAAGTTATCCGCAAAAAGACAAGTCTTTATATGATGGAAAAATAGTTGTTTTGCAGGGAACACGCAGCTATTCGGGCGGCGATGTCTTTTGCAGGGTTGTTGCTGAAAATAAATTGGGTTTAAGAATCGGCAAAGAAACTTCGCAATACGGAAAAACCTTTTTGACCGCTCATAATCAGAATTTTTCTTATGTGAATATTTCATTTAGCTATGCTTGCGGAATTTGGGAATTTGAAAATTTTGACGATGGGTTGTTGCAACCCGATATGGATTGGAATGTAGATAATACTTTTCAGTTTTCGGAAAATGAATTAAAGGCAATACTAAAAACGCTTGATCAGAAAATTAATTAATAAAAAAAATAGATCCTATGAGAAAAAACATGATCAACCTTATTGTTATGTTATCGGCGTTGGGTGTCAATGCGCAAAACAACCTGCCCATCGAGAACGCCATCATCAAAAACCAAGGCGTTTGCGATCCGCACATTCGCATTTTCAACGATACGGCTTACCTCTTTGCGAGCCACGACTACGGCAAAGGACAGCCGATTTTCCGAATGGACGATTGGCTGATTTTCCGTTCTACCGATTTGGTAAATTGGGAAAAAGTGTATGTTTTCAAACCCGAAGACACGTGGCTTGGCGCGTGGAAAGAATGTTACGCCACCGATGCCGCTGAGCGCAACGGCAAATACTACCTCTACTTTTCGCAGCAGCAAAAGCAAACGGGCGTGGCTGTCGCCGACAAGCCGGAAGGACCTTACAAAGATGCGCTCGGCAAACCGCTTTTGCCTGCCGACATCACGCCGACAGCCGACTATGATCCTGCGGTGTATATAGATGATGATGAGGCGCATACGCCATACCTGCTTTGGGGATACACCGTGGTTGGGCAGGATTATTACATCGCACGGCTCAACGACGATATGATTTCGCTTGCCGAAAAGCCACGCAAAATAGACATCAATCACGGTTGGGAAAACGATGCGATTGCCGTCCACAAGCGCAAGGGCTTGTATTACCTCAATTCGCATCAGGGCGAATACGGCACGGCGACAACGATTTACGGACCCTACACGCATCGCGGACAACTATCGAAAATCTGGCAGGATCACGGTAATTTTTTCACTTGGCACAACCAAACATTCTATTCCTTTGGTGTTTACGAAGATGCGAAAGATCTGTATTTCCGCACCTCGAAAATCACTTACGCTTATTACAAAGACAACGATGACATTGTGATTGACGATTTTATCGCCAATGCCAACTACGGCGTGGGGCAATACGATGCCCGTTGGGAACGGATTGAGGCGGAATGGTTTTTTGCCGCTTCCGACGGCTTGGAAACACGTGAAAATGAGCAGGGTGTCGGAGGTTCAACGGCTTTTGAGCTTCAAAAAATCGCGCCCGATTCGTGGCTCGCCTATCCCAAAATCAAGCATTGCCACGCTTCGAACATCACTTTTTGTGTGTCAAGCAACAACGTGAGCGGCGGCACGATAGAAATCCGCGAGGCTTCGCCCAAAGGAAAATTGCTCGGCAAATGCAAAATTTCCAATACGGGCGGTTGGCATCGTTACAAAACTTTTTCCTGCAAATTGAAAATAAAGTCCGAAGAAACAGATATTTGCCTCGTATTTAAGGGAAAAGGCAGCGAATTGATGCGCTTGGATTGGTTTTCAATGACTGCGGAAAAATGAGGAATATGTTGTAACTTTGCACCCAAATAGAAAAACATCGTGAAAAAAATAGCAAACCAAAAATCAGGGGAAAATTCCCCGATGAATAATCTAAAATAATCGTATGAAAAAAGAACTAAAACGCATTTTGATTCTCAGTTGTTTAGCGATTTATCTCTCGCCTTTCGCCTTTTCGCAAGAAACCCCTGCCTCGCTCGCCACGCAGTTTGTCGGGCAGCCTGCCGACACGTATAAAGCGGGCGTTTTTTGGCATTGGATGGGCACCATGTACAACCGCGAGGGCATTACCAAGGATCTCGAAGCGATGAAGGCGGTCGGACTGAACAGCGCGTTTATTTTCAACGCCCCCTTGTGGCTCGACCCCGATAAAACGCTCTATCCGCAAAACACTTACCGCAGCGAGGCGTATTGGGACGCGGTGGGATTCGCGCTTTCTGAAGCCGGGCGGCTCAACATGGAAATCGGGTTGCACAACTGCCCCGGCTGGTCCACCACCGGAGGTCCGTGGATCGATCCCGAAACCGATGGAATGAAGGCGGCAACGTTCAGCACGACAAGCGTTTCGGGCGGGAAAAAAATAAATATCGATTTGCCCCTGCCGAAAGGCGATTTTTATAAGGACGTGGCGGTGTATGCCGTAGCGAAAACGGAAAAACCCTCGCAAGACGGCATCGTGGATGTTACGGACAAATTTTCCAAGGGAAAACTCGATTGGGACACGCCGCAAGGCGAATGGACGATTTACCGCTTCGGCTATTTCAGCACGATGCAAAACACGCACCCCACACCCGAAGAGGTGCAAAAAACCTCTTTCGAGTCCGACAAAATGAGCGTCGCGGCTACCGTGAAACATTGGAACAATATGATAAAACCGCTCACGGAACGTTTCAAACCTTATATCGGCAACACCTTCAAGTATCTCTGGATTGATAGTTACGAGGCGTGGGGGCAAAGCTGGACACCCGATTTTCGGGAAAAATTTATCGAGATGAAGGGTTACGACCCTGTACCACAGATAATTATGGCTCATCAGCGCGGCGACAACGTGTTGGACGACGGCACAAAAGGGCTGAAAATTGACGCCCGCGCCTTTCAGCCGGAGTCGCAAGCCTTTCTTGCCGATTACAAAGAGGTTACGAACCGTTTGTTCCAAAACTGCTGGCGTTTGGGCGCGGAAATGCTGCGCCAAGCCGGGTTTAAACTCATTTGGGAGCCTTACGGCAGCATTATCGCCGCTCCTTTCGATATGAAAGAGGCGGAAAGCATCCCCGACGTTCCCGCAACGGAGTTTTGGCTGCACAGCCGCGAGCCTTCGGGCGGGGGCGATTTTGCACAGGCGGCGGCGCGTTACAACAAACGAGTGGTGGCGGCAGAGGCATTTACGGGAATGGAAGCCGTGGCGTGGTTCAACGAAACGCCCGCGATGCTCAAACGTCCGGCGGATATGGCTTTTAACTATGGGGTAAATAAGTTCGTGCTACATTCGTGGGCACTCAACCCATTGCCCGACAAGTATTTGCCAGGTTGGGCTTTTGCGCATTACGGCACGCATTTTGGTCGCACGCAGACTTGGCACGAGGCGTCGAAAGCCGTTTTTACCTATTTCGCCCGATGCCAGATGCTTTTGCAGCAGGGAACTTTTGTGGAACGCGACGAAACCGTGTTGCACCGCCGAACGCCTGATATGGAACTGTTTTTTGTGCGGAACAATGGGAAAGAAGCCCTCGAAAAGGATTTCAGCTTCTCGGTAACGAAGCGCGTACCGGAAATTTGGAACGCCTACACCGGAAAAATTTATCGGACTGACTATGCCCGAACCGACAACAATTGCATCGTGAAACTCAAATTGGAAAAGGACGAATCCGTTTTTGTCGTGTTCCCCTCTCAACCGACTGCCATCGCGGAAACCTGCACCGCCTCGTCCCTGCAAAACGGCAAGGCGATTGATTTGGAAAACGGCGGCTGGGTGGTAAATTTCTTTCCGAAAACGGCGGATAAACCCTTCAAACGTGTTTTTTCAAAATTGATAGATTGGGCGACAAGTCTCGATAAGAATATCAAATACTTCTCAGGTACAGCAGTTTACGGAAAAGATTTCGAGTTGAAAACCCCCATCGCCAATCAACAGTTTATCCTCGATTTGGGCAACGTGAAAGATCTTGCCGAAGTGGAACTCAACGGACAAAAAGTGGCTGCCTTGTGGGTTGCGCCTTTCCGCGTGAATATCACGAATTTTGTAAAGGAAGGGGTTAATTCATTGAAAATAAAGGTTACAAATACGTGGCAGAACGCAATGATCGGCGACGAGCAATATCCGCGCGATTTCGATTGGGCGGTTCGCGAATGGAACAATCTACCTGCGATGACTGCCTTGCCCGATTGGGTGCTGAACGATCAACCGCGCCCCGAACGGCGCCGCAAAACCTTTATCCCTTGGTTTTATTACGACAAGAATTCCCCCCTCGAAGTGTCGGGATTGCTGGGGACGGTATCAATCGACGTGCTGAATAATAATTGAATAAGATATGAAGAAAAAATTACTGATGGCTATTTTTGTTGCGATTGCAACAACTGCGAATGCCCAATGGAAACCTGCCGGGGACAAAATTAAAACGCCGTGGGCGGAAAAGGTAAACCCCCAAAACGTGTTGCCGGAATATCCGCGCCCCCTCTTGGAACGCGCCGAATGGCAAAACCTCAATGGATTGTGGAATTTTGCCATTAGCTCGTTGCAAGATGAAAAACCTGCCGTTTTCGAAGGGCGCATATTGGTGCCTTTTGCCGTGGAATCAAGTCTTTCGGGCGTGCAACAAGCCGTCGATGCTTCGCAACAAATGTGGTACAACCGCAGTTTTACCATTCCCAAGCAATGGAAGGACAAACACATTTTGTTGCACTTCGGCGCGGTGGATTGGAAAGCGGAAGTATTTGTCAATGGCGTATTTATCGGAAGTCATACGGGGGGGTACGCGCCGTTTAGTTTCGACATAAGCCCCTTTCTTGTGCCGGGCGAAAAGCAGGAACTGACGGTAAAAGTGTGGGATCCCACCGACGGCTATTTCCAACCTCGCGGAAAGCAGGTTAGCAAGCCCGCGAACATTGTTTATACTGCCGTGTCGGGTATCTGGCAAACCGTGTGGATAGAGCCGGTGGACGAAAAACACATTGCTTCGTTGAAAATCCTGCCCGATATTGACAAAAGCGCCGTTTCCGTAAAAGTGGACGTGCTCAATCCCTCGCCGGAAGATTATGCCGAGGTTAAATTGCTGAAAGACGGAAAAATAGTATCCGAGAAAAAGGCGGTGTTGGGCGACGATGCCTTTGAAATTGCCGTCCCCGACGCCCAATTGTGGACACCGGACAGCCCCTTTCTCTACGATCTCGAAATTACGCTTTTTAGCAAGGGCAAGCAGAGGGATAAGGTAAAAAGTTATTGCGGTATGCGCAAAATTTCAATGTTGCGCGACAACAAGGGCGTTATGCGCCTTCAACTGAACAACAAAAATCTTTTTCACTTGGGCGTGTTGGATCAGGGTTGGTATCCCGACGGGCTATACACGGCGGCTACCGATGAAGCCCTGGCTTCCGATATTGTTATGCTTAAAAAATTGGGGTTCAATATGATACGCAAGCATATCAAGGTAGAACCTGCACGGTGGTACATGCATTGCGATCGCTTGGGAATCCTCGTTTGGCAGGATATGCCGAGTGGGGACAACAATTGGGGCTACCACGGCATCAACTATATGCGCGATTATTTGGACGAGGACGTGCCGAAAAACAACGCCAAAGCTCGCGACAACTATCAGAAAGAGTGGAAAGAAATCATCGACAACCTCTATTCCTACCCAAGCATTGTAATGTGGATTCCCTTTAACGAGGGTTGGGGGCAGTTTGAAACGGCAAAGATTGCCGAATGGACGAAATCGCAGGATCCTTCGCGCATACTCAATCCGGCTTCCGGTGGGAATTTCTACCATACCGGCGACGTGCTCGATATGCACCATTATCCCGAACCGGAAATGTATCTCTATGATCCCGATAGGGTTAATGTGTTGGGGGAATACGGCGGAATCGGCTATGCCGTGAATGAGCATTTGTGGGCGAATGAAGAGAATTTCGGTTACGAGGCATTGAAGCAAAGCTCGAAAGAGGTAACGGACAAGTACATAGACTTGCTCAACATATTGAAATCCCTGCCAAAATTTTCCGCCTCGGTTTATACGCAGGTGTCCGACGTGGAAGGCGAGGTAAACGGACTTGTAACCTACGATAGAAAAGTGATTAAGATAGACGAGGCTGCCGTCAAGAAAGCCAATCAAGACATAATCAGGCAGTTATCGGAATAGAAAATACAGATATGGGTGTAACGATGAAGTATTTATATCTAATTTTTGCCGGAATAATTTTTTTGTTGCCGACGGCTTGCAACAGCGAAAAAACCGCAGGTGTATCGCTCGAAGAGGGATTCCGAAATCCGCCCGAAGACTTGCGCGTGGGTTGTTATTGGTATTGGATCGACAAAACCATTACGAAAGAGGGCGTTATCGCCGATTTGCAAGCGATGAAACAAGCCGGGATTACCCGCGCCTTCATCGGAATGACGGGCGGTGGCGATAAACTTGAATTTATGTCCGACGAATGGTGGGACTTGATTCACACCACGTTGAAAACGGCTTCGGAATTGGATATTGAGATCGGTATGTTTAATTGTCCGGGTTGGAGTCAATCGGGTGGTCCGTGGATAAAACCCAGCCAAACAATGCGTTACCTCGCCGCCGTGCAACGCCGCGTGACAGGGGGGACACACGTTGTTGTCTATAAGCTCAAAGACATAATCCGAGCAAGTAAGGGAACCGTGCAACGCCGAGCGGAAGGAGGTAGGCAGGTTGTGGAAAAAATGAATATCGAGCAGAAGGATATTCCCGACGTTTCGGTTTTGGGTTGGAGCAACGAGGCGTATCAAGCAACTCCTGCTGATTTTCAAGACGTTAAAGTATTGGCGTTCCCGATTGACAGGGCTGCCTTTTTTAATCTTTTTGAAACGGAAAAATCGGAACCCCTTTTTTCTGACAACATTCAAAAAATTGAATTGACAGACAGAACGAAGGCTTGGGAACAACGTTCCATTCAATTTTACGAAAAACTGCATTTGCCTGAAAACCAAGAATCTTCTGTCATACTCAAATTGCCCTCGCCGGAATCGGCGCAAAGTTTGATGATAGATCTTCACGGAAAATTCAGGGCTGACGTCGAGTTGCAATGCGAGCAAAACAATCATTTTGTTACGCTCGACACGTTCAGCGTCGATCGCAGTGTGGACGGCTTGATGCGCGGTTTTCTGCCCTATTCGCCTGCCGTAGTTTCGTTTGCGGAAACCCGATCGGACACGTGGAAAATCATTTTTCGAAACGCAAGCCCCGACAGTTACGTTACCGGTTTGAAACTGATGCAAATGCCTGTTGTTGAGCGTTATCCCGAAAAAACTTTTGCAAAAATGAACAACAGTTTTGCACCGCCTTGGGACGCTTATATGTGGGATTTTCAATCTTCGGATACCACCTATTGCATTGATAAACAGAAAGTCATAGATATTACAGAACACTTGGCTGCCGACGGCACTTTGACTTGGAATGCCCCTGAGGGCAGCGATTGGGTGCTTATGCGCGTGGGTATGTTGCCCACCGGCTTGCAAAATTCGCCTTCGCCTCGTGGCGCAATGGGCTTGGAAGTGGATAAATTGAACGCAGAACTTGCTGAATATCATTTTGATTCCTACATTGGCGAAATTCTCAGGCGCATTCCTGCCCACGATCGCCGGACCTTCAAAGTGGTGGTGTTGGACAGTTACGAAAAAGGCGGGCAGAACTTTACCGACAATTTTATAGAAATTTTCAAACAGACTTACGGCTACGATCCAACCACTTGGTTGCCATCGTATTATGGCTATCCTATCGGTAGCCCCGCGCTTTCAAACCGCTTCCTTTGGGATATGCGCCGATTAGTAGCCGATCGCATTGCGCACAAATACATTGGCACGATGCGCCACAAAACCAATGAAAAAGGCTTGACTACTTGGCTCGAAAATTATGGCACCTGGGGTTTTGCCGGCGAATTTTTGCAGTACGGCGGGGCGAGCGACGAGGTGGGCGGCGAATTTTGGACGGGCGATTACCTCGGCGAGGTGGAATGTCGCGCCGCCGCCTCGTGTGCGCACACCTACGGCAAACAAAAAGTGTGGGCAGAGGCTTTCACGGGCGATAAATTCCATTATCGGCAGTCGCCCGCCGACTTGAAAAGGAAGGGCGATTGGGCGTTTGCAAGTGGCGTGAATGCCTTTGTGTTGCACGTTTACATTCAGCAACAAGCTGATAATCAATATCCGGGTGTTGATGAATGGTACAATACCGAATTTAACCGCAAAAATGCGTGGTTCAGCCAAATGGATTTGTTCACGACTTATTTGCGGCGTTGCAGTTTTATGTTGCAGCAAGGGCTGAACGTGGCTGACGTTGCCTATTATATCGGCGAAGACACGCCGAAAATGGACGGGATTGAACAGCCGAAAATTCCAAAAGGCTACAACTACGATTTTATAAATGCCGAAATATTAGAAAATTACGCGAGCGTGAAAGACGGAAAACTCACGTTGCCCCACGGCACGCAGTACAGCGTTCTCGTGTTGCCGCCGCAAACGGCAATGCGCCCGAAAGTGTTGAAAAAAATAGTGGAATTTGCCGAAAAAGGCTTGCCCGTTCTTGTAAACGAACTGCCGACCATGTCGCCGAGTTTGCAGGATTATCCCGATGCGGATAGGGAAGTGCAGAATTTGGCTGAAAAATTGAAAAATTGCAAGCATACTTTTTACCAAAAAAGGTTGGAAGAAGTTTTGTATCAAATCGTTCCGCTATCCGATTTACACATTTGCAATTTGGAAAATATAGTAGAGCCTGTCCCTGTTTTGTTTACGCACCGAAAAACCAAGGACGAAGACATTTATTTTCTGACGAATCAGAGCGATAGCACGGTTGAGTTTCTCGCCGATTTCAGAATTGTGGACAAACAACCCGAATTGTGGGATGCCGTAACGGGCGAAATGCGGGATTTAAACGCTTGGATAACAGCAGATAATAAATTTACGCAAATTCCGCTGCGCTTGTTGCCGGACGAAAGCACATTTATCGTGTTTAGAAAAAAAGGGGAAACGAATCATTTGGCTCATTTGACGGACAATTTCCCCGAAGCGCAGCAAATCGCCGAAATCACGTCCTCTTGGATGCTGACATTCCAAAGCGACAGTATCCACCGCGGAATAGATAAACAATTGCAAATGAATGAACTGACTGATTTGTCGGAAAATGAAAACCCGCAAATAAAATTTTATTCGGGAACGGTGTTTTATCAGTCCAAATTTCAGGTTTCAGATTTGAAATCGGCTGAAAATCAATATTATTTGCAATTTGACTCCGTTGCTGCGATGGCGAAAGTGAAAATCAACGGACAGTATGCAGGTGGCGTGTGGTGTGCGCCTTATCGCTTGAATATCAGCAATTTTATAAAAAATGGCGATAACGATATAGAAGTGGAGTTGGTTACGACTTGGGCAAACCGCATCATTGGCGACAGAAAATTGCCTGAAAATGAGCGCAAACTGCGAACTTATTGGGGACCGCGAGCAGACGCGCCCCTGCAAGCTACCGGATTGATGGGAAAAGTGCAGATTATTGCCCAAAAAAATGATTAGAAACAAATTGTATATCAAAACAGTTTCTTAAATTTGCCATAGAATTGGACGGTGTATGAGAAATAGACAGTTGTTGTATTTGTTGTTGGCGTTAATTACCTCATCTTGTGCAAAGAATGAGGCGTTGCAGGTTTACGACTTGCGTTGCGAATACCTTAGCGAACCGCTTGGAATTGACAATCCCTACGAGCGCGAACAAATTATTGATTTCAAAACGGTTTCGCCACGTTTGAGTTGGAAAGTCGAAGGGAAAAGCGAAGCCGGGCGGCAATTTTCCTACCGCGTGGTGCTGGAAAATCGCGGAAATGCGATTTGGGACAGTGGCGAAGTGGAAAGTGTCGGGCAACATTGTTTCATTCCGCAAGGAGAGTTGCAAGCAAACAGCGTATATTATTGGAAAACACAAATTTGCACCAAAGAGAATGGCGAATTAAAGTGGAGTAAGTGGAGTAAAAAAGCAAAATTCACTACCGGATTGCAAAAAGACGATTGGCAGGGCGCGTGGATTTTTGCCGATTCGACGGTTGATAAAAAGCAACACCTTTGGTTCGCGAAAGAATTTGATGTTCAAAAAGTTCCTGAAAATGTTTTTGCCTACGTTGCTTCCATTGGTTATCACGAGCTGTATGTGAATGGGCAAAAAGCCGACGAGCGCGTGCTTGCCCCTGCGGTTTCGCGGCTCGACAAGCGCGTTTTCTACGTTACCTACGACATTGCCAAGCTCTTGAAAAAGGGCAAAAACACCGTTTCTCTCGCCTACGGACCGGGTTGGGCGATGAACAACTACTTTGCATACTACAAAGTGAAGCCCGCAATTCGCGTGCAAATTTACGATGAAGCCCGTCAAATCGCCCTTTCTTCGGACACGACTTGGCGCATCGCCGAAGGTTACAGCCAAAATTATGGCAAATTCAATTTTATGAATATGGGGGGCGAACTGCTTGATGGACGGCGGTTTAGTAAAGATTTTCAAAAGGGCGATTTCGACGGCTTGGAAAAAGACAAAGATTGGAAATATGCGAGTGTGCAAGCACTTGAAAAAGAGCCGATTCTTTCGGCTCAAATGACAGACGCCTCAAAAATTGTGGAAGAAATAAGCCCCCAAAAGCTCACGCTGTTGTGTTCCCCTCCGGGGAAGGCTGTTTGGCGCGTGGATATGGGCAAGGAATTTACCGGTTTCCTTGAAGCGAAATTCGATTGCTTGCAACGCGGCGATACGGTGGTGATTCAAATTTCGATGCGCGATTCGGCAAATGTGTATGTTCAGGCGACAGATAGCATTGGAAATCAGATTATTGAAGAGCAAAATCAGCGACAAATCTACATTGCGCGTGGCGAAAAGGGTGAAACCTTCCGCAACCGCTTCAATTTTTTTGCGGGGCGTTACATTCATATCTGGCTGAAACCTGTCCCCCGCACCGATAACGAAGAACCGTATTTGCAAGAAACGACTGAACCGTTTTTTAAGCTGAAAAATATCAAGGGGTTGGCTGTCAGTTCCGCGCCCGAATATACGGCAAAAATTGAAACTTCCGATACTTTGTTCAACCAACTTGCGGCGATGGACAAATACACCTTTCAAATGTGTCATACAGAGTGTGTTACCGTCGATTGCCCCAATCGCGAGCGGCTCGGCTACGGTCCCGAAGGTGCGTACCAAACGATGAGCGGACTGGGTTTGCCCTGCTTCAATTCGGCGGCGTATTATGTAAAAAACCTGCGCGATTGGGCTGACGTGCAGTTCGACAACGGTTTCATCAACAACGTCGCCCCCCAAGTGAGCCAAATGTACGGTTGCGTGCTGAACGGTACGGCGATTTTGAATATTGCGTTGGAACATTACGGGCTTTACCACGATCTTCGCGTGTTGGAATTTGCCGAGCCGGTGGGCAAAAAATGGCTCGATTTTTTGGGCGGCTATGTGAAAGACGATATGCTAACACCGTATGAAACACACGGTTATTTCTTGGGCGAATGGGTTTCGCCCGGTCCTGTTTTTGAGTACGGTGGTACGGAAGAAGCCTTGTGTTTCAATAATTGCGCATACGCGATGGCGTTGTGGAATATGGGTACTATCCGTGCGCTTGTTTCGGAAGGAATGGACGGAGCCTTTGCGTATTTTTCTCAAATTGAGAAACTTCGTCTTGCTTTGCATAAAAAATACTACAATCCGGAAACGAATACTTTTTTAAACGGCGATCAAGTGCGCACAAGTTTTGCGATTCAAACATTGCTGTTTAATAGGTCGTTGCATGAAAAACTTGAAAATCATCTTTCTGAATTGCTTGAAAAACAAGGCTATATTGATGTCGGTAGTTTTGGGCGTTACCCATTTTGGCAAACGGTTTTGGAAAATAAAAAAGATATTTCGTTGATTTCCCATATTTTACAGAAAAAAACCTACCCAAGTTACGGCTATTTCATTGAAAAAGGCTGTACCACTTTCCCCGAAATGTGGGAAATCGACTGCCCCAACTCAACCCTTATCCACACGTCTTACACCGGAATTTCAGCCTTTTTTATGCGGGGGTTGGCAGGGATAAATGCCGATGGTAGTATAATTCGTCCGCAAATCGTTGATAACCTGAACTATTGCATTGCCGAAAAGGAAACGCCTTTCGGAAGGGTAAAAAGCGCGTGGCGGAAAGAGGGGGACAAAATAAAATACTCAATTTCAATACCTTTCGGGACGGAAGCAAGGATAATTTTGCCCCGTGGAAATAATGACGATAAAAAAGTTGGCGCAGGGGACCATACCTTTTATACGCCCATCTAAATAGTTGAATAAATTATAAATTCTAAAATCAAATCAAATGAAAAAATTAATTGGTGTATGTATCTTTCTTGGTTTATTGGCTTGCAATAACAAGAGTTTGGAATGGGTTGCCACAACCCCCGATGAAATGTGGCAGGAACAAGACGAGACAACAATTGAATTTGTTGAGCTTGCCCAACCCGATGCCGAAGTGTTTATCACTGAACCCAAGCAGGTTATAGATGGTTTCGGGGCGTGTTTCAACGAACTCGGCTGGACTTCGCTGTCGCTGCTTTCCGATGCGCAGCGCGATTCCATTTTCGGCGAACTCTTCGCACCTGGCAAAGGCGCGAATTTTACCATCTGCCGTATGCCCGTGGGGGCGAATGATTTTTCGCGTGACTGGTATTCCTACAACGAGACGGCTGGCGACTTCGAGATGAAAAATTTCAGCATCGACAATGACAAGGAAACGCTCGTCCCCTTCATCAAAGAGGCGTTGAAATACAATCCCAAGCTCTCGCTGTGGGCTTCGCCGTGGAGTCCGCCCACGTGGATGAAAACCAATGGACATTACGCTTGTCAGCCGCTCAGCGACTTTTTTGATCAGCGTTTCAAAACCGATATTCGTCCCGATCAGGTGCGTGCCGAAGGAATGAATATGTTTATCACGGAAGACGCATATTATCAGGCTTACGCGCTTTATTTCCAAAAGTTTATAGAAGGCTATCGCGCAGAAAACATTGATATTTCGATGGTTATGCCACAAAATGAGTTCAATTCCTGCCAACCTTTCCCAAGTTGCACGTGGCAGTCGTCGGCTCTCAACAAGTTTGTCGGCGAATACCTCGGTCCCAGCATGAAAGAACTTGGCGTGGACGTGGCTTTCGGCACGATGGAACGCCCCAATCCCGCGATGGTGGACACCTTATTGCAAGACACGAAAAGCAGTCAATACATTACCGGCGCAGGTTTTCAATGGGACGGCAAACGTTCCATCGGCGCGATTCACGAAAAATATCCCGACTTGAAACTCTACCAAACCGAGCAGGAATGTGGCGACGGCAGAAACAGCTGGGGTGGTGCGGCACATTCGTGGAACTTGATGAAACATTATTTCAAGCACGGCACAAATGTGTACGACTATTGGAACATTTCCTTGCTCGAAGGCGGAATGAGCCGTTGGGGGTGGACGCAAAACTCTCTCGTGGTGGTGGACAGCCTCGCGCATACGTATCGTTACACCTATGAATATCAATTGTTGAAGCACGCGAGCCATTTTGTGAAACCGGGGGCAAAATACCTGCCGACGAGCGGGGAATTCGCCGATATTCTGGCTTTCCAAAATCCCGATGGGGGCGTGGTTTTGATAATGTACAATCCCGAAAAGGAAGAGGCGAAGAAAAGCATCAAAATAGGGGAAATAATGATTTCGCTCAGCTTGAAACCGCAATCCTTCAATACGGTTAAATTGTAAAGATGAATTTGCGGTTGAGGAAGTTTATCGGCATCGTGGCAGGAATTTGTTTTGTCGCCTTCCTGCAATGTTATCGGGGAAAGATTTGCGAAAAAAATGATTGCATTGCAAACCAAAAAAAGTTCTTAATATACAGAATTTGAAACTTAAAACATAAAATGAAATGAGTAAAAGGAATTATAATCTTTTGTACATTGTGCCGATAACCTTGGTAGCCACGCTTGGCGGGTTGCTTTTCGGATACGACACGGCTGTTATTTCGGGCGCGGAAAAAGGGCTTGAAGGCTTTTTCCTGGGTGCGTCGGATTTTCAATACACCAAGGGCATTCACGGGATAACCTGTTCGAGTGCGCTTATCGGTTGCGTGATCGGCGGTTTTATTTCGGGTATTTTTGCCAACCGCTTCGGGCGTAAAAATTCGCTGTTGATAGCCGCGTTGCTGTTTTTTATTTCCGCGCTCGGCTCGTTCAACCCCGAATTTCTGTTTTTCCCCCACGGCGAGCCGACACGAAATTTGATGATCGCATTCAATATATACCGCGTGATCGGCGGTGTGGGCGTGGGGTTGGCATCTGCCATCGTGCCGATGTACATTGCCGAAATTGCGCCCTCGGAAATTCGTGGGACGCTTGTTTCCTGCAATCAATTTGCCATCATTTTCGGTATGCTCGTGGTTTATTTCGTTAATTTTATGATACTTGGTAATCACGCTAACCCGCTAATCGACAAAACAGCCGAAGGTTTGATGTCCGTCAATGCCGCATCGGATCCTTGGACGATTGCCACCGGCTGGCGTTATATGTTTGTTAGCGAGGCATTTGTAGCTGCTCTATTCGGCATCTTATTGTTTTTTGTGCCTGAAACGCCGCGTTACCTCGTTTTGATGGGCAGCAACAGCAAAGCTGAAACCATTCTCATGAAAGTGAACGGCATCAGCCGCGCAAAAACCATTTTGGGCGAGATTGTAGCCACGTCGAAAGAAAAAACCGAGAAGATATTCGCCTACGGCGTGCTGGTGGTGGTTATCGGCATTCTGCTGTCGGTTTTCCAACAGGCAATCGGCATCAACGCCGTGCTTTACTACGCGCCGCGCATTTTCGAGAGCGCGGGTGCCGAAGGCGGCGGAATGATGCAGACGGTAATTATGGGGATTGTGAATATCGTATTTACGGTTGTCGCCATCGTAACGGTTGATAGGCTTGGGCGCAAACCGCTGTTGATCATCGGCTCGATGGGAATGGCGATAGGCGCGTTTGCCGTTGCGTTGTGTGATCATTACGCGCTGAAAGGCTTGGTTCCGGTGCTTTCGGTAATCGTTTACGCGGCTTTCTTTATGATGTCGTGGGGTCCGATTTGCTGGGTGCTGATTTCCGAAATTTTCCCCAACACCATACGCGGAAAAGCTGTGGCGATCGCTGTTGCGGCGCAGTGGATATTCAATTTCATCGTTTCGTCCACGTTTCCGCCGCTCTACGATTTCAGCCCGATGGTTGCCTACGGACTTTACGGCGTGATGTGTATCCTCGCCGCGGTCTTCGTTTGGCGGCTCGTTCCCGAAACCAAGGGCAAAACGTTGGAAGATATGACGGCACTTTGGCGGAAAAAATAGATACAAGACACAAGAGCCAAGAATCAAGACAATTACGAATTAAGAGGGGGGATTCCGCGTTTGACGCGGAATCCCCCCTTTACCCTTAACCTTTCTTGATTGCTTCCGCGGCATCTTCGTCCAAAAACCACAACAGCCTGCCCGATTGGGGCGCGACTTTTGCCGCGGGGTATGTTTTCTCGGCTTGGTTGCGGTTTCCGATGATTTCCCTCAATTTTTCAGCCTTGTTTTTCCCGGTTACTAAAAATGCGATGTTCTTTGCGGCGTTGATGGTTCTTCCCGAAAGGCTTACCCGCTTTTGTCCGCTTTGCGGATGGATACCCACCACGCAGGTTTGGGGGCTGTCCCACAAGGCGAGTTGGTTGGGGAAGATGGATGCCGTGTGTCCGTCGTCGCCCACGCCGAGCATCATGATGTCGAAGGACGGAATTTCGCCTTTCAATTCTCGGCGAAGGACGTCCGCATACCTTTCCGCTTCGGCAAACGGTTCGTTTTCGCCCTTGATGCGGAAAATTTGTCTTTCCGATATGGGCAGTTGGCTGAAAAGGTATTCCTTCGTCATCTTGTAGTTGCTCTGCTCGTCGTTCGGCGGAACACAACGTTCGTCGCCCCAAAAAAATTGTACGCGCTTCCAATCCACGTCGTCCCGGTGTTTCGTCGCCCAATGCTCGAACAGCGCCTTGGGCGTGTTCCCACCCGAAAGGGCGAGGCTTATTTTTCCGTCCGAAGACGCCAAAACCGACTTGAACCATTCGGTAAAGCGGACGTAAACGTCAGGGGTAGTTGTGCATACAATTTCAAAATCGGTATCTTTCATCATCATCGCTTCGTTTTATAATTCGCAATAGATGCCGTCGTCCGCAAGATTTTTGCAGGGGTAACGCCACGTGTTGTCCTTGCCCTCAATGAGTTCGTCGGCGTTGTCCGGTCCCCACGATCCGGACGGGTAGCCGTAGAGGGGCGCGTTCTTGTCGTTATCCCAATGATCGAGAATGGGTTGCACAAATTCCCACGTGGCTTCCACGGCTTTTCCGTCCATAAACAGCGTGTTGTCGCCGTTCATACAGTCGAGAATAAGGCGTTCGTAAGCCTGCGGAATGTAGTGATTATTCAGTTCGGAATAGTGAAAATCCATATTTACCGACTTCACTTCATAGCCGTTTCCGGGTACTTTCATACCCGTTTTCAACAAGATGCCCTCGTCGGGGTGGATACGCAAAATCAGTTGGTTGTCGCCTGCCGCGCCAAGATCTTCCCTTTTGAAAAGGGGGAAGGGCGAGGGTTTGAAGTGAATCACGATTTCCGAAACGCGCGTGGGCAGCCGTTTACCAGTGCGAATGTAGAAGGGGACACCTTCCCAACGCCAATTGTCGATGAAAGTTTTTATCGCCACGTATGTTTCCGTCCGCGAATCGGCGTTCACGCCGTGTTCTTCCCTGTAACCCGGATAGTGCTTTCCCCGTGCGTTGGAAGCCGTGTATTGTCCGCGTATGACGTTGTGTACCAATTCTTTTTTGCCGAAAGGACGCAAGGAACGGAACACCTTCATTTTTTCGTAGCGAATGTCCTCGGCGGTAATTTTCGAGGGGGCTTCCATCGCCACCAATGACAGGACTTGCAAGAGATGGTTTTGTATCATATCGCGCAACGCCCCCGCGTGATCGTAATAACCGCCCCGATCTTCCACGCCGAGGCTTTCGGCTGCCGTAACTTCCACGTGCCTGATGTAATTACGATTCCAAAGTGGTTCGTAAATGCCATTGGCAAAGCGTGTTACCAAAAGGTTTTGAACTGTTTCCTTGCCCAAATAATGATCGATGCGGTACAGTTGGCTTTCGTTGCAGAAATCGAGCAAAGTATTGTTTAGCTCTCTCGCCGACTGCAAATCGCGCCCGAAAGGTTTTTCGACGATGATCCGCCGAAAGCCTTTTTGCTCGGTAGTCAAACCGTGGCTATGCAGGTGTTTGGGGATAACCGGATAGAGCGACGGGGGCGTGGAAAGGTAGAAAATGTAGTTGTGTTGCAAATTGAATTGCTCGTTCAACTCAATGAGTTTGTCTTTCAACAGGTTGTAATCGTCGCTCAGATCGGGTTGGATACTGAGGTAAAAAACTCTCGAAAGGAAATCGTTGATTGTTTCCGCCTTGGCTTTCGGAAAAAGCGAAAATTGGCGGATACCCTCTTCCATTTTTCGGCGAAATTCGCTGTCGGAAAATGTTGTGCGGCTCACGCCCAACACCACGTATCCTTCCGGCAGAGAACGGTTCACGTAGAGGTTGAAGACGGCAGGGATTAGTTTGCGATAAGTTAAGTCGCCCGAAGCCCCAAAAATGACTAATGCTTGGTTTGCGATATTCATTATTTAGATTTTTTCTTGTTTAAA
>JAISYO010000134.1 GCA_031269865.1 Dysgonamonadaceae bacterium | reverse complement strand
AATGCTTATACTCGCCGCCGCCGAATTTGCGGCAGGGCGGGTTAAATGTGGAAATGCAAGCAAGAATAACGAGCAAAATCGCTATTTTTATATGTCTGTTGCGTAACAAGTTACGCGCTGTTTTTTTACATAAGCAAAAATTAGGTTTGTAAAAACGTAGCAAATATTAGGTAAAATATTTGACATTTGATACATCGCTTAAATTTTTCGCAAAATTTTTTAATAGTTTCATATTTTCGGCTATTTTAAGATGGATTTTTTGCCCGGAAGAGCAGAAAAGAATAACCGGGAACAACTTGACCCGCAATAAAATATTTCGTTGAGACTTAAACAGGCTCTGAATAACCCCGACAAGCGAAAACAATTTCGGTTTGTGGATTGTTAAACCGCAAAACAAGTTTTTAATCGAAACAGCCATGAGTGAAAAGACTTTTCTGGGCTTGATTGAACAAAGCCTTCGCAACAATTGGAATAGTCCCGCGATGACGGATTACAACGGGAAAACGTTATCGTACAAAGATTTCGCGCAGGAAATCGACAAGTTGCACGCCTTTTTCCACGCCGCCGGCATCAAGAAGGGCGATAAGATTTCAATCGCCGGAAGAAATTCGGCGCACTGGGCTATCGTTTTTTTCGCCACAATGTCTTATGGGGCGGTGGCAGTGAACATTCTGCACGAATTTGACAAGGATAGCGTTCAATACATCGTCGATCATTCCGATTCCGAAACCTTCTTCGTGGACGAAGCCATCTGGACGAGTTTGAATGAGGACGCGATGCCGAAATTGAAGGCGGTTTTTTCGCTCGATCAGCTAACCCTGCTAAAATCAACTGACAAGGCACTGAAAAAATTTGATGGAAACGCGGAATCTTTCTTCGCGGATAAATACAAAAACGGATTTTTCGTCAATGATTTGGTTTTCCGCACCGAAAAAAGCGAGGATCTGGCGGTTATCAACTACACGTCGGGCACGATGAGCAGCCCCAAGGGTGTGATGATACCCTACCGCAGCCTCTGGTCGAACACCAAATTCGCAAACGACAGCCTGCCTTTCGTTACGCCGGGCAGCGACATCGTTTGTATGTTGCCGATGGCGCATATGTATGGGCTTGCCTTCGAGGTGCTGAATTCCATATCGATGGGCTGCCACATTCATTTTCTGGGGAAAACGCCTTCGCCAAAAATCCTCATCGACACCTTCGCGCAGGTAAAACCCAAACTGATTTTGGCTGTTCCGCTGATCATCGAGAAAATAGTTACCAAAAACGTTTTTCCGAAAATCAACCAAGGCGCGATAAAAACCCTGCGGAAGATACCCGGCGTAAACCTCATCGTGAACCGGAAAATACGGCAGTCGATGATGGATGTTTTCGGCGGTGCGGTGGTGGAAGTCGTCATCGGCGGCGCGGCATTGAACCCCGAAGTAGAAAAATTCCTTCGGGCAATCCGCTTCCCCTACACCGTGGGCTACGGTATGACGGAATGTGGCCCCCTGATTTCCTATGCTTATTGGGCGGATTTCAAGGAACGCTCGTGCGGAAAAGTGGTGGACAGAATGCAGGTAAAAATTGAATCGCCCGATCCCGAAAACGAGGTGGGCGAAATACTGGCGAAGGGGATAAACGTGATGCTCGGCTACTACAAAAATCCCGAAGCCACCGCCGAAGTCCTTACTGCCGACGGTTGGCTGAAAACCGGAGATCTGGGAATCAAGGATAAAGACGATTTTGTTTTCATCAGGGGGCGCAACAAAAATATGTTCCTCGGCGCGTCGGGGCAGAATATCTATCCCGAAGAAATAGAAGACAAACTCAACAATTCGCCCTACGTCGCCGAATCCATCGTCATTCACGAGGACGGCAGCAAAATCGTCGCTTTGGTGATGCCCGACGTCGAGGCGTTGGAAGCGGAACAAATCGCGCCCGAACAATACGAATCGTTTTTCAACAACCTGATGCAAAGCGTCAACGCCAAACTGCCGGGGTACAGCCAAATCGCATCGGTAAGAATCCGCGAGGAAGAGTTCGAGAAAACGCCCAAGCGAAGTATCCGCAGGTTTAAGTATCAGTGAGATAGAGGCGCATAGCAAATGCTTCTGCCCGCCTCAGCAGGATTGCAAATTTTGCGGGGCGGTTTTTTTTCGGCTCGCGAAATTACAACTTTCTTTTTTCAAAAAGCGGTAAATTTGAGCCGAAAAATCATTTTCTTTGAGCCGAATGGACAACAGAGAAAAATCCCTTCTTCCGTTTTATTGCTGTCGATTGCAAATCCTGCGGGGCGATGGGAAATATCTTTCCGAAAACTGTAAGCTAATCGTTTAATTTATTCTATTTCAAATACAAATTCTATCGGATAATGATCTGAAATATAAGGTGCGCCATAATCATCGTCAAGAGTTCGGAATGATTTACATACGACATTTTTGCAAAGGAAATGGTCTAAAACTATCGAAGTCGGGGCAGAGCCAAAACCGTTGAAAGTGCCTTTATTGTCGGTAATTGGCGAACATTCGCGAGCAATATTCAACTCTTTTTTCAAAGGGTTAAATATTTCGTCTGTAATTGCAGAATTAAGGTCGCCGCCAAAAATAATATTCGCTTTTTTGACTGCAATTTCTTTAATTTTTTCAGCAACAAGTTTTGCAGATTCTTTCCTCGAAATTTCGCCTTTGTGGTCAAAATGCGTATTGAAAAAATAAAATTCTTTTTTCGTTTTGATTTCTTGTAATTGTACCCAAGTTGCAGTACGGAAACAATCTGCGTCCCAACCTTTTGAAACCTGTTCTGGTGTTTCGCTCAGCCAAAATGTACCCGATTGCAACAATTTATATTTGTCTTTCAAATAAAAAA
>JAISYO010000059.1 GCA_031269865.1 Dysgonamonadaceae bacterium | reverse complement strand
GTAAAATCCATGGATGAACGCTTATCGGATTTTAACCATTGGTATGGCAATACTTCCTGTCATCAGATAATGACTGTTTGTAATCTATCTGAAAATATTTATTAGACTTTATATAATAAGGGGATAAGGGAAAGTGTGCAATTTCGGCTGCTGAGGTTGTTTTTAAAATTCAAAATAAGGTTTTAAAAATCTGCGTTACCCGTGTCATCTGCGCTATTTGCGTTCAAAAACAAGGGGATTGCCGGTCAAGCCCGCAATGACGAACCTGACCGTGTCGTGGCACGGAACGAAATGACGGTAACGCCCTAAACTTCGGAACATCCAAACTCTGAACCCTAAACGCCCCCCCTTCATTGTCAATTATCAATTTTTGAGACGCGGCACGCCATGTCTCTACACGGTTTCGTCTTTTCGTCTAAAAACCAACCACCTCTTTATACGCCGCCCAGCACCTCATCACGCTACCCACGTAATTCAGCGTTTCTTCCGCGCGGAAATAACCGCAACGGCAAACAGGATCGTCGTAATACCTTTCTACACGCTTCAATTCGAGGTACTTTTCCACGTTGTCCGCCCAAACGTTCTCGTCGGCATTGTATTTCTTCGCTAATGCGCGGGCGTCGAAGATATGCCCTATCCCTGCATTGTAAGACGCCAGCACCATTTTTATGCGATCGTCGTCGTTTTCCACGGCGGAAAACGATTGGAGCAATTTCCGCATATATTTCGCCCCTGCGCGAATGTTTTTCGCGGGATCAAACATTTCGTCGCGCCCCAAACCCAGCGACTCGGCGGTGGCGGGCATCAAACCCATCAATCCGCCAGCCCCAGTCCACGCTTCCCCATCGGGGTTGAATGTCGATTCGAAAAAGGATATGGAAGCCAGCAAACGCCAATCGATGCCAAATTCTTCGCCGGCTTTTTTAAACTGCTCGTCATAAGGCGACAGTTGCCCCGCTTTCAGGAAGGTAAGGTACGATTGTTTGGGGCTGACAGAAAAACCCTTCGCCTCTTCGAAATAACGCTTGGATATTCGCCGGTAGTTGGGCGTGATATTTTCCTGCGCGAACCAAGCGTTCAGCGAATCGGCAAGGACGGGCATATCCTTCCGCACCGCCCACGAAGAGCGTTGATCGAAGCTCAGCGGAAGCGAAATATCAATGTTCCCAAAATACGTCCGGTTGATTTTCGCAATGTACTCGTCGGCAACCGTGTAACGAATTTTTCCGCTCGACACCATACGAATGAGATCCTCGTCCACGATCGTGTCTTTTTCCACGTCGCGGATAACGATTCCGCCGCCCAATTCGCGGTTCAGGTTTTTCAACCGCTGATCGTATTTCGTGTGGGCTTTCACATAAACCTCTTTCCCAATGAGTTCCGGCACGTCTTTTATCAGCGTGTCGCGCTTTGTGTTGCGTTGCACCAAAACCTGACGCGACACTTGCGTCAGCCCGCAATAAATGAGCGAATCTTTCAGCGTGTTTTCAATCGGCACGTCGTAGGCAATCAAGTCGCCATCGCCTTTCAACAACATATCAACCAATGCGTTGGAATTGACTGCCGTCTTAATTTTCGGCATCAAGCCGTGACGATCGCAAAAATCCTTAATCATATCGTAGTGGAAACCCATCGACTGATCGCGGTAGATGAAATAAGAAATGGACGTGTTGAGTGTCAGTACGGTTAGCGTGTCTTTTTCCACGATTTCGGGAAAATCGTAAACCGCTTGTGCTTTCTTCGGTAAATCGCAAGAAGAAAGGAAAAGCAAGGGGGGCAGACAAAAAACGAGGAAGCCCCGACAGATGCGATTCAAGTTGCTTTCCATCTCAAATTGGTATGAATGAACTGCAAACTTACCGATTTTTTCCGAGTTGAACCCAATAAGTGCAGAAAATATGCAGGGGCGTACTTTCAAAAAATTCAACAAAAAACATAACTATTTGTTTGTCAGTTAGAAATAATTCCCTATTTTTGCAGAAAAGCATTAAAAAACAATCGTATGAAACGTAGGCTATTGGCGGTTTTGCTGTTTTGTTGTTGCGGACACGTTCTTTTGCTCGCCCAAACGAGCGATTGGCGGACTTATCTTGAACAACTCGCCGAAGATGAGATAGATGAAACCACGCTCGAAAATATGTACGAAGAATTGCTCTCGCTCGAATCCAATCCATTGAATTTGAACACTGTAACGCGAGATCAATTGGAACGTTTCCCCTTGTTGTCGCCCGAAGACGCGGCGAAAATTTCCGATTTCTTGCAGAAAAACCGCCCCGTTTATTCCGTTTACGAACTGCGCAACGTCCCACGCCTCGATTATTCCATCATCGAACGCATTATCTCGTTTTTCTACGCGGGCGAAAGTGAAAAACCCAAAGCGCCCGGCTTGAAAGAAATCTTGGAAAAGGGACGGAACGATTTGCAATTCCGCTTCGACAAAACCCTCACGAAACGCGCCGGGTACGGCGAATTTACCGACAGCGTCTTGTCGAAATACCCCAACCGCAAATACCGCGGCGAGGATTTTTACACTTCGTTGCGATACGCCTTCGCCTACCGCGACAAAATTCAATTCGGGCTGACGGCTGAGAAAGACGCGGGCGAAGCGTTTTTCCGGAAAAACTACGCCAAAGGCTACGATCATTACGGTTTCCACTTCATCCTGCGCGACGCGGGCAAATTGAAAACCTTGGCTGTCGGCGATTATCGGCTTTCCTTCGGGCAGGGGCTAATTCTCAACAACGATTTCCTCTCGCCGAAAAGTTGGGGGACGGAAAACGTGATCCGCCGCACACAAGCCCCCAAACGGCATTTCTCAACCGCCGAGAACGGTTTTTTCAGGGGCGCGAGCGGTGTAGTTTCGCTCAACGATTTCGCCCTGACGCTCTTTTATTCCAATAGAAACGTGGACGCCAATTTGTCGGACAAGGGCGAAATCACGTCCTTCAAAACCGACGGCTACCACCGCACGCCGCTCGAAATGGAAAAGAAGCACAACACGCGGGAGCAGGTTACGGGCGCGAACGTCAATTATCGCAAGAATCGCTTGCAGATTGGCGTCAGTGGCGTTTACTACGGCTACAATCGGACGTATAGCCCCACGTTGCACAACTACAACCGGTATTGGCTGCGCGATTCCGCCAACGCCAACGCGAGCGTCGATTACTCCTACCGTTTTTCCAAACTGATAGTGGCAGGGGAAACAGCTGTCGCGAAAAACGGCGCCGTCGCCACGCTCAACGCCCTGCACTACGCCCCCTCGCAATCGCTGTCCTTTTCCGCCTTGTACCGAAACTACCCCATTTCCTACAACGCGCTCTATGCCAAAGCCTTCTCGGAAGGCAGCGATGCGCAAAACGAAAACGGCTTTTACCTCGGCAGCAACTTCCGCCCCTTCCGAAAAGTGGCTGTTACCACCTACATTGATTGGGTGCGTTTCCCGTGGTTGAAATACGGCATCGACACGCCGTCGCAAGCCATCGACTACTATTTGCTGACGAGTTACGCCTTTTCCTCGTCTTCCTCGCTCGAAGCGCGGTACAAATTCAAGCGGAAAGAGAAAAACACCGCCTATCCCGACGAGAAATCGTCATCGGTTTTGCCCTACGACACGCACAAGATGCGGCTCCGGTATTCCATCGCCTTGGCGAGCGGTTGGAGTTTCCGCAGCTCAGCCGACGCCACGTTTTACAAGGAAAAACATTTCCCGAAAGAATGGGGCTATATGCTTTCGCAGAACGTCAGCTATCGGGGCGACAAGAAATGGAACGGCGATTTTTTCGCAGGGTATTTCAATGCCGACAGCTACGACGTCCGCCTCTATTCCTACGAGCGCAACCTGCTGAACACCTTTTATATGCCCTCGTTTTACGGCGAGGGAATCCGCTTGGCTTTATCCGCAAAATGGCAGATAAGCCCCGCGTTGTCCTTCGCCGTAAAAGGCGGCTACACGCGCTATTTCAACCGCGAGAGCATCGGTTCGGGAACGGAACTCATCGACGGCAACAGCCGTATGGACGTTTACAGTTACTTGCGTTGGCGGTTTTGAGATTGGCTATTTATTAGACTGACGATCAATTAATTCTTTCGTCCTACAACTGCGCGTTTTTTCATCGAAAACCGTCCCTTCCGGGCAATCGCAGGTTTTGTATTCGTATTGGGGCGAAATCAATAGGTATTTCGCAGGTTCGCCCGAAACCGGATACGCCCCCGGCAATCGTTCTTCGCCAACGGGTGCGTTCATCGCCCGCGCCCATTTTGTCACGTTGGCTCGCCAATATTGGTTTGAATAGCGTGCGGTAACTGCCCCAGCCAATATCAATGCCGCCTCTTCGGGCGACGGAGCCTTTTCTTTTATTTCTTTTTCGATTTCACGCAGTTTGGAATCCAAAAGAGCCTCACTATGCGAATTTTCTTCCATGACATTCTTGATTTTTTCGTAATACTCTTGCTGAAAAGGAGTTAAATTATTCATCCGCCATTCTTTCTGTTCTTGTTGCGACAAAACATTCATCCGGGTTGCCTGTTGAAAAACCTGCTGCAAATCCGTATCGGGAAGGCTTGAATCGGGAAATTTTGCTTTCATAAAATTCAGTATCACATCATTTTGAAAGGACTTAAAATATTCCTTTACGGAAGATTTTACGCTATCGGGCAAATTCTTTAACGAAGCAACACCATATTCTTCGCACAATTTTATCTTCTCAATTTCCATTCGTTGGATAACCGTATCCAAACCTTCGTTGTGAAGAATACCAACCTGCTCAATCGCGTTATACAACGAATCGGCATGCGACATGGGCGCGGTGTTTTGCGCGGAAACCGCAAATCCCGCAAAAAATAGAAGAATGTAAAGAACTGTTTTTTTCATTTTTATGTGTTTTTATTGTTGATAAAGTAAAACGATGGCTGAACGATGCCAGCCATCGTTTGTCGAAACATTTTTTAATCAGAAAGTCGGGGACTATCTGCTTATTATATTGGGTATCACTCCCGTTGCTGTCAGAATCAGAAAAAGGAGTACAAGCAATAAAAGAAAGCAAAGCAAACCCATCTTGATAATTCTGCCTTTGTCTTTTTTCTTTACGGCTTTGTCTAAGCGTTCCAAGACAAGGGTAAACAGAACAGCCATAATTATACCAACAATAAAATGTTTGTCGAACCTATAATGCACACTTCCAAGCAATATTAGGCCCGTTATGATAATAACATTCACAAGAAGGCTGAATAGGCTTCCGTTGATTCCGCCCCTGTCTTTTCTCTTGACAGCCCTTATTAACCGCTCTATTGCAAGAGTGGAAAAAACGACAAAAACTAATATCAGATCATCCATGACTCTTATTCAAATTGAAAATAATCTCGTTATATTCGCCTTCTATTTTTGAGGGAGGGGGAATTGAATATGTTACGAATTTACCATCCACAAGTTTCCTAACGCTGTTATCCGTAACGGTCGTTGAATATACGCAATCAGGTTCACTCGCTCTTTCATATAGGCACCAACCAAAAGTTACCACTGCTATTCCTACCCCCCATAAACCTAATGCCCTTGCGGCAACTTTGGGAAAAGAGGTTTTTATCGCTGTTAGCGTCCATGTTTGTAAATTGGCAGTACCCAGAGCCGTTAAAAAATCTAATCCGATTCCTTTCATGGCGCAGTCAAAATAGTCTTTGCCGACAAGATCTCTCGCATACGAAGGAGAAAAGAACATATCGGATAAGTTGAATGCTTTCCGGCGGGTGTTGTTTGCAGAATAGGCTTGGGAAAGTTCCGCCTCGCTCAACAGCATAACAAAGGGAATGAGGTCTATTTCGTCCGCGTCGTTTTCAGCAATCATTTCTTGGATATCAGCCTCCGTAAAGCCCTTGGCGTATAACCACTGTTTGGCGTTCATGAGCATCGGGGTTAGGCTTTCTCTGAGCTGCTGTTCATTCGCCACCACCTTGTAATTTTTATTCGCCTCGTTTTCTACATACTGCAAGGTAGCACCTGTCAATCGGATTAAATCAGCCAACTCCTGAACGGTAGCTACATGTTTGTACAAATTTTTTACCGCTTCCGGCGTTCCTTCCGGATAAAGAAGATAGGCGGTAATGTCTCCATTCGATACTGTCGCATCGGAAGAACCCCGCGTTCTACTTGCTGGGTAAGAAACTAAATTTGATGTAGCAAGCCCCATCAAATTCTGATTGTAGGCATTTACAAATTTTTCCGTTGCCTTGTCCACGGAAGCAACATCGTCTTTGACAACATCATCTTTTTTGCAGGAATGGATGACAAACGATATTCCCGATAACAATATAAAAACAATAGAAATCATCAAAATCCCTTTTGTAAACCGAATAATAGGTGTAAATATTTTTTTCATGACTTTTATTTTTTACGTTTGTTTTTGTTAAATGATTTTTTTGCTTTCCCTCTCGTTTGTTTTGTTCGCGGGAGTTGCGCTTGGGAAAAGTCTTTTTCGGCTATGCAACCCCCCGAAAAAAGGAAGTTGTTTTTGCCGAGTAAAAAAATCGTCAGGCATATTTGGGAATTTTTTTGCGTAACTCCGGATAGATAGATAGATAGATAGATAGATA
>JAISYO010000035.1 GCA_031269865.1 Dysgonamonadaceae bacterium | reverse complement strand
CAAATGAAATACAATATGGCTTATCGCCGCTTCCGTCATGTGGGTAAAGAGAAAGTCACCATGGACTTTGCCTTCTTTGCCATGGCCTTTAATCTGAAAAAGATGTGTGCTAAAATGGGCAAAGAGGCCTTAAACAGCCTTTACAGCATGAAAAATACATTAAAAAAGTTGTATTCCGGGGAAATTATTGCTCTAAATCCGGTTGAAAGAGAAATCGGACGAAAATGGGCTGCCTAAGAGCTTTTTTGAAAAAACGAGACAAAAAAGAGAGGGTGTGTCAAAATCTTCTTTTTGACACACCCTCTTTTTTTGGGCGCTGTATTTTAGCCCTTCGCCCGTGAGGGCGTAATTTGCATAACCGTATGCAAAGCGAAGCCGCAGCTTACGCTAGGCGCACCTTTTCCCCAACTCCACCCCCAAGTGGGTGACGCTCATCATGTTCTACCCGCTTCGGAGCAGGCAAAGAAAGGAATATTCTTGTCCGCAGGTTGCAACTTCGCATACCCGCGGTTATGCAAATATCGTCCCTGCGGGGACATTTTTCGGTATAAGCAAGCATCTTTCCCACACAAAATGTACAAGTAATCGCGATTAATTCATTACTTTTGCACTTAACGTTGGAACTTTGTTTCATTTTTCAAACACAACTGCAAATACTCAATTATAATGAACGACAACACCATTGACAGTTTAAGGGAAGCGTTGCGCCATTCGCCCGACAACACGCCCCTGCGTTTGTTGCTGGCGGAAACATTGTTGGCGATGAACCGCCTCGAAGAAGCTGAGGCGGAATATACCGCCCTCTTGAAATCGTCGGGCGACACCAAAATAAAAATCGGGCTTGCCCGCGTTTTCTTCAAGAAAGAGAATTATTCCGCCTGCAACGTCATATTGGAAGAAGTCATTGAAAACGGGACACGCGACGTCAATGTTTTCACGCTGTACGCAAAAGGTTTGCTGAGGGAAAACGTAATCGGCAAAGCGATAGACGCTTACAAGAAAGCCTTAGCCATCGATCCCAATCATTTCGACGAAGAACTCGACAGCCATTTGCGGTTGAAAGGAAGCAACGAAGCGCAAGAACCGGAAGAAGCAGAAATCGACAGTCGTTTTTTGCAAAAGCCAACCGTCAATTTCAGCGACGTCGGCGGTATGGAAACCGTCAAAAAAGAAATCGAGCTTAAAATCATCAAACCCCTGCTGCACCCCGAACTCTACAAAGCCTACGGAAAAAAAGTGGGCGGCGGAATTTTGTTGTACGGTCCGCCCGGCTGCGGAAAAACGTACCTCGCCAAAGCAACGGCGGGACAGGTTCGTGCGAAATTCATCAACGTCGGATTGAACGACATTTTGGATATGTGGGTTGGCAACAGCGAAAAAAATCTGCACGAGATTTTTGAGTTGGCTCGCAGAAACGTGCCCTGCGTGTTGTTTGTCGATGAAATAGACGCCTTGGGCGCAAGCCGCAGCGATATGAAACAATCGAGCGGACGGCATTTGATCAATCAGTTTTTGCAGGAATTAGACGGCATCGAAAACGGCAACGAAGGCGTGTTGGTTTTGGGCGCGACAAACACGCCGTGGAACTTGGATCCGGCATTCAGGCGTCCGGGGCGATTCGACAGGATTATCTTCGTTCCGCCGCCCGACGA
The DNA here is from genome assembly GCA_031269865.1 of Dysgonamonadaceae bacterium. GTDB lineage: Bacteria > Bacteroidota > Bacteroidia > Bacteroidales > Dysgonomonadaceae > JAISUH01. The sequence continues at coordinate 2,934 of JAISYO010000035.1, read as the reverse complement.
AGCAACAAGGGAATCTATCCTGCGGCTCAAATTGAAAGACAAACCTGTGGAAGCCATTGATTACGGCAGCGTTGCAAAAAAAGCGGAAAACTATTCGGGCGCAGACATTGACGCAATCATCGACATCGCCATCGAATCGAAATTGGAATCTTCTTTTTCCGATGGCGTCCCCCGTCCGATCGAAACCAAAGACTTGCTAAACGCCGTGAAGAAGCACAAGGCAAGCACACAAGAATGGTTTATGACTGCCAAAAATTTTGCGCTTTTCGCAAACGACACGGGGCTGTACGATGATATTTTGACTTTCCTGAAAATAAAGAAATAGTATGCAACACGACGACACCAGGCTTTCAAGAATTGAAATTTTAATCCAACAGAAAAAATACGCGGAAGCTGAGCGGATACTGAAAGTTTTGCTCGCGGAAGATGCAAACGACGTCAATTGCCTTTATCTGTTGGCGGAAGTCAATTTGCAACAAGACAAATTGGACGCGGCGGAAAGCATCATCGACAGTGCCATCGGGTTGTCGCCCGACACCGCCCTGTTGTTCTACGTCAAATCGAGGATTGCCATTCTGCAAGACAACTACGACGAGGCAGAAAAAAACATCGGGCAGTCCATCGCGTTGGACGCGAACGACGCCGATTATTTTGCTCTTTTCGCGAACATTAAGTTGTCGCGGAAACAGTATAAACAGGCATTGGAATTGTCGGACAAGGCATTGGAAATCGATCCCGAAAATCTACTTGGGCTAAACACAAGAAGCTCTGTACTGCTGAAATTAAAACGAAGCGAAGAATCCTTCGACACCATACAAGGGGCGTTGAGGGAAGATCCGAACAACGCCTACACCCACGCCAATTACGGTTGGGGGCTGTTGGAAAAAGGCGAGCGCAAGAAAGCCTTGGAACATTTCAAGGAATCCTTGAAAAACAACCCCAATTATAGCTACGCGCAAGCGGGAATGCTTGAAGCATTGAAGGCGAGCAACCCCATTTACAACGCATTTCTGAAATACGCCCTTTGGATAAACAGCCTGACAGCTAAATACCAATGGATTGTCATTATTGCTTTTTATTTGGGAATGAGGATATTGAGCACCATCGCAAAAACAAACAAAGCCTTACAACCCTACCTAACCCCCTTAATCTTCGCCCTCGCATTCATTGCGTTTTCAACGTGGATAATCACGCCCCTCAGCAACTTGTTTCTACGCTTCAATCCCTACGGGCAATTTCTGCTCGACAAGAAAAAGAAAATGAGTTCCAACTTCGTTGCCGGGGCATTATTGATTTTCGTGGCAGGTGTTTTGTCGTATTTCATTTTTTCGGACGAAAAATTTCTGTTCGTCGCCGTTTTCGGATTCGCGATGATGCCGCCGTTCAGCGTAATGTTTTCAAATTCCAAACCCAAAAACGCCCTGCTCTTCTATGCCATCGCGATGGCGGTTGTCGGCATCGTGGCAATCGGACAAACCTTTTCGACAGGGACACTTTTCAACCTCACGACGATAATTTTCATTTTGGGGTTTTTCCTTTTTCAATGGGTTGCCAATTTTCTGTTCATCAAAAAAAGTAACAAATAAGGATTACGATATGGATTTTTTGCAAATAGCCCCAAGCGACACCCTTCGTTGGAACAAAGTTTGGGATTTATACCAAAATAGTTTTCCGGTAGCCGAACAACGCAAGGCGGAAGATCATCTGCGGGCGTTGGCAGACACGGCTTTCCACCCGGTTTCGGCGTGGGAAGGCAAGGAATTGATAGGGCTGCTCTTCTATTGGGAATGGGATTCTTACCGCTACTTGGAACATTTGGCGGTGTCCGCCCCAGTTCGTGGGCAAGGCTACGGTTCCGAGATTTTGCGCTTCTTGAAAGACACCAGCCATAGCATCATTCTCGAAATCGATCCCTTAGTAAACGAATTATCGGTGCGCCGTTTGCAATTCTACGAACGCGCCGGCTTCGCGCTTACCCCCTTCCGCTTCGTGCACCTACCCTATCGGCTCGATTTCCAACCCATCGAACTGCTCATACTGAGCTTCCCGAAGATGATCAGCCCTTCGCAACACAAAGATTTCTTGGCGTTTTTGGAAAAGCGCGTGATTTTGTATTGCGAACAACCTGCGCAAAAGCGGAAATGAGGTCGAAATTTCAAAATCCAAGATTGGATTAAAAGTTATGTTAGTAATCAGCACAAGAGAATTTAGGGAAAAACAAGGGAAGATTAGCGCGAGAATGGCGACCGGAACCAGGTCGTTGCCGCCATCTCTATTAAAACCTGCGTATAATCATGAAGAAATTCCCTGTCCTTGCTGTCAATTTGACAATTAAAAAAACCTTCATAAAGACACACAGTGCAATCATCCAAATCGTTATGTCGATATTCTCTTATATGATACATTGTTCCCTCCTGTACATGTTAATTTTTAAATTTGAGATGATAAAAACTCGCCATTTTCAGCAAATCACAAAACATCATATTTATCATAGTCGATATTTTCCAACGTCTGTCTCTTTTAATGTTCTTTAAAAAAGGATCAGCCGATTTAAAATGCAGTAAAGGCGACCATGAAGCAAATATCTTGGGATTATTTACATAAAAATACATCATCGCCGCATTGTTTCCGGATTTTTTCACCATTCTGTTGGATATCTTTAATGCCATTTTTGTTTGAACATCGAAATAAAGTTCGCCATCAGGAAAGTTTTTTGCCAGCGTAACAAATAATTCCTGTACCTTATCTTCCTTAAAATAGAAAAAAACGCCACATGCTATAAATAAAATGCCGTCTTTTGTGTTGAAACGGATATCCTTAATCCATGAATAATCAAATACCGATTTTGCTATACATATATTCCTAGAACCTTCTGGGATTAATGACTTCCTCAAAGTGATAACCTCTTCTACATCAATATCGTACCAGTAAATT
>JAISYO010000108.1 GCA_031269865.1 Dysgonamonadaceae bacterium | reverse complement strand
ACCGATTGGTAATTCATCTGCATCAGGCGGCAGATGTCGTCGTAAGAAAGTTCTTCCACGTAACGGTAATACAGGATTTCGCGCTGACGGGGTGTTAGTTGTTCCATCGTCCGCGATACGCGCTGCTCTTGCAGGGCGAGTTTTTCTTCTTCGATGTACGCATCTTCGGGCGACAGCGCGTTGTCGGCATATTCCGTGTCCTTGTTGCGGCTCGTGAAACGGTTTTCTATTTTCAGGGCGTTGAAAAGGGCGTTTTTTAGCGAGATGTAGAGGTAGGACTTCACGTTTTCGATGGGTTCCAACTTGTGGCGATCGGCGTATAGACGGACAAACACCCCTTGCACGCAGTCTTTTATCAGTTCCTCATCGGCTGAAAACTGCTGCCCGAAAATAAATAGCGGGTTCGCAAAATCGTTGTACAGCGATGAGAAAGCGTCCTTGCTATCTTCTTCGCCTGCAACAAATTTTTTCCAAAGAATGTTATATTTGTCCGACTCGTATTTTTTCATTTTTCTTGTTCCGATTCTTTGTTTTTACGCAAGAGGCAGTGGTAGCTTTATAGATAATATGTTTTAAATTAGATTATTGTCTCTTCTCTTCTCTTCTCTTCTCTTCTCTTCTCTTCTCTTCTCTACACAAACTATACAAAGATATAAAAAATTATGAATAAATCATAAGGGAATTTATGAAATTTTTTAGTTAAATGACACATCACGCATAAAAAATGACATTTAACGAAGGGGGGGTAGCATTTGGGTGTTGGGGGTTGAGGTACGCCGTTATTCCGTTCCGTGCTACGACACGGAATTCTCACACGGAATCCCCCGGACTGAGGCTATTCATCTTTTCCAAAACGAGGGGAAAAAGAGCGACAGCACGGTAAAAATTTCCAAACGCCCGACGAGCATCAGAAAACTCATGTAGAATTTCGCAAAATCGGTAAGGTTGGCGAAGTTTCCTGCCGGTCCTTGTTCTCCCAACGCTGGTCCCGCATTGCTCAGCACGCCGATAGCCGCGCCCACCGATTCTTCGAAATTCATACCCGTCAGGCTGAGAACCACGCAACTGACGGAAACGATGATGAAATAGAGGAAGACGAATGTCCAAATGTTGGTCATTGAATTTTGCGAAACCAATTTGCCGTTCATCTTGACGGCGAAAAGGGCGTTTGGGTGCACTTGTTTTTTGAATTCGATAAAGATGGATTTTACCAAAACGATCAGCCTCGACAATTTCATTCCGCCCGAAGTGGAGCCTTCGCTTGCGCAGAATAGGATAAGTCCCAAAAAGAGAAACCAATAGATCGGGCCCCAAAGCGTGAAATCGTAGGTGGCGAACCCGGCGGTAGTGATCATGGACACGGTTTGAAACAGCACCGTGCGGAAGGTATATTCGATGTGCGTCATTTTTCCGCTGATCAGCAACGATGCGGATACAATGACGGTAAAAATGATGATGATGAAAAAATACCACCTAAATTCTTCGTCTTTCAAAAATTTCAGGGAAAATTTGCGGAACAGCATATAAATCAGCAAGAAATTTACCCCCCCGATAAACATGAGCAAGATGATGATGTATTCCACATAAGCCGATTGAAAATGGGCGATGCTGATTTGCTTGGTGGAAAAACCGCCCGTGGATATGCTTGTGAGGGCATGGCACGCCGCGTCGAAGGTGTCCATCGGTCCGATATAGAGAAGCAGGAAGCCCAAAACGGTAATGAACACGTAGGTGATGGCGAACATTTTGGCGAGTTGGCTGACGCGCATCATGTTGGCGGATTGACTCTGCATGAAACCCGGCACTTCGGCATCGAAGAGTTGTATGGTGCTGCCGCCGAATAAGGGCATGAAGCCCATCGCGAACACGATGATTCCTATCCCCCCGATCCATTGCGTGAGGCTTCGCCAAAAAAGCAGCGATTTCGGGAATGCCTCGATGTTGAGGATCGTGGAACTGCCGGTGGTAGTCAATCCCGCCATGATTTCGAAAAAGGCGTTGCTGAATTTGGGGATCGCGCCGCTGAGTTGGTAGGGCAACAGCCCGAAAAGGCACATTAAAATCCAACCGAGCGTAACCGTCAGGTAGCCTTCCCTTTTGCTGATGTCGTTTCGTTTTCCTTTCCGCAACCCGATGAACAGCAAAATCAAGCCCGAAGCGCAAGTGATCGCCGCAGAGATGTAGATGCTTCGGGTGGCAGATGTTTCGCCGTAAGATTCGCCGATCAACGCGGAAATGAGCATGAACAGCGTTTCCACGATCAGTAAAAATCCGATGATTTTTGAAACGAAGGTGTAATTGAAATTTTTCATTAGGGAATCATTTGCGGAGGACTAACTGAAAAGGCTTTCGATGTGCTTCATCGACTTGTTCAGGAAGAAAACCACCACTTGATCGTAAGGCTCGATGAGTGTCTCGCCGTCGATGAGCATCGGTTCCCCGTTGCGAATGAGTGCGCCGAGCGTGATGTTGGGCGGCAGGTTCAGGTTCTTGATGAGCTTTTTCGTAGCTTTCGAATTGGGGCGGGCTGTTACCTCGCCCACGCTCGCGTTGGCAATCGACAGGCATTTGATGTTCGATGCGTCGGCTTTCAGCAGCAATTCGTAGATTTTGCTCGCCGCGATGGATTTTTTGTTGATGATGGTGCCGATGTCGAACTGTTCCGCCATGGAAATATAGTCGTTGTTTTCCACTTCGGCGACGGTTTTTTTCACGCCCAACTGTTTAGCCATCATGCAACCGAGTATATTTGCTTCGGAATTTCCGGTTAGGGCGATAAATGCGTCGATATTGCTTATCCCCTCATTCCGAAGCAATTCGGTGTCCCTTGCATCGCCAACGTAAATGGTGGCGTTCGCCGGGGCAGTTTCCAAGAGTTTTTCGGCGCGTTCGCGATCTTGCTCTATGATTTTGATGTTGATGTTCTGCGGCAGGTATTGGGCGGTGCGCATGGTAATGCGTCCCCCCCCCATGAACATGACGTTTTTCGCCTCGAAGGACTGTTTCCCCATGACGACGGCAATGCCGTCGATGTCTTTTCGTAATGCCGTGAAATAGAGAATGTCAGCGGGCAATATCTGATCACTGCCTTTCGGGATAATGGTTGTGTCGTTTCTTTTGATGGCTACGATGTGGAACAGCTTGTTCTGCGGCGCAAGTTCGTAAAGGTATTTATTGACGATCGGCGCGTTTTCCCTGATTTTCGCCCCCGTCAAAATGACGGTTCCGCGCGCCAATTCCCACCACACGCGCGTCCACGGGTTGCGCAACGCCGATTGGATTTCGCGGGCTGCCATCATTTCGGGATAAATCATCGTGTGAATGCCCAACTTTTCAAAAAATTCCTCGTTCTTGGGCAGCAGGTATTCGTAGTTGTCAATTCGCGCAAGTGTTTTTTTTGCCCCCAAATTCGAAGCCAGCATACAGGCAGTGATGTTCTTCGATTCTTCGGGTGTAACGGCGATAAAGAGATCGACATTCTCTACCCCCGCTTCGGTAAGATCTTTCAGCGAGGTGCAATTTCCGGCGTAGGTAAGAAGTTCCGCGTTGTCGCGCATCGTGCCCAACCGTTCTTTTTCGGAATCCATCAGCGTGATCTCGTGATTTTCTTCGTCCAACAGCCGGGCAAGGTGTGTCCCGACGGCTCCTGCTCCTGCAATCAATATCTTCATCTTAAAATTTTAATTAATGGATTGGTTGGATATTTGTCCCCGGTATGGACTTTCGGACAAATCGTAGGGCTGCATCTCGACAATGGTTTTGAAGATGCTTTCCTCGTCTAAATGCACAATCGACTGCAATTCTTGAATGGTGCCGTGCGCGATAAATTCATCGGGGATTCCCATACGGCGCAGCTCGATGTTTTCGTAGCCGTTGTCGGCGAAAAATTCCAACACCGCCGAGCCAAGCCCTCCGGTAATCACGCCGTTTTCGATGGTAATTACCCGCTTGAATTTTTTCGCCACTTCGGTAAGTAGCTCTTTATCTATCGGTTTTAAGAACAGCATATCGTAATGGGCAACGCTGACACCTGCTTTTTCGGCTTTTGCGATGGCTTTTCCGGCATTGTTGCCGATCGTGCCGATGGAGAGCAGGGCGATGTCGTTGCCTTCTTTCAATTTTCGCCCTTTCCCGATGGGAATGGCTTCCATTTTGTGCCGCCAATTGCTCATTTCGCCTTCACCCCGTGGGTAGCGGATAACGAAAGGGCTTTCGTTGGCGTAAACGGCGGTGTACATTAGGTTGCGCAGATCGTGCTCGTTGTAGGGCGCGGCGATGATCATATTGGGAATTGGACGGAAATAAGCCATATCGAAAACGCCGTGGTGCGTAGCCCCATCCTCGCCGACGAGCCCTGCGCGATCAAGGCAGAGGATCACTTTCAGTTTCTGCAATGCCACGTCGTGAATTACTTGATCGTAAGCGCGTTGCATAAACGTAGAATAGATGTTGCAGAAGGGGATAAAGCCTTCTTTCGCCAATCCTGCCGAGAACGTTACCGCGTGTGCCTCGGCAATCCCCACGTCGAAGGTGCGATCGGGCATTTCCTTCATCATAAACGACATAGAACAGCCCGAAGGCATAGCGGGCGTGATGCCGACGATTTTTTCGTTCTGTCGCGCCAACTCAACCAAGGTGTGTCCGAATATGTCCTGATAAAGTTGCGGTTGGTTTTCTTTCCGATTGACGATGCGCTCGCCGGTGTCTTTGTCGAAAAGTCCGGGCGCGTGCCATATCGTGGCAGACTTTTCGGCAGGTTCGAAGCCCTTGCCTTTCACGGTTTTCACGTGCAGCAGCTTTGGGCCCTTCATCTCTTTGATGTTTCGCAATACGCGAACCAGCGCGGGCAGGTTGTGCCCGTCTATGGGACCGAAATAGCGAATGTTGAAGCCTTCAAAAATGTTTTGCTGTTTCGTCAGCAGCGATTTTACGCTGTTGTTGAAGCGCAGGACGAGATTTTTCTCTTTCTCGTTGATGAGGTTGTTTCTCTTGAAGCGTTGGTAAATCTCGTTCCTTACCTTGTTGTAACGCGACGAGGTAGTCATTTTTACCAAGTAATCCTGCAATCCGCCCCCGCTATGATCGATCGACATATTGTTGTCGTTGAGAATGATGAGCAGGTTGTTGGGTTGCGAGCAAGCATTGTTCAGTCCCTCGAAAGCCAATCCGCCCGTCATCGATCCGTCGCCGATGACGGCAACCACATGCCTGTCGTCCTCGTGCTTCAAATTGGTGGCGACAGCCATTCCCAAGGCGGCGGAAATGGACGTGGAAGCGTGTCCGGCAATGAAGGTGTCGTAATCGCTCTCGCAGGGGTTGGTAAACCCCGAAAGTCCGTGCAATTTGCGGTTAGTGTGGAATTGATCGCGCCGTCCGGTAAGGATTTTGTGGCTGTAAGCCTGATGCCCCACGTCCCACACCAATCTGTCGTAGGGCGTGTTGTAGATGTAATGAAGGGCAACCGTCAGTTCCACCGTGCCTAAGCTCGAGGCGAAATGTCCGGGGTTGTGGGATAGCTGATCGATGATGAACTCTCGCAATTCGCCACATACGGCAAGCAATTGTTCCGCGCTCAGTTTTTTGAGATCTTCCGGGCTGTTTATATGGTTCAGCAGTTCGATCATACTTTAATTCGCCATATCCGAGAAGAATTTGATTCGCACGAGGCGAATATCCTCTTCGGTGTATTCGGGCAGTTCTTCTTTTGCCATATCTAAATCGTCTGTTTCGGCATTCTTGAAATAGTCGTAAATATCGTCCAGCACGTCTTGCCCCATCACTTCGTCGAGGAAATAGTCGATGTTGATTTTGGTGCCGGAATAGATGATGGCTTCCACTTCGGACAGCATTTCGTTGAAATCTATGCCTTTTGATTCTGCCAAGTCGTCCAGCGCCACTTTGCGGTCGATGCCCTGCACGATGGATATTTTCAACTTCGATTTGTTGGCTATCGTTTTCACGCGCAAGTCTTCCGGGCGCACGATTTCGTTTTCTTCCACGTGTTTTTTGATGAGTTCCACGAACTCTTTCCCGTAACGCTTGGCTTTGCCAGCCCCCACGCCGGGTATGTTTTGCAACTCTTCGAGCGTGATGGGGTAGGAAGTCGCCATCGCTTCGAAGGACGGGTTTTGGAAGATGACGTAGGGCGGAAGATTCAACCTTTTAGCAACTTTCTTGCGCAGATCTTTCATCATCGAATACAATACGGGATCTGCCGCCCCTGCGCTTCCGCCACTCGAAATGATGGAATCGGAATCTTCGTTTTCAAGCCCGTCCAAATCGCCGTCTTCATCTTCTTTGGTAATCTTGAAAGATACCGGATTTTTCAAAAAGTCTTTACCTTTCTTTGTAATTTTCAGGATTCCGTAGTTTTCGATGTCTTTCTTCAAGTAATTATCCAAGGTGGCTTGTTGGATAATGGTTTCCCACGTGTTTTCTTCCTCATCTGCCCCTGAACCAAATTCTTCCAGTTGATCGTGCTCGAATGTTTCTATATCCGATGTTTCTTTTCCCATCAAAAAATTGATGAGATATTCTGCCTTTTGTTTCTCTTTCAGGGCGATAATTGCCTCAAAAACAGTTATTAATAATTCTTTAGCTTCCACTTTTATTTTTGGGTTTAAACAGTTATCACAATGTTCACAATTTGTTTTATTATAATCTTCGCCGAAGTAATGAAGCAGCACCTTCCTCCGGCACACCGACGTTTCGGCGTAGGCGGCGGTTTCCAACAAGAGTTGCTTCCCGATCTCTATTTCCGAGATGGGTTTGTCCTTCATAAATCGCTCCAACTTTTGTAAATCTTTGTTTGAATAGAATGCGATGCACTTTCCCTCGCCGCCGTCGCGCCCGGCACGCCCGGTTTCCTGATAATAGCCTTCGAGGCTTTTGGGAATGTCGTAATGGATCACGTAGCGCACGTCGGGCTTGTCGATGCCCATGCCGAAAGCGATGGTGGCGACGATGACATCGACGTCTTCTTTGAGGAAGGCGTCTTGGTTGGCGCTTCGCGTGGCGGCGTCCATTCCGGCGTGGTAGGGCAGGGCTTTGATTTCGTTTTCCAGCAATATCTTAGCAAAATCGTCCACTTTTTTCCGGCTCAGGCAGTAAACGATGCCCGATTTCGACTCTTGCGAGAGAATGTATTTGATGATGTTTTCATCGACTTTTTCCGTTTTCGGCCTCACTTCGTAATAGAGGTTGGGGCGGTTGAAGGAAGATTTGAAGACTGCCGCATTCGTCATGCCGAGGTTTTTCTGTATGTCGTGCTGCACCTTCGGCGTGGCGGTAGCCGTGAGCGTGATCACGGGGCGGATACCGATTTCGGTGACGATGGGGCGGATACGGCGGTATTCGGGACGGAAATCGTGTCCCCATTCCGAGATGCAGTGGGCTTCGTCGATGGCGTAGAACGATATTTTCACGTTCCGCAGGAAGTCGATGTTTTCATTCTTCGTGAGCGATTCGGGCGCGACGTACAAGAGTTTGGTTTTGCCCGAAACGATGTCTTTTTTCACTTCTTCGATTTCTTGCTTGTTGAGCGACGAGTTGAGGAAGTGCGCCACGCCATCGTCCTCGCTGAAATTGCGCATCGCGTCCACTTGGTTTTTCATCAGCGCGATGAGGGGGGATATGATGATGGCTGTCCCTTCCAACAATAACGCGGGAAGTTGGTAGCAAAGCGATTTGCCGCCGCCTGTCGGCATCAATACGAATGTGTCTTTTCCGGAAATGATGCTATTGATGATCGCTTCCTGATTGCCTTTGAACGTATCGAACCCAAAATATTTTTTCAGCCCGTCGTATAATAACCCTTGTTTTCCCATAAACTGATTATAACGAAGTAAACTTTTATTAATCGAAGATATAGCATAAATTCTTAACTGCAAAATAAATGAATGTTAAAAATAGTTTTTTTTCTTTGGCGTTAAAAAACAGCGCGAAAAAAGCGATCCGCCCTGAATTTTGAAACGGAAAAATTTCGTTTTTCCGTTTCGCAAAGTGAATCACTTTCAAGTATATATCTGAAAGAGCAACGTCAAGCCACCTGCAAATGACGCAAATCGGACTTTTCGAAATGCTCTGCGGCATATATTCTTGTTACGTTCAATTTCTTTTTGTCTTTGCCCGGCAACTCGAACATTGCGTCAATCATAATGGCTTCCACAATCGATCGCAATCCACGCGCACCCAATTTAAACTCGATGGCTTTGTCCACGATGTACTCGTAGGTGTCCTTGTCAAAGGTGAGCGTTACGTCGTCCATCTCAAACAATTTCTCGTATTGCTTGATGATGGAATTTTTGGGTTCGGTAAGAATGCGGAGCAACGCCGCTCTGTCCAAGGGTTCCAAATAGGTGAGTATGGGCAGGCGTCCGATGATTTCGGGGATCAGCCCGAAGGATTTCAAATCAACCGGCGTGATGTATTTCAGCAAGTTGTCCTTGTCCACCTGATTTATTTTGTTGCTTGCGGCGTAACCCACCATACGTGTGTTGAGCCGTTGGGCTATTTTTTTCTCGATGCCGTCGAAGGCGCCGCCGCAGATGAAAAGGATATTTTTCGTGTCCACGGGAATCATACGCTGTTCGGGGTGCTTGCGTCCGCCTTGTGGCGGAACGTTCACGACAGCGCCTTCCAAGAGTTTCAACAAGCCTTGTTGCACGCCTTCGCCGCTCACGTCGCGCGTGATGGACGGGTTGTCGCTCTTGCGGGCGATTTTGTCAATTTCATCAATGAAGACGATGCCGCGCTCGGCGGCGGGCACGTCGTAATCAGCCACTTGAAGCAACCGCGTAAGAATGCTCTCGATGTCTTCGCCCACGTATCCGGCTTCGGTTAGCACGGTGGCGTCCACAATCGTGAAGGGTACGTGTAGCAGTTTGGCTATCGTTCTCGCCAACAATGTTTTGCCCGTCCCTGTGGCACCCACCATAATGATGTTCGATTTTTCAATTTCCACGTCGTCCTTCGAGTGCTTTTGCAAGATGCGTTTGTAGTGGTTGTAAACCGAAACCGATAAAAACCGCTTTGCGCTTTCCTGCCCGATGACGTACTGATCGAGAAACTCTTTGATGTTCGCCGGTTTTGGAAGCGTGTTTAACGAAATATCGAGAGCCGATTTCGCGGCAGATTTCAACGATTCTTCCATTATCTCGTGGGCTTGTTGGGCGCACATATTGCAAATGTATCCCGAAATGCCTGATATGAGCATCGAAACTTCGTTTTCGCTTCTTCCGCAAAAACTGCAATGATCGCTGCTGTTTGCTTTGCCTTTTGCCATATTTTTTATTTTTTGAGAAGCACCTCGTCGATCATTCCGTATTCTTTGGCTTCGGCGGCATTCATCCAATAGTCGCGATCCGAATCGCGTTCGATTTCCTCAATGGATTTCCCGGAATGTTTGGATATGATGCTGTAAATCTCGTTTTTCACTTTCAAAATCTCTCGTGCGGTAATTTCGATGTCCGACGCCTGTCCTTGCACGCCGCCGAGCGGTTGGTGTATTAATATGCGCGAGTGGGACAGGGCGAAGCGTTTATTTTTACTGCCTGCCACCAACAGCACGGCAGCCATCGACGCGGCTACCCCCGTGCAGATGGTGGATACGTCGCTCGAAATGAACTGCATCGTGTCGTAAATGCCGTAACCGGCATAAACCGATCCGCCGGGCGAATTGATGTAGATAGAGATGTCTTTCCCCTGATCGGCGGAATCGAGGTAGAGCAGCTGTGCCTGAATGACGTTTGCCGAATAGTCATCTACCTGCGTCCCCAAAAAGATGATGCGATCCATCATCAAGCGCGAAAAAACGTCCATCTGCGCCACGTTCAATTGGCGTTCCTCGATGATCGTCGGCGAAATATAGCCGCTCTGACTGACGATGTTCATATAGCTGTCTAAGCGTGAACCGCTCATGCCGAGGTGTTTTACGGCGTATTTTCTGAAATCATTTTCCATAATGTTATCCTTTTTTGTTGTTTTCTGTTTTGGGATTGGATTGCTTGCGACATCTCTTGTAAAACTCAGTCCGCAGGAATCCAATTCCGAAGTAAAAGCAAATAATATGCCAAATGTACGTCTTTTTTGCGAAACGGCAATAATTTCACGGAAAAAGAAAAGGGCGAACCTAATCGAGATGCCTTTTAAGGTGTTGCCTTTCGCACAAAAAAATTCAGCAAAACATATCCATCAGCACCGACTTGACCAACGCAATCTCGGATTGCCTCAGATGCGCCATTGATACACTCATTTGGGTTTTATCAACCGTTCGAATTACGTCATTCATCAACATTTTATCATCGTTGAATTGAGCCATCAGCTTGGCTGCCTCTGCCCACGTAAACCCTATCCTCGTTTTCTATCTGCCTTTTTTTCGGCTGCCGCAAAAATAGGGGGAAACGAAAAATAAGTTTCCCCCAACTCGTTTTGAACAAGCTATGTATGTCTGTTTCTTTTTGTTATTCGGCATTCGCCGCGGCATCTTCTTTCTTTTGCAGGTTGGCAAATTCTTCCGAGGAAACCTCTTTGGTGGTAATGCCTATGTTTGCTTTCAGCCAATCGACGATTTTTTCTTCCCCAACCCTATCGAACAAGTTGCGGACGGTTTCTTCCTTGCTCAACAGCGACTTGGTGTAGTTTTCGAGCATTTCGGGGGGGAAGTTCGTCATGCCGTATTGCGCGAACTGCGCCCTTGTTACTTCGGCGGCGAGTGCCTCAACGTCGGCGGACTCTATTTTTATGTCGTTCGCTTTCAGTATTTTTTCTTTTGCGAGGTGGAATTTCAAATCGTCCACGATTTTCGGGTAGTCTTCCTCAACCGATTCTGCCGTTTTGTTCTCGTCCGAAGCCAACAGCCAACGTTTCAGGAACTCGTCGGGGAAGGCGACGCCTTTCAACTTTTTGATGAAAAGCTCGCGGGCTTTGCGCAGGAAAAGGTTGTCGCTCGCCGGTTTGAACTGCCCATTCAGCAATTCGTGGAATTTGGTTTTGAACTCTTCTTCCGACGAAACCGCGCCTGCGCCAAGCACTTTGTCGAAAAATTCTTGGTTCATTTCGGCGGTTTGGTAACGGGTAATTTCCTTGACTTCAAAAAGAAAATCGGCGTTTAGCCCCTTCACTTTATCCTTCGTGGTTTGCAACAGCGAGGCGATTTCGGCATCGTTGT
>JAISYO010000185.1 GCA_031269865.1 Dysgonamonadaceae bacterium | reverse complement strand
TGCCGATATTGTGGAATCCCTCGAAACTTGGTTTATCGTTATGGAAGCGGACAAGTTCCACGGCGAATTGGGGAAACGCTGCGTGATGTTCACGCTCGAACTCTTGGTGTTGCTAACCGATTCGCGCGAATAGAGGGACGACAAGTCGTTTTTGTCGGCGCGGCTCGTGGCGAAATTCACGCTCGCGGAAAGGGTGCGGTACATATTGAATTTCGGATCTTGCGAGTGTGTCCAATTGATTTTGAAGTCTTTGGAAACGGAATAATCGGGGGCTTCCTTGTCGCCGAGTACCGTTTTCAGGTAGTAAGCATCGACATTTCCGTTAAACTTGTATCGTTTCCGATAATTTGAACGCGCCTTGACGCCCCAAGAACCTTTCGTGTAGATGGTGCCCGTGAGGGACAAGTCCACGTAATCGTTTATTGCAAAGTAATATCCCAAATCTTCCAAGGAAAACCCGCGCTGCATCTCGTCGCCGTAAGACGGCGTGAGGATTCCCGAAGAATAGGTGTCGGTAAACGGAAAAAAGGCGAAGGGTAACACGATGGGGAACAGCGGCACGTCCGCCGCGACAAGCCAAAACGGACCGGTTACCACGTCGCTACCCGGGCGCACCTTGGCTTTCGACAAGTTCAGGTAAAAGTGCGGGTGTTCGTGCAAGTCGCAAGTGGTGTATTTGGCATTCTTCATAAAAAACGTGTTCTCGCCGCTCTTTTTCGCCTCGTTCGCCACGATATAGCCTTCCCCCTGTTCGGTAATCACGTGGGAAATATAGGCTTTCTCGGTTTTGAAGTTGTAGGTTACTTTCTTCATCTTGTATTCTGTCCCCTTGTCGGAAAATACTGGATAGCCAAATTCTTTGCCGACTGAATCCGTGCCGAAAGTGGAAAAAACGGAGCTCTCGTCCATATTCGTCGTGATATATTCGCCTTTGATGTCCTTCTCGTCGTATTTCACGTTTGCCTCGCCGTATAAATAACCCATATTGGCGCCGGTGAAAACGATGGAATCTTTGGAAGAATAATCCACCCGCGCCGTCAGTTTTTCCTGCTTTGTTTTCAGGGAATCGTTGGGGGCGGCAAGCGAGTCGGCAGGAATTTTCAGCGCAAGCGAATCGCCGCTTTGTTGCGTGCGTGCAGCATCGTTGCCCGTCGTTCCGTTTTGGGCGGGGGCGCGTTCAGCGATAAGCAATAACGCAAAAAGAAATATCAGGCTTGTAACAAGTCGCTTCATTCGGAATGATGCCAATGGCTTTGCATTTGTGGGTGCAAAACTACTCAATTAAGTTATAATCGGGTACAAAGTTATTAAAAATAAAACTTAATCCCAACTTTCCGTTCTTTCAATTAGCGGGCTATTTGGAAGAAAATCCAAATCAAAAAAGCTATTCCCCGAAAAGATAGGGCAATACTTTTTATTTTTTAACGCTTAATTTTTTAATGGATTAATAAATAAACTTATAAAGAACGATTGCGGACAAAATTATTTAGAAAATGGTGCGTGCCGTTTGAATCCTTGGAACACCGGTGTATGATAAAAAATGAGTTTTTTGTTTTGTCGAAAGAGATAAAAAACGGATCGAAAGAGACGTAGCGTTCATTTCCCCCGAACAAGTTGTCCAAAGCCCGGCAGGACGGTATTCCGATGGCGTTATTTTTGACGAAGACACGGAAATCCCTTTCCGAATCAATCAAGGCGATGATATTCAACTTGTCCCTCAGTTTAAAAAATGCGATGGCGCTGTTGTTGTCCGGGTCGAAATCTTTCAGCACCTTGTCGTAACGGATTTTTCGCGGGTCGCCGTCCGCCAATCCGGGGATATTGTTTTGCTCATCAGGATGTTTGTAGTATTCCAGTATCTGATTGTTTATTACCACGTAGAAGGTGTCGCCGCATACGCCTTTCACATCGTATGCAGGAAAAAATTTTTCGGGAGCAAGAAAATGGTGTGCGGATTTCGTGCTGCCCCTTGAAAAACGTTTTTCCTCCGCCTGCCTATTTGGAAGACATTAACCGCGCTTTAAAGTCGTTGAAAGCTGCAGAGAGCGGTTCCGATTGTTTTTCGCGTTGCATGAAAGTCTTTAATCCTGAGGGAATTTCGATGGCTTTCCCAATACATTCTTCCACCGTTTCTTTGAATTTGGCAGGGTGCGCCGTGGCGAGAAAAACACCCGTTTCGTCGGGATTTTTTTGTTTTTCCAACGCCAAATAACCGCAAGCGCCGTGCGGATCGAGCAGGTATCCCGATTTTTCGTAAACCGATCGGATTGCGTTCCTGATTTCGTCGTCGCCGTAACGTGCAGGGGAAATATCGGCTGCGATTGCTTCGTGGGCGTTGCCGTACAAATCGAGGATACGGGCAAAATTGCTCGGCTTACCCACGTCCATCGCGTTGGCAATGGTTTGTACCGATGCGCGGGGCGAGTATTTTCCGGTGCGCAGGTATTCAAAAAAGACGTCGTTCCGGTTATTGGCGGCGATAAACCGTTTCAGGGGCAAGCCCATTCGTTTGGCGAACAACCCTGCCGTCAGGTTTCCGAGGTTTCCGCTCGGAACCGACACCACCACGTTTCTTGTGCGGTTTAGCCTTGCCAATTGCGCGTAAGCGTGGAAATAGTAGAACGATTGCGGCAGGAAACGCGCCACGTTGATGGAATTGGCGGAAGTGAGCTTCATCTGCACGTTCAATTCCGCGTCCACGAACGCTTCTTTTACCAAGCGTTGGCAATCGTCGAAAGTGCCGCTGATTTCCAAGGCGGTAATGTTTTGTCCGAGCGTGGTAAATTGCGCCTCTTGAATGTCGCTCACTTTCCCTTTCGGGTAAAGCACGAAAACGCGGATTCCCTTCACGCCGAGAAATCCGTTGGCAACCGCGCTTCCCGTATCGCCGGACGTGGCAACCAACACATTCACGTCCTCTTGTCCTTTTTCTTGCACGAAATGCGACAACAGACGAGCCATAAACCGCGCCCCCACGTCCTTGAACGCGAAGGTTGGACCCTTGAAAAGTTCGAGCACGTAAATGCCTTCCCCCACTTTTTTGAGCGGAATGTCGAAATTCAAGGTGTCGGCGACAATGGATTCGAGCTTTTCGCTTGGAATATCTTCCCCGAAGAAAGCCTTAGCGACGGTTTTCGCGAGATCCACCAAGCCAAAACGTCCTATCCCCCCGAAAAAATCAGACGGCAAGCGTTGAATTTTTTCGGGCATATACAGCCCTTTGTCGGGGGCTAAACCTTTCACTACGGCTTCCTGCAAGGAAACTTCGGAGGCGATGCGGTTGGTGCTGTAATACTTCATATCGGGGTTTTATTTCTGCGAAAAAACTAATTTCATCAATTCATCGCCGCACAACGAGCCGAATCCACCCTTTCGGGCGGTAAACTCATCGTAAATCCGCAAGTCGTCCGGCTCTATCCCGCGATGATAAAGGACGAAGGGCACGGCATTGCGTGTGTGCGTGCGAATGGCGCAAGGCGTGGGGTGATCGGGCAATAGGGCAATCGTGACCGCTTCCGCCATTTTTCCCGTTTCCTCGAAAATCGTTTTCAGCACGCGGGAATCAATATCTTCGATGGTTTTCTTTTTCAATTCGGCGTCGCCTTCGTGTCCCGCTTCGTCGGGTGCTTCAATATGCAGATATACAAAATCCTTCTCTGCCAACGCTTTCAACGCCGCGGCTGCCTTGCCCTCGTAATTCGTGTCGTAAAGCCCTGTCGCGCCCTCTACCCGAATCACTTCCAAGCCTGCGTAAACGCCGATTCCGCGGATCAGATCGACAGCCGATATAACCGCCCCGCTTTGCATCGGGAACATTTCGCGCATCGGTAGCATCTGCGGACGATAGCCCGGCGACCACGTCCAAATGCTGTTGGCAGGATCTTTTCCTTCCGCCGCGCGCCGTTGATTGACGGGGTGCTTGCTCAGGATTTCTTGCGAAGCCAAGGTTAAATTGTTCAGCGCGCGCGCTGTTTCGGCAGCCGCTTCCTCTTGCGGCTCGATGAGCAGGGGGCGAAAGGGCTTTTCGGGGTAGTCGTGCGGCGGCTGACAGCGTAAATGCTTGTTGCCACTTTTCATTTTCAATAGGTTGCGGTATGACACGCCGGGGAAAAAGCGGAAAATGTCATTGCCCAATTTTTCGTTTAGGAAAGCGATCAATTCCCTTGCTTCCTCGGTAGAGATATGCCCTGCCGAGTGGTTTTTCAACAGATCCCCATTGATGCAGACTAAGTTGCATCGCATCGCCATTTCCCCGGGCAGGATTTCCACGCCCATACTCGCGGCTTCGAGCGTACCGCGCCCCTCGTAAACCCTTGGCACGTCGTAGCCCAAAACCGACAAATTTGCGATTTCGCTACCGGGCGAAAAGCCCTTGGGAATGGTGTCTAACATTCCACTCGCGCCCTTTTCAGCCAATAAATCCATATAGGGCGTGTGCGCGACTTGCAAGGGCGTTTTGTTCCCGAACGCAGCGATGGGTTCGTCCGCCATACCGTCGGCGAGAATGACAATGTATTTCATCGGATATTCGCGATAGAAATGATGTCAGAAAATACCCCTGCGGCGGTAACGCTCTCCCCTGCGCCGTAGCCTTTGATAACCATCGGGTATTCGTTGTAGCGTTCGGTGGTTATCATAATGATGTTGTTGCTGCCTTCCAAATCGTAGAAAGGGTGTCCTTTTTCCACTTCCCGAAGCCCGACTTCGCAAGCGCCGTTGTTGTAGGTGGCGACAAAACGCAGTTTCTTGCCTTCTTTTTCGAGTTGGCGGCGGCGCAATTCAAAGGACTCGTCCATTTCGGGAATGGTAGCCCAAAATTCGTCGAGGGTGCCGTCGAAGTATTTTTGCGGGATAAAGAGATTCTTCTTCACGTCGGGCTGTTCGATTTTCGCCCCCGATTCGCGGGAAAGGATAACGAGCTTGCGCGTTACGTCCAAGCCGCTTAAATCAATGCGCGGATCGGGTTCGGCAAACCGCGCCTCAACCGCCATGCGAATGGCTTTGCTGAACGGAATATTCGCGCTCAGGGTGTTGAAAATGAAGTTGAGCGTGCCGGAAAGCACGGCTTCGAGCTTCACAATCTTATCGCCCGAATTGATCAGCGAATTCATCGTGTTGATAATCGGCAGTCCGGCGCCCACATTGGTTTCAAAGAGGAATTTGACGCCTGTCTTGCGGGCGGTTTCTTTCAGCAGCTTGTAGTTTTTATACGACGACGAGGCGGCTATTTTGTTGGCTGTTACCACCGAAATGTTTTTCGACATTAAATCTTCGTACAGTTCCGAGATGGCTGCGCTTGCGGTGCAATCGACAAACACGGCGTTGAAGATATTCATTTTCACAATTTCGTCGTGGATAAATGCGGGGGAACTCGTCTTGCCGTTTTCCATCAGGTTGTCGAAATAGTTGTCGAGGGAAATGCCGTCGCGGTTAAACAAGGCTTTGCGCCCGTTGGCGATGCCCACTACGTTGATTCGCAGTTTGTTGGCATCTTTCAGCGTTTGCTGTTGCTGTTTGATTTGAGCCAACAGTTTGCCGCCTACCGTCCCGGTTCCCACCACGAAGAGGTTCAGCTCTTGGTATTGCGACAGGAAAAACGAATCGTGGATCACGTTCAGGGCTTTCCGCAGGTTCGATTTTTCAATCACGCACGAAATGTTGGTTTCCGATGCGCCTTGTGCCAACGCCACCACGCTGATGCCGCTACGTCCGAGCGTCCCGAAAAATTTTCCGGCGATGCCCGGCACGTGCTTCATATTTTGCCCGACGATGGCGATGGTGGACAAATCGTATTCCACCGTGATGGGGTTGATGCTTCCCATTGAAATCTCGTGCGCGAACTCTTCGCTCAGCACTTTTTCCGCCCATTCCGCGTCTTGTGTGCGGATACCGATGGACGTGCTGTTTTCCGATGAGGCTTGCGATACCAAGAACACGCTGATGCCGTTGTTCCCCAACGCGCTGAAAATGCGCTTGTTCACGCCGATGACACCCACCATTCCAAGTCCCTGTATGGTAATGAGCGCGGTGTCGCTGATGGAAGAAATCCCCTTGATGATCTGCCCGTTGGGGTTGGGCGCGATATTTTTTATCAGGGTGCCTTCCGAATCGGCTTTGAAGGTGTTTCTCAGGCAGATGGGGATATTTTTGTGGTAAACGGGGAATATCGTCGGCGGATAAATGACTTTAGCGCCGAAGTTGCACAACTCAATGGCTTCGATAAACGACAGTTCGTCAATTACATAAGCCGATTCGATGATTCGCGGATCGGCAGTCAGGAAGCCGTCCACGTCCGTCCAAATTTCCAACAGCGAGGCGTCCAACGCCGCGGCGATGATTGCCGCCGTGTAGTCCGAGCCGCCACGCCCAAGGTTGGTAATGTCGCCGTCGTCCTTCCCCGAAGAGATAAACCCAGGCACGATGGACACCTTGGCTTTCGGCGATTCGCTGAAAGCCTTTTTAATCAACTCGTTGGAAAGGACGAGATCGGGAATGTGGTTGCTGAATTGGCGGTTTGTTTTGATGAGTTGCGTGGCGTCGTAGAGTTTCGCGCCCTCGATCACCTTGCTGATAATGAGCGCGGACAGCCTTTCGCCGTAACTCACAATTTTATCGGAAGTTTTTTGCGATAAATCGCCGATGAGGAGAACGCCCTGCAAAATGTTCCTCAATTCCTCGAAAAGAACGCGGGCAGCTTGTGCCGTTTCGTCCCTTTCCCTGAGGTCAGGGATCGTTTTTTCGATCATTTTCTCGTGGCGCAAGATGATTTCTTCCACCAACGTTTTGTATCCCGAATTGCCCTTGACGGCGAAATCTGCCGCTAACAGCAGCCTGTCGGTTATGCCCCCGAATGCCGACACGACAACGATGACAGGGGCTTTCTCTGCCTCGATAATCGTTTTGACCAACTGTAAACTTTTTGGCGTTCCAACCGACGTCCCGCCGAACTTCATCACTTTCATTCTTGTCAATATAATAGTTTGAATGCCTTTCTAAAAAAACGGCTCGAATGTACGAAAAAAAAATGGATTAAAATGGCGGAACTTGCAATTATCCGCAGAATGGCAAGAGTTTTGCCCGTGAACGTGAAATTTTAGACAACCCCCCAAGGGGTCATCGTCAAAGAAGCGTATGTGGGATAGCTGAAAATCATCTGCTAATGCTTAGAAACTGTTTAAATTTTAACGAACTATTTTATTATATGCCTTAGAAACTGTTCTCAGCTTCTTTTTTCTGCTCTTTTAAGCGTCTTTTTCACTTGTCATTCTCGATTTAGCCCGCTAAACCTTCAAATGAAAAGCAAAAAATCCATCTTGAAATAGCTATAAAAAAGATGAGCTGTAAAATTTAAACAGCTTCTGGAAGTCTGCACTTAAAGTCTGCAAAGATAATGTATTTTATGCTAAATGCAAACAAAAATGGAAGAAAAAAAGCGTGGCAAACGATTTTACCCCCGCCGATACTCTCGTGGCGACACCCCGGCGATCCGTTTAAAATACTTTCCGAAGAAGGATTGCGAGGGAAAATTCAGCGCGTCGCTGATTTGTTGGATCGTCATATTGGTTGATTTCAGCAGGGCGCGGGCTTCGAGAATGACGTAATCGTCTATCCACCCCGATGCTGATTTTCCGGTGGCTGACTTGATGGCTTGCGACAGGTATTTCGGCGTGAGGAACAGTTTTTCGGCATAAAACGCCGTGTCGCGCTCGCTGTGGTAGTTTTCGTGGACAAGCGTGATGAATTGCTCAGCCAACAATGCTTGCCGGGGCTGTTTCACGGCTTCGGGGGACACCTGAAAATGTGGACGCGCCCAATAATAAAACACCATTGTCAAGTGCTTTACCATTTCCAATCGGTAGGGGCTGTCCGTCATTTCCACAAACTTTTCAAGTATCGTAAAATAATGGCGGACGAATTTCAAGTCTTCGGCTTCGAGTTGGGCGTAAGGATTTTCTTGAATGGCAGAGGCGAAGAGCATCTGCTTGTCGATATTCGGCAAAAATTCAACCGCGAAATTTTCGGACATAATCAGGCAACGCCCCGAAAAATCGGGGCTGATGTATTCGTAGTGCATCACTTGGTTGGGGCGGACAATGACGGCGAAGGGCGCGGACAAATTGTAGGGTTGCATCGCAACCGTCCCGCGCGCCGAGCCTTTCTCGCAGACTAAAAAAATCAACATATCCAATTTGAAGGGGTAGGCGAATACCTGTATGTCCGAAAAATCGTCAAACATAATAAAATCGTTGCCGATGCTCTTGCTCTTGACTTTGTTTTTGACGTCTGTCTGCCACGTCAATGGCGTTACTTTTGTGTTCATCGCATAAAGTTATGACATATTTCCGCATTTTATCCCAATAAAAACAATCTTTTTTCCGATAAAAAGGCTTTTTTCGGTTGTTTCGTCCAATTCTTCGGCAAAATAAACCTTTTGGCGCAGAAATACCGCAGTACCTTTGTGTCAAAATTTAAACAGCTTTGAAAAAAACAACAAAAAATAAAATAGCAATGAAACAGTTTTTAGGATTTGGCTTGTCGGTAATGGTTTTACTGACGGCGTGTTCAGAGAAAAAAGACAGCGAGGGGGCGGAAAGAACCGTTCCGGTAAAGGTGCTCGGCATCGCGAAAACGGCATCGACGGTGGAAAATAGCTACGTCGGCACGGTTGAGGAATCGGTTGCCGTGTCGCTTTCCTTCCCCAATATGGGGATGGTAGAACAGGTATTTGTGTCTGATGGACAGCATGTTCGCAAGGGGACGCTGCTCGCAACGCTTAACGCCGCCACCGCGCAAAACGCCTACGATGCTTCTCAGGCGAAACTCGTGCAGGCGCAGGACGCTTACAACCGCCTGACGCAGGTTCACGAAAACGGCAGTCTGCCCGACATTAAATATGCTGAGGTTGAAGCCGGGTTGCAACAAGCAAAATCAATGGCGGCGATCGCCAAAAAGTCGCTCGACGACTGTCGTTTGTATGCCCCCCGCGATGGTGTGATTGCTTCGCGCCACGTTGAAGTGGGCGCAAACGTGATGCCGGGTGTTCCCGCCTTCAAACTCGTGTCAGTCAATAGAGTGAACGTGAAAATTTCTGTTCCCGAAAACGAAATCGGCGGCATTGCCGAAGGGCAAACGGCTACCGTTGTCGTTCCCGCCCTCAACAACGCCGTCTTTTCGGGGAAGGTTGAGATAAAAGGTGTGGACGCCAATGCTTTGTCGCACACTTACGAAGTGAAAATCGGCATCGACAATCCGCAGAAAACCCTGATGCCCGGTATGGTTTGCAAGGTGGGGACGCAAGGCGCAGAGTATTCGCAGGACGGGCTGATTGTCGTTCCCAACCGCGCCATTCGCATTTCGCCCGACGGCAAACGCTATGTTTGGCTCGCGCAAGACGGCGAGGCGCATCGCCGTTTCATCGGCATCGGCGATTTAACCAACGACGGCATTGTCGTTTCCGAAGGGCTTTCGGCGGGCGACAACATTATTGTCGAGGGCTTTCAGAAAATTTGCGAGGGAATGAAAATTACAACGAACAACTAAGGGGGATTTTTTATGCGACAAAACAATAGAATTATTGAATGGGCGATGCACAATCGGCAAATTATTCTTTTGCTGACGGTTGCGCTCTTCGTGGCGGGAATTTACTCGCTGATGATGATGTCGAAACAGGAAATGCCGGAATACACGATCCGCCAAGGGGTTGTGGTGGGCGTTTATCCGGGCGCAAGCTCAAAAATGGTAGAGGAACAACTGACGAAACCGCTTGAACGATACTTGTTTACCCACACCGAAGTGAAACGCGCCAAAACCACTTCCAAATCGGAAGAAGGAATTTGTTATATTTTCGTTGAATTGGCTGACAATGTGAAAGATAAAAACATTGTGTGGAGTAAAGTTAAACACGGTTTGGCGCAATTCAAGTCTTCGTTGCCGACAGGTGTCCTCGCGCTGATCGCGAACGATAATTTCGGCGACGTTTCCGCGCTTTTAATTACGCTCGAAGCCGACGACAAGACTTACCGCGAACTCGATGACTACGCCGACGGCTTGGAAGATCGCCTGCGTTGTGTGCCGACTGTCGCCAACGTGCGACGTTTCGGTTCGCAAAAAGAGCAGATCAGCATTTATCTCGACAACGAAAAACTGTCCGCTTACGGCATCGGCTCGAAAACGCTGATGGCGAACCTGTTTGCGCAGGGTTTTACCACCACCGCCGGAACGCTCGAAAACAACCGCGAAGTGATGCTCATACACATTGCCGAAAGTTTCCGCAGCGAGCAGGAAATCGCCGATCAAATCATTTTTTCGTCCCCGACGGGCGACGTCGTGCGCGTGAAGGACATTGGGCACGTTGTACGCGAATATCCCAAAGCCGACAGTTACATTACGCACAACCATAGGCGTTGCGTGCTGTTGTCGGTGGAAGTGAATCCGTCGGCAAACATTCTCGCGTTCGGAAAAGAGGTTAATGTGGTTTTGGACAAATACAAATCAGAATTGCCTAAAAGTGCCAGCATCAATAGGATAGTTGATCAGCCGAAAGTCGTTGGCGAGTCCATCAGCCATTTTTTGATTGAGCTTGTCGTTGCAATCCTTGCCGTGGTGCTCGTAACGATGATTTTGTTGCCCTTCCGCGTGGCGGCGGTGGCGGCGACTTCCATTCCCATTTCGGCGATCATTTCGTTGGCGATAATGTATGTGTGTGGCATTCCGTTGAATATGGTTACGCTTGCGGGGTTGATTTTGACGCTCGGAATGATTGTGGACAATTCCATTGTGGTTATCGACAGCTACATAGACAAGCTCGACAGCGGTAAAAACCGATGGGAAGCCGCCATTCGCAGTGCGCAAGAGTATTTCAAATCCATTCTTTCCGCCACGCTCGCCATAACCATTACTTTTGTGCCGCTCGTGGTTACCACGACGGGGATTATGCACGATTTCCTCGTGGATTTTCCTGCCACGCTTTGCATCACGCTCGGCATTTCCTTGCTTGTGGCTACGCTCGTCACTCCCATTATCCAATACTTTTTGATAAAAAGAGGCTTGCATTCCGTAGGGGAAGGGGTTCGCAGGAAGTCGAAATCGCTGTTGGATTATGTGCAGACGGTTTACGAGAAATTGCTTGCGAAGGTTTTTGACTATCCGAAAACCACTATCGGCATCGCCTTGGCGAGCGTTGTGTTGGGGGCGTTGATTTTCACGAAAATACCGCAACGAATGATGCCGATCGCTGAGCGCGATCAGTTTGCCGTGGAAATTTACCTGCCCAACGGCAGTCCGCTCGAAAAAACCGCCGCCGTGTGCGACAGTTTGGAAAATATATTGCGGGCGGACGAGCGCGTGAAATCCGTTTCGGCGTTTGTGGGCACGAGTTCGCCTCGTTTCCACCTCGTTTACGCGCCCAATATGCCCTCGAAAGCCTACGGACAATTCATTGTGAACACCGTTTCCAACAAAGCCACGGAAGAATTGCTCAACGAATACACCGACAAATACGCTTTTTACTTCCCCGAAGCCTACGTTAAGTTTAAGCAGCTTGATTTTCAAGCTATTGAAGCACCAATCGAGGTGCGGCTTAGCGGCGACGACATTGACAGCCTGAAAACGCAGGCGGAAAAAATTACCGATTACCTGCAATCGCTCGACGAATGTATGTGGGTGCGGACGAGTTTCGACGCCCCCGTTCAGGCGGCGAGGATTGATCTCGATCTCGATGAAACTTCGCGCTTGGGCATCAACAAAGCGATTGTGTCTTTGGGCATTGCATCGGGATTGACGGGAATGAAAATCAGCGATTTGTGGGAAGGGAACTACAATGTCCCCGTCTGCATAGAGCCTCAGCCCGCCCCAAACGTGGGGGATAGCGGAAGATCGGTTTCCGATTTGGGCAACGTGCAGGTTTCGGGACTTCTCGGCGTGTCCGTTCCGCTACGTCAAATCGCTGATATTAAGCCCGAATGGGAAGAAAGTTGTATCACGCACCGCAACGGAATGAGGACAATTAACGTGCTTGCCGACTTGAAACGCGGCGAATACGCCGAAAAAACCATCGGAAAAGTACAGCGTTTTGTGGCAAACGAAATCGCGCCGCAACTGCCCCAAAGCATCACTTACGAATTTGGCGGACAGTCCGAAATGGAAGACGAAGTAATGTCGCCCATCTTTTTGGCGATGGTAATTTCCTTTGTGATGATGTTTTTTATCCTCGTTTTTCATTTCCGAAAAATCAAAATGGCAGTTATCGTGATGGTGTCCGCCTCGTTGAGCATCTTTGGCGCGGCATTCGGCGTGTGGATTTTGGACATTGATTTCAGCGCGTTTGCTATTTTGGGCATCATCGGGTTGGTGGGAATCATTATCCGCAACGGCATCATTATGTTCGACTACATTGAATACTTGCGCCACGGCAAAGGCGAGAGTGTCCGCCAAGCCGCTTTCGATGCGGGTTTGCGCCGAATGCGCCCCATTTTCCTGACTTCCGCCTGCGCCTCGATGGGCGTTTTGCCGATGCTCATCAGCGCAAGCCCGATGTGGGCGGGAATGGCTGCCATCATCTTCTTCGGCACGCTGATTTCGATGGTGCTGATCGTTACCGTGATGCCGGTTGTTTATTGGTTGATTTACAGAGAAAAAAACAATTAAAATAATGAATCGCAAGATGAAAAAGACATATTTTAGTATCTTGTTTTGCGTGGCGATAAGTTCCGTGTTTTCGCAAAACGTTGCCATGCCCCCTCTGACATTGGAACAGTGCAAGGAAATGGCGTTGAAAAACAATGCCTCGGTGCAGAATGCCGATTTGTCGGTTAAGATTGCCGAACAGCAAAAGAAAGAGGCGTTTACGAAGTATTTTCCATCGGTAAGCGGTACGGGAATGGGTTTTGTGGCAAACAATCCGCTCGTTTCGATGGATTTTGATTTGTCGGCAACCCTGCAACCGATGATGGACGGCATCACGCCGCTCATCGGTTGGCTGATGCAGCAGGGTGCGCCCATCGATCCGGCTGTCCTGCAAGGCTTACAGCAAAGTTTGGCGCAACCGCAAAAAATAGAAGCCCTCAAAAACGGCTACGTGGGCGGTGTTATGGCTATGCAGCCGATTTTCACGGGCGGACAAATCGTCAATGGCAACCGGCTCGCGAAGGCGGGGGTGGAAGTCAGCGGATTGCAGAAACAGCTGTCGGAAAACGAGGTGCTTCTCGCGACTGAACGCTATTTTTGGCAAATCGTTTCGCTGAAAGAGAAAATGCAAACAATTGACAATTCGGCGGTTATGCTTAACCGCATTTTTTCCGACGTGAAAGTGGCGGTTGATGCCGGATTGACGACGCGCAACGATCTGCTTCGCGTGGAACTTGAACAAAACCGTCTCGAAAGTAACCGCTTGAAAGCCAAAAACGGACTGCAAATCCTGAAAATGGCGCTTGCCCAACATATCGGGTTGGAAAACGACGATTTTGACGTCGTTGCGGAACAGAATCAAGCTCAGCTTTTCCGCAACCCTCTGAATGAAGAGGACAAGTCGCTCTTGTTTGGGGATTTAGGGGGGCTTCAAAACCGCCCCGAATACCGATTGTTGGAAAAATCGGTTGATGTGGCAAAGTTGCAGTACAAGATGGAAGTCGGCAAAAACCTTCCGACGGTTGCCGTCGGCGCAGGTTACAACTTTATGCGCTTCGACTGGGACAAGCCCTCCGGAATGAAAAACGATTTCGGAATGTTGTTCGCCACCGTCTCGGTGCCTATTAGCGACTGGTGGGGCGGTTCGCACGCCATCAAGCGCAAAAAACTCGAAGTGCTGAAAGCCGAGAATACGCAACGCGAAAAATCGGACTTGCTGCGCTTGCAAATGCAACAGACGAGCAACGAGCGGAACGAGGCTTACCAACAAATCCTGCTCGCCCAAAAGGCGATAGCCTCAGCCGAAGAGAACCTAAAAATCAACCGCGACAATTACAACGCTGGCGTGGCAACCATATCAGACTTGCTCGAAGCGCAAAACCTTTCGCAACAGAGCCGCGACAAATACACCGAAGCCGTATCGCAGTATTATGTCAAAGTCGCTGAATATAAGGTGGTAATGGGGGAAAATAATTGAGAATTAAAAATTAAGAAATAAGAGGGGAGGATAATGTGCAAATTTGCTAATGGGGTTCGCCTTTCGTCAAAAACCTTATAGAGGAAATTTTAGAGGGAATTTTTGGGAAATAATTATCTGCGTTCAAAAAAACAAGGGGATTCCGCGTGAGATTCCGTGTCGTGGCACGGAGCGGAATGACGGCGCACCCCCTTATTAGCAAATTAGCACATTATTTACTGCGCTAACTGCCTGAACGTGATGGAATAATTGGCGAGGAAATTCCAAATCGTTACCACGCCGGTGGCGAAAATTTTTGCGAGGTAGAAATTCATCTTGAATTTTTTGTTCAGGATATAGATGATGAGGTTGTTTAATCCCAACCCGACAAGCGAAATAAGGATAAACAGCGAATACTCAATCCCGATTTCCGGGTTCTGACTTCTGAACGTCCATATACGGTTCAGAAAATAATTCGAGGTGGCGGCGAGGGCAAAACCAGTGGAATTTGCCACGAATTTGTTGATTTTCAGCTTTTCCTTACACAACCACGTGAAGAAAAAATCAATAAACATACCGGAAAAACCGACGACACCAAATTTAAAAAATTTCAGAAATAAAACTTCCATTAAACAGTTCAACTATTAGATTTTCCACGAAAAACAACCGCGAAGATAAATAAAATTGGCATATTAAATGAAAAATCGGCAGTTTATTTTTCATTTTTTTGCAACACGGGCAAGCGAAAAAACGGAATTATCCTATAAATTTGTACCTTTGCAAAATCAACGAAATAGAGTTATGGAACAAAAATTGTCGGTTTTCAACACGCTTCATCGCGAAAAAGAGATATTCCAACCGCTACACCCGCCGCTCGTGGGTATGTACGTGTGCGGTCCCACCGTTTACGGCGATCCGCATCTGGGACACGCACGCCCCGCCATCACATTCGATTTGCTGTTCCGCTACCTGCAATTCATCGGCTACAAGGTGCGCTATGTGCGCAACATTACCGATGTGGGACACCTTGTGAACGACGCCGATGAGGGCGAGGACAAAATTGCCAAGAAAGCACGGCTCGAACAGTTAGAACCGATGGAAATCGCCCAATTTTACAGCAACCGCTACCACAAGGCGATGGAGGCGTTGAACGTGCTGCCGCCGAGCATCGAACCGCAGGCTTCGGGACACATTCCCGAACAGATTGAGCTGGTGGAAAAGATTTTGGAAAACGGCTACGCTTACGAAAGCGAAGGTTCCATCTATTTCGACGTGGAAAAATACAACGAGAAGTATCGTTACGGCCTACTCTCGCACCGAAATATCGACGAACTGCTCGAAACCACCCGCGAGTTGGACGGGCAACAGGAAAAACGCCGCAGCGTGGATTTCGCCCTCTGGAAAAAGGCTTCGCCCGAACACATTATGCGCTGGCGATCGCCTTGGAGCAACGGTTTCCCAGGCTGGCATTTGGAATGTTCCGCGATGAGCACCAAATACCTCGGAATGGAATTTGACATTCACGGCGGCGGAATGGATCTGCTTTTTCCGCACCACGAGTGCGAGATCGCACAAAGCGTGGCGGCAATGGGCAAACCTGCCGTGCGCTACTGGCTGCACAACAATATGATTACGGTAAACGGGCAGAAAATGGGCAAATCGCTCGGCAATTTCATCAACCTCGAAGAGTTTTTCACGGGCAGCCACCCCTTGCTCACGCAAGCCTATTCTGCGATGACAATCCGCTTCTTTATCTTGCAGTCGCATTACCGCAGCACGGTGGATTTCAGCAACGAAGCCCTGCAATCCGCCGAAAAGGGCTTGAAAAGGCTGTTGGAAGCGGCTTCCCTGATCGACAAACTGCAAACGGCGGGCGCATCGACTTCCGACGTGGCTTCGCTCAGGCAAAAATGTTTCGACGCGCTGAACGACGATTTGAATTCCCCGATCCTCATCGCCCATCTCTTTGAGGCGGCGAGAATCATCAATTCGGTTGCGGGCGGGACGGAAACGCTGACGGAAACCGATAAGGCGGAACTGAAATCACTCTTCGCCGATTTCTTCTTCAATATCCTCGGCATCAAAGACGAGTCGGTTTCGGATAGCGGCAATTACGCTGCTTTCGCCAAAGCTGTTGATATGCTGCTCGATTTGCGTATGGAAGCCAAACGCAACAAAGACTGGGCGACTTCCGACAGAATCCGCAACGAACTGACTGCGCTCGGATTCGAGATAAAAGACACGAAGGACGGGTTTGAGTGGCGAATCTGAATAAAATATAAAGCAGGCGATATTGTTTTGCGTTTCCGCGCGAATGTGTTATTTTTGTAAGAAATAAGAAAATAGACGATTCTGCGAATGAAATACAACATACTGCCGCCGAAACAATTATCGGCAAGCATCTCTCTACCGGCATCGAAAAGCATCAGCAACCGTATCCTCATTCTCAACGCATTGGGTATGAATCAAGCCCTGACGGAAAACTTGTCGGACTGCGAAGACACGCGGGTTTTGCTCGACGCCTTCAATTCGGAATCAAACGTTTTCGACATTAAAGGGGCTGGGACGGCGATGCGTTTCCTCACGGCTTTTTTGGCTGGTATGGAGGGGGATTGGATCGTGAAAGGCTCGCCGCGAATGCACGAACGCCCTATCCACCCGCTCGTAAACACATTGACTGCACTCGGTGCGCAAATTGAATACATTGAAAAAGAGGGCTTTCCGCCACTCAGAATCAGAGGCACGAAACTGAAAGGCGGCGAAGTGTATATGTCGGGGAATATCAGCTCGCAGTTCATTTCGGCATTGCTGATGATTGCGCCGACGATGGAAAATGGCATCGTGATCCACTTGGAAAACGAAATCATATCGAAACCCTACATAGAACTCACGCTCGAACTGATGGCGAAATACGGCATCGCTTACAAATGGGAGGGCGACGACATTGTGATCCGCCGGCAGGATTATACCCCCATTCCTTTCAGGGTGGAGGCGGACTGGTCGGCGGCATCGTATTGGTACGAAATGGTTTCGCTGATTCCCAACGCGCAGGTAACGCTGCCCGGATTGGGGAAAAATAGTTTGCAGGGCGACTCGAATATCGCCAATCTTTTCTGCGATCTGGGCGTTTCCACCGAGTTTACCGCCAACGGCGTGGTGTTGCGGAAAATAAAAACCACGTCGAAGAAATTTTTCCGCGATTTCGTGAACGAACCCGATTTGGCGCAAACTTTTGCAGCCGCCTGCTGTTTCTCAAACGTGCCCTTTCTGTTTTCGGGACTGCAAAGCCTGAAAATCAAGGAAACCGATCGCATCGTGGCCCTGCAAAAAGAGCTGAGAAAACTCGGTTTTGTGTTGAACGAAGCGGGGTATGGTATGTTGGAATGGGACGGGGAGCGGATTGTGAAGGAAGACAACCCCGTCATCGAAACATACGAAGATCATCGTATGGCGATGGCGCTCGCCCCTGCCGCCGTCGTTTTTGGGAGTGTCATCATCAATGATCCGCAGGTGGTGTCGAAATCCTACCCCAAGTTTTGGGACGATTTAAGGACGGCTGGATTTATCATCGAGGAAATGGAATAACCGTATGTCGAGCCTTTTTGTGTTCATAGGGATTGTGGTTTTCTTTTTTGTCGCCCTTTCGCTCTGGAACCGTTCGCAACGGAAAAAGGGCAGGGGGGAACAAAAAGAGATTGCCCCTGCCGACGGCGAATGTTGCGGTTTGCACGAAGTGTGTGAAAAAAGGGCGTCGAAAACCGCTTGCGGCAATGTCGAGGCGGATTATTTCGACGACGAGGAATTGGATCGCCACCGCGGTAAAGCTTCTTCCGGCTACTCGGAAAAAGAGGCTGACGAGTTCCGTGAAATTTTCCATTCGGTGCTGGACGGCGAGAAATTTTTGTGGATAAAAAGCCTAAATATGAGGCATATCGCCATTCCAAATCAGTTGAAAAAAGAAATATCGAAAGTTATTGACAACCTGCCGAAGCGGAAAGCTCAGGCATAAGCCCCTCATTATGGAATGTTTTGAGTTGTTTCATTATGCGTTTTTTCGTAACGCGCTGTTGGGAAGCCTGTTTGCAAGCATCGCTTGTGGCATCATCGGCACCTATATCGTTTCGCGCCGACTGGTTTTCATCAGCGGGGGCATTACCCACGCATCGTTTGGCGGATTGGGCGCGGGATTTTATTTCGGGATCAACCCCATTTTGTCCGCTATGCTGTTTTCCGTCCTGTCCGCGTTCGGCATACAGTGGATGTCCACCAAGCAGGGCGTGCGGGAAGATTCAGCTATCGCGGTTTTCTGGTCGTTGGGAATGGCTGTCGGCATCATTCTTATGTTTCTCACGCCGGGCTACGCGCCCAATTTGTCGGAATACCTTTTCGGGAACATTCTCACGATAACCACTGCCGATATTTTATCGCTTTTGGGGCTTTGTGCCGTGCTTGGGCTGTTTTTCCTGTTCAATTACAACAGCATCGTCTCGGTGGCGTTCGACAGCGAATTTGCGAAAACGCGCCGTCTGCACACGCAGTTCATCGAATATGCGATGATTACCTTCGTGGCAGTCGCCATCGTGCTGAACATTCGTCTGGTGGGCATCGTGCTGTTGATGTCCTTGATAACCGTCCCGCAGATGACGGCAAACCTTTTTACCGTGAAATTCTCGACGATCATCTATGCCTCGTCCGCCATCAGCTTCTTCGGCTGCCTCGTCGGGTTGTTTTTGTCGTATTACCTGAACGTGCCGTCGGGGGCTTTCATCATCTTCGTGTTGATCGTCATTTTCTTTTTGGCAAAGATGATGAAAAAGGAAAAAGAGGGGTAAGAAACGCCATTCCGCTATTTTAATGTTTTATATATTTATCAAAATACCTATATTCGTATTATTTATTGAGTGTTATCTGAAATAAATGCGTTGCTCATTTTTTCTCGTTCTTCTCTGTCAATTTTGTATTTTGTGGCGTATTTCGCCCATTTTGAACTTACGAACAAAAGGGCAGGTTTTTCTGCCCTTTTGCTTAAAGATCGTTTTTCAAAATGCGGAAGGGGCTGTCAGTAGGTTGCCTACAACGGTTCAGAGCTTAGCGTTCGGGTGGAAATTTTATATTAAGTCCAATAAATTTGTACAATTGAAAAAGGAATCGTACTTTTGTGAAAAAAAAGTATGGCAAAGGAAAGA
>JAISYO010000166.1 GCA_031269865.1 Dysgonamonadaceae bacterium | reverse complement strand
TTTTTTCCGCATTGTAATAGTAAAGCGATGCTTTTGTTTTTTCAGGTGGAAAAACTTTGCCATCCACTGTGAAAACAGACATATCTATGATTAGCCGGTTGCCTTGATGCGTAAGTTTTTTATTGATGAGTTCATTATTTTTTATGTAACTGATATAAAAATAATGGTTTTTGTCCATCGCAAAGGCTTTGCCTATGCTGATGCCGATTGAATCAATTAAACCCAAGGTTCGGCTGAAATAACGCTTCAATTCAATTACACTATTCAGCGCCCCTGCACGGGACGACAACTGCCCTCTCGAAAAGAGGTAATCCGAAATACTGTTGCTTTTGGTTTGTTTAAACGCATCCGATGATACGACACGCTGTTTTGTGCAGTTTTCGTAACAGAATTTCATCACTTGCTTCCGGTTGGTGTCCCAGTTTATTTTGCTTTGGGTAGTGAACAGATCTCCTACTTTGTGCAGTTTCCCACCTATATTTATAGTTTCAGTATTAAGATACAATATTTTACAGGTTTCCTGCGCATTACAGAGCAGAGTGCTGCACATCAACAATACAATCATCAAATTTTTTTTCATTTGTTTTCTGTTTTATTTTGTTTATTATTTTTGATTTTCAGGATATTATCTGCCAAAGTAAACCATGTGGCCATTATTAAAATATCGGGGCATATCCCGATTAATAAATAGCAAATAATACATAACAGTGTCATTATGGCTCCGTAACCTATCCATGAACACAGAAATTCGGCAAATCTGGTATTGCGTTTCAAAAAACCGAAAGAAATTAAATCGGCAAGCCCTTTATTGAACGCTATCCCCAAAGACATAATAAAATAGGCGACAAATAAGACGATGAATAAAAGTGAGGGAACCGACGGATTACGGTGCAATAAAGATAGGTACGCATTGTAGTTGATCAGTACGCCGGGCATTTCACCGGCAATGGTCGAATGTACGTCCTGCTCAAAAAAACTACCAATCAAGATGATTTTGTCTTTACACAAATTAATTATTTCTTCCTCCGTCATAAGATTCAGTATATCTTCGCCCAGATTATATATCATTTTGTTGCCATCATCATCATATAATTCGGTAACGGTAAAGGGAAACGACAGGATAACGGAATTGAGGGCTATTTTTCCGTTCTGCTTGTAAATCAGACCATTTTTGACAAATTTGCCAAAAGTAATTTCCTCCCATACGTCAAGAGCCAAGCTGCTTTTTTTATTACTGATAAATTCATATTTGCAAAAATCGTTTACCAGAAAGGTTTTGGAATAACCGGAATAAGATGATTTGGTGTTTGCCAGCGTTTCTTCCGGACGTATATTGTAGGGAAATCTGATTCTTGACATTTTATTTATCGTAGCTTCCAATATAGAATCGCTGTCGGATTGATATTGACGGCTCAAAAAAATATCGCACAGAATATATTTGTAATTATTGCTGCGATAGAGGATATCCAGTAAATTGTAAATTTTCAGCCTGTCTGTTATGTCTATCTTACCCGTTGGAATATCAAATTTGTCAAAGACCGTTACTAATTCTTTATCGTATGAAATATTAATTAACACAACAGGCTCATGGTTATATTTCGTATTAATATTCAAAATTTCGCGAACAGTATTTAATTTTTTAAGAATTTCGTCTTCTCCTCCTCGCAAATAATCTATGTTCCATATCCAATAACCGGCGACAGTCAAAATGGCAGCATGAATCACGCAGAAGATTACTTTCAGAAATTTTCGGTTTACATACTTTTTAATTGTACCATGCAAAGTGAGATATTTCGACATAATGGCATGAATGTTTAAATTCAATTTTTGCAAAGATAGTGAAAGCTGAGTGCAAAAGAAAACAAACTTGTTTGATTTTTTGCCGAAGCGCATCTTATCTTATGAAAAGATAGTGAAAGCTGAGTGCAAAAGAAAACAAACTTGTTTGATTTTTTTGCCGAAGCGCATCTTATCTTATGAAAAGATAGTGAAAGCTGAGTGCAAAAGAACAAACTTGACCTAAATAATCCCTCAAAAATAGTGCGTAAACGCAAAGAAAAATGTAATTTTGTGCGAAATTTCAAGTAAAACAGGCACACTGTTATGATCGAGAAGATACAATCGCTCCTTGCCGAAGTGAGCAATTTGACGGCAAAACATACGGAAGACGCGGAAAATTTGCGCGTGAAATACCTGAGCAAAAAAGGCGTGATTTCGGCATTGATGGACGATTTCAGGAATGTCCCCGGCGATCAGAAACGTCAGGTGGGTATGATGCTCAACGAGCTGAAACAGAAAACGCAGGAAAAAATACAGTCGCTGAAAGAGCAGTTTGAAAACGCCGAATCGGGTTGTTCCGATTTGGATTTGTCGCGCACGTCTTACCCTGTCGCCTTGGGGACGCGCCACCCGCTTTCGATTGTGAGAGAAGAGATTTGCGACATTTTTAAACGCCTCGGCTTTTCCATCGCCGAAGGTCCCGAAGTA
Source organism: Dysgonamonadaceae bacterium (assembly GCA_031269865.1). Lineage (GTDB taxonomy): Bacteria > Bacteroidota > Bacteroidia > Bacteroidales > Dysgonomonadaceae > JAISUH01. The sequence goes on along the minus strand of JAISYO010000166.1, from coordinate 10,022 downwards.
GAGGACGATTGGCACGTGTTTTCGTCGCTCAACTTCGCCGAAGATCATCCGGCACGCGATATGCAGGATACGTTTTTTATTCAAAACGATCCGCAAATCGTGTTGCGCACGCACACCTCGTCGGTGCAGACGCGCGTGATGGAAAAAACGCAGCCGCCCGTCCGCATCATCTGCCCGGGGCGCGTTTACCGGAACGAAGCCATTTCCTATCGTGCGCACTGCTTTTTCCATCAGGTGGAAGCCTTGTACGTCGATAAAAACGTTTCTTTTGCCGATTTGAAGCAAGCCTTGTTGTTTTTCGCCAAGGAAATGTTTGGCGCGGACACAAAAATCCGCCTGAGACCGTCGTATTTCCCGTTTACCGAACCGAGCGCGGAAATGGATATTTCCTGCAACATCTGCGGCGGAAAGGGTTGTCCCTTCTGCAAACACACGGGGTGGGTGGAAATCCTCGGTTGCGGAATGGTTGATCCCAACGTGTTGGACAACTGCGGGATAGACAGCAAAGTTTATTCGGGCTACGCGCTCGGAATGGGTATCGAGCGCATTACCAATTTGAAATACAGGGTAAAAGATTTGCGTTTGTTTTCCGAAAACGACTTGCGTTTTTTGGAACAATTCGAAAGTGCACATTAAGAAACTGTTTAAATTTTACAGCTGATCTTTTTTATCGCTGTTTCAAGATGGATTTTTTGCTTTTCAGTTGAAGATTTAGCGGGCTAAATCAAAAATTAAAAGTGAAAAAGACGCTTAAAAGAGCAGAAAAAAGAAGCTGAGAACAGTTTCTAAGGCATATAATAAAAGATTTCGTTAAAATTTAAACAGTTTCTAAACACATCATCTCATCGTATGAAAAAAATAGCGGGATTATCGGCTTTGTTTCTGCTGCTTTCCGTAAGCGGCGGCACGGCGCAAACATTGCGTGTAAACGCCTTGAGCGCCAATGATTACGGCGTAACCTACTCTCTGCCGAAAACTACGTTTGTCGTTTCGTTCTACATCAAAAAAACGGTTTATAAGCGCGGCGAATTTTATCTGTACGCGCAACGTTATTTGGGCGTTGAAAATCCGTTTACCGAAGATCATACGGTTTACACGCTTGAAAATGTGAGTGTTGAAAACAAGGGTGTCCCCGATAAGGCAAATTCGTTTTTGGTGTCGTTCCGCCCCAACACGCTTTCGCCCTACGTCTATTTGACGGAAGACGGATTGATTTGCGCCATCAATGCCGAGCCGGAATTTCCGGCGAAAGAAAGCCATAGCCTTCCCGAAGCAAAAGTAAGCTCGCTAAACGCCCGTCAATTCCTCTCGCAAGAGACTTTGATGGCAGGTTCAACGACAAAACAGGCTGAATTGGTGTCGAAGCAGATTTTCGATTTGCGCCGCAGCAAAAACGATATCCTCACGGGCGAAGCCGAAAATATGCCCCCCGACGGCGCGGCATATAAATTGGTGATGGAACAGATAAACGAGCAGGAAAAAGCCTTGACGGAAATGTTTTCGGGCAGTGAAAGCACGGAATACTTCAAGAAGGAAATGACTTTCGTCCCCGATGAAGATAACATCGAACGCCGCGTATTCGCTCGTTTTTCCGAAAAACTCGGCTTGGTAGACGCCGACAATTTGGCGGGCGAGCCGATTTATTTATTGCTAACCCGCAAAACGCCAAAGGTGGAATCTGCGCCCTTGACGGACAAAGAGCGTGAACGGCTCGAAAAGAAATTTTCGGAAGGAATTATTTACAATATACCCGGGAAAGCCTTATTGGCAATCGAGTTCAAGGGTAAATCTTTGAAAAGTATAGAAGCCGACGTGGTGCAATTCGGCTCGCAGGACGTGTTGGTAAAGAAAATGTTCGACAATATGAAGCAGCCGGTAAAAGTGATTTTCTATCCCGAATTGGGTGCGATAAAACAAATCGTCCAATAACTACGTTATTATAATAAAAACATATATCCGCTATGAAAGTAAAAAATGTCCTATCCGCGCTTTTTGTCGCCCTGCTGTTTGCACCCCTGTTTTTTTCGTGCGAAAATCAGCAGCAGAAAAATGAAATTCTGTACGACAGCATCGTCGTCGCCACGCACATTCCCTTGTTGGAATCGAACGATACGACTTTGCCCTATTCCGAAGTGAATATCCGCTTCAAGTATCCGCTAAAATTTCGCAATGCTGAGGATTTGGAACGTTTGCAACAGATTTTCATTGGTACTTTTTTCGGCGACGAACAGTATGGCATGTACCAACTGCAAGAGGCGCTGGATAAATATCTTGAAGCGTATTCAAATGAATATAAAACCCTTGCGGAAGACTTCAACAAGGAAAAGAGCGAACGTCCCGACGACGAAATACCCGCGTGGTATTGGTATCAGATGAGCAACGAAAACGAGATTTTGTTCCAAAACGACTCGCTGTTGAGCTATGTCGTGTTCTACTTCGATTACACAGGGGGGGCGCACGGTGGTTCATTTCACAGAACCTACTACAATGTGAATTTGAACGACTTGGTTGTTTTGTCGGAAGACGATCTTTTCCTACCCGGTTACAAAAAAGAATTGACGGATATTTTGCTCAAACAGTTGATGGCTGACAATCAGGTTACTTCCCCCGATTCGTTGATCGACAAAGGCTTTTTCAACATTGAAGATATTGTGCCCAACGGCAATTTTTGGATCAACGAAGAAGGATTGCATTATGCCTTCAACCAATACGAAATCGCACCCTATGTGATGGGGCTTATCGAAGTAACAATTTCCTTCGACAAATTGCTTCCCATTTTGAAACCCGAAAGTGCCATCACAACAACAACAACAACTATAGGTATATAACATCAACAAAATGACAGATTTATCATTCGATTTGCCCTGCAAAGTGGCAGACATAGCCCTTGCAGGCTTTGGGCGTAAAGAGATAGAAATAGGCGAAAAAGAGATGCCCGGATTGATGGCGCTTCGCCGCAAATACGGAAAGGAAAAACCCTTGGAAGGTGCCCGGATAACCGGCTCTCTTCACATGACGATTCAAACGGCTGTGCTCATCGAAACGCTCGTGGAACTTGGCGCCGACGTCCGTTGGGCAAGTTGCAATATCTTTTCCACGCAAGATCACGCGGCGGCGGCTATCGCAGCGGCAGGCGTTCCGGTGTTTGCTTGGAAAGGCGAAACGCTCGAAGAGTATTGGTGGTGTACCGAAATGGCACTTCGTTTCCCCGATGGTAAAGGTCCCAACTTGATTGTGGACGATGGCGGGGACGCTTCGTTGCTGATCCATTGGGGCTACAAAGCCGAAAACGATGCGGCAAGCATCAACCGCAAAGGCGGCAGCCACGAGGAACAGGTAATTCTCGACACGCTGAGCCGTATCTTGAAAGAGGACAACCAACGTTGGCATCGCACCGTTGCCGGATTGAAAGGCATTTCGGAAGAAACCACTACCGGCGTACACCGCTTGTATCAGATGATGGAACGCGGCGAACTCTTAGTTCCTGCCATCAACGTGAACGATTCGGTTACGAAATCGAAATTCGACAACCTCTACGGCTGTCGCGAATCGCTTGCCGACGGCATCAAACGCGCCACCGACGTGATGATTGCCGGAAAAGTGGTGGTGGTTCTCGGCTACGGCGACGTGGGCAAGGGCTGTTCCAAATCGATGCGCTCTTACGGTGCGCGTGTCATCGTTACCGAAATCGATCCGATATGCGCCCTGCAAGCCGCGATGGAAGGGTTCGAGGTAACAACGATAGAGGAAGCCGTGAAAGAAGGCAACATTTTTGTTACCACCACCGGCAACTGCGACGTGATTACCATCGAGCACATTGCACAAATGAAAGATCAGTCCATCGTGTGCAACATCGGGCATTTCGACAACGAAATACAGGTGGAAAAATTGGTAAACTACCCCGGCATCCGCCATACCAACATCAAACCGCAGGTTGATAAATACACTTTCCCCAATGGGAAATCCATTTTCCTTCTTGCCGAAGGGCGGTTGGTAAATCTCGGCTGCGCAACGGGACACCCATCGTTTGTGATGAGCAACTCGTTCACGAACCAAGTGTTGGCGCAACTCGATTTGTGGAAAAACAACTACGAGACAGGTGTTTACCGCTTGCCGAAACACTTGGACGAAGAGGTTGCCCGCCTGCATCTGGAACAAATCGGCGTGAAATTGACGAAGCTCTCGGAAAAACAAGCCGCCTACATCGGCGTATCGCCCGATGGTCCGTATAAACCTGAACATTACCGCTATTAACGGTTTTTAGAGGAAAGATTTGCAGGAAATGGCGATTTTCGTTTAGAACCTGTTTAAATTTTATTGCTCAACCGTTTTGAGGATATTTTGAGGTAGATTTTTCACTTTTTTCTTACGAGGTTTAGCGGGCTAAATCAAAAGGGAAAAGTGGAAAAGACGCCCAAAAGAGTAGCAAAGAAAAGCAAACAGTACTATTTTCGGTAAAATTTAAACAGTTTCTAAAGATAATGCTTGCATAATTGAAACAAATGCCGTACCTTTGCACCCGCTTTTGAAAGAAAGCAATTAGGCTGATTCGCTAGCTCAGCAGGTAGAGCACATCCCTTTTAAGGATGGGGTCCTGGGTTCGAGCCCCAGGCGGATCACTTGGGAAGGGACTTCGAGAGAAGTCCTTTCCTTTTTTTCTATATGATCTTTTTCGCGAATATTAGAAGCTGTAAAATTTAAACAGTTTTTTAGTTGCATAATAAAATTAGATGTTTTATCTTTGCCTCCGAAATAATTAATAAAAAAAAAAAAAAAAAAAAACAGTTAAAAAAATGGAAAAGATCAAACGTATTTATCAGAAACCCTCGGTAGAGATTATTCTTGTAAAACCCGGACGGGTAATGGAGGCTTCTGGCCTGGAAAACAACGATTGGGCAAAATACAATGCTACTTCGCCCTTCAACAATGATCCGCATTTTTGTTAGAAGCTGTTTAAATTTTACAGCTCATCTTTTTTATAGCTATTTCAAGATGGATTTTTTGCTTTTCAGTTGAAGATTTAGCGGGCTAAATCGAGAATGACAAGTGAAAAAGACGCTTAAAAGAGCAGAAAAAAGAAGCTGAGAACAGTTTCTAAGGCATATAATAAAATAATTCGTTAAAATTTAAACAGCTTCTTAATGAAATAATAAAAAAAGTATAAACGATGAAAACGAACATCAAAACAAGAAATTGGGGATTCATCCTCTCTTTCTTCCTGATCGCTATTTATAGCTGTACGGACGAGAGCAATCCCATTGCATTGCAACCCTTAGAGGAAACACCGTTGGAAATGTTTGAGGTAAAGGCTGTATTGCCGGATCCTTCCGGCACCCGCCTGACTTATGGCGATGACACCGGTGCCGCCGGTGGATATACCAAAGTGTATTGGAGTGATGACACAAGCGATAAGATTGCTTATTGGAGTCCAGGTTCATACCCGAATTTTTTAGAGGCTCCAAAATCTTCTAGTACCGTTAATGCAACAAACGCATCCTTTACTTTCACAAACTATTCCGGATATTGGGATACATCATCTGATAGGTATTGTGTTTTTCCGTATGTTAGAGCAAAAGATCGTGTTTATGATACACCTAACTCATGGTATAATTATAATTCATCCAGTCCATCCGGGAGAATTTGGGTAGATTTCAAGGAGCAATCAGGTACAAAAAATGCTTGCAGCAACAACTATGATATTATGGTCGCAAAGGCAGAAGGTATTGGAAGTTATTCGGCAATGCAAGCTGCCACGCTTAAATTTCAACACAAAGTCGCCATCCTCAAATTGACGGTAAAGCACGATGATTTCAAAACAATTTCGATCAATAAATTGACTTTGAAGTCAGACGGACTGTCTTCCATAGGTTGGTATAAATTTGCCGAAGATGCTTGGGAAGCAGATACTAATCAAGGAACAAACATAATCTCTGTTACGAACAGCGAATCCATAAACACGAGTACTGGCGAAGTAACCTATTACATGGCTGTTATACCCGGTCAATTCGACAACAATAAGATTGAGGTTATCAGCGAATACGATACTTATGCCGGTACGCTTTCCAATAAAGAACTGAAAGCCGGCTCTATTTACAGGGCAACAATCAATGTTACCAAACAAATAGACGGTCATGTCAGTCAAAGAGTTGCCGCTCATAGTTTAGGAGCAGGCACACCGATAAACATCGTATTCATGGGGGACGGCTTTACGGAAACCGATATTACCGACGGCACTTATATGGATGCGATGGATAGAGCCATTAATGCGTTTTTCTCGAAAGAGCCGTACATCACTTACAAAAAATGGTTCAACGCTTGGGTTGTCGATGTTGTATCGGAAGGTAACGGCGTTGCGATGTCCGCTTCTATAGGTACCGACGGCTACTGCATTCCATCTACAACTACACGATTAAAGACGAGATGGCGACCCGATCCGAGTAGATCAATCACAGGCGATCATGATATAGTGAAACAGTATGCTTACAGAGTACCTGCCGTCAACGGAACATTCGATGATTTGATGGTTATTGTCATCATGAAATGCAACGTATGGAAGGGTACTTGTTGGATGTGGCGTATGTCCTATCCGACTAGCGACTACGGCAATGGGCAGTCCATTTCTTACTTCGCCAATGTAGGTCCACCGTCTTACACTGAAGACCATTTCAGACAGATGGTATTGCACGAAGCGGGTGGACACGGATTCTCAAAGTTGGCTGACGAATACAATACCGACGGCACACCTTATCCCTCAGCAGCGGACATCGCGACTTATAATGCCGGAGTTACTACGCAAGGATGGTCAAAGAATATTGATATTACCGGATCGTTGACCGACGTGAAGTGGAACCATTTTATTGATGACAGCCCAACCGCCCCCTATTATCACGAAAATATTCAAACGTTTGAGGGTGCCAGTTATCACGATCATGATATGTGGCGTCCAACACAGACGAGTATCATGCGCAGTTCGAGTATATTGGATTTTAACGCCCCTTCGCGTGAATCCATCTATTACCGTATCCATAAGTTGGTGTTTGGTGCGAGCTGGGTGTACGACTTTGACACATTTAAAGCATGGGATGCGCCGAACAACATTCCAACGCCTCATACTCGTGCGCCAGAATCTATGGACACGTTGCCGCCGCTGGGACCTCCTCAGATTGTTGTAGTTACGGAGTAGTAATACGATTTTACCTTAACGGCAGGTTTGCACAAAGAAACCTGCCGTTTTTGTTGCGTAAACCGATGGCTTTCGTCCTGCAAAAGCATATTTCGCATAAAAAAAGCAAAGTCCTTGCATTTTAATGCGGATACTATTCGGATATTCCAAGTTTTTTTATAATTTTGCAGCCCGTAAACCAAATGCCACAATAGCTCAGTTGGTAGAGTAACGCATTCGTAACGCGTCGGTCGCGAGTTCAAGTCTCGCTTGTGGCTCTCTATAAAAAAGCTGTGTAAAGGGATTTATACGGTTTTTTTGCTATTGAACAAGATATTGAAATTTCAAAATTATGAACTCCAAAATTGTATTGCCGCTTTTTTTACTCGTGTTGTTGTATGCAGGTTGTTCCTCGGTGTCGCTTTCCCGGAAGAAAGCCTCGGCTTGGGAAAATTTCCGCTATCCCGAAATCAATTTTGTGAACAAGGCTTCCGGCACGAAGGGGTGGGAGATATACAACCGCATCATTCCCAAACCCGAAGAATACATCAACGCCAGCATTTTGGAAGTGGTTAAAACGCTGTATTGGAGTGAAAAAGATTCGATACCCGGCGTAAATAAAATCAATTACGAATTGAGGAATGTCGATGGCATCTCAGCCAAAGGAGGCGCACCCCCCGTAATCAATATCTTTTACAGTTCGCGTTGGGTTGAAAAATCCGAGGCGGGAGGAGGCGACGACAAAGTGTTGTTTGAAACGAGGGGCGTTTTGCTTCACGAGCTGACACACGGCTTTCAACTCGAACCGCAAGGTATCGGGACTTACGCCGACGGCGGAGAATTTTGGATTTTCATTGAGGGTATGGCTGACGCAGTGAGGGTTCATAACGGTGGTTTCCCGGAAGGCAATCGCAAGCCGGGGGGGAGTTGGAAAGATGGTTATCAGCGCACCGGGTATTTTTTGGAATGGCTGACCACGAAAGATCCCGACTTCCTTCGAAAATTCAACCGCTCAACCCTTGAAGTCGTTCCCTGGGGTTTCGATAAAGCCATCAAACACGTTTTGGGGCGGCGACATAGCGTAGATGCGTTGTGGAACGAGTACCAAAAGTATTTGAAAACGGCATCTGGCAAAAATTTAAACAGCTTCTAAGAAACTGTACAGTTTCTTATTTTCATAGTAATTTTTTTTATATTATCTTTGCCCCGCAAACATTTCTTTTGGAAAGAAGCGTAGCGAAAAAATAAAGGCAGACCATCTGTTTCTGATGAAAACAAGATGTTGGAATGACAAGGGGGAGAAATCCCCAACTTATAGAGAGAAAATCAATAACTGCTTGATGCCCAATATGATTTGAGATCTTGCAGGATTAGAAAAATTACCTTAAAACGAAATGATGGCGGTACAGGAGAGTGAAGAGAAGGCAGAGTGGTATGTGATGCGCGACCTCAAACGCCCCAATGCTAAACAGCCTGCCTATAAGCAGCTTGGCGATATGCGTTTCGAAGTCTTTACCCCTATGAAGTGGCGAATGGCTGTGAAGCAGGGAAAACGGCTTCGGGAAAAGGTGCCCTTCATGCAAGATTTGTTGTTCGTTCACGATACACGGGGCAATCTCGATCCCTTGGTAGAGAAAATGCCCACCTTACAATACCGTTATGCACGCGGGGAAAGCTATCGCAAGCCGATGACCGTGCCCGGCGATGAGATGCAACGGTTTATCCATGCCGTCAGCACTTCGGATTCCCCCAAGTATTACCTGCCGGAAGAAATCACGCCGGAGATGTACCGGAGAAAAATCCGTATCGTGGGAGGTTCGCTCGATGGTTATGAAGGGCACTTGCTCAGTATGCGCGGCTCGAAAGTCAAACGTCTGTTGGTTGAATTGCCGAATTTTTTTTCCGCAGGGGTGGAAGTCAATCCCGAATACATACAATTTGTTGAATGATTATAATTTAAAATTATTGATAAGATGAAATTTTGCAAAACTTTATTTGTGGCTGTCCCAATTCTCTTATTGGGCGCGTGTTCCACGCCAAAACAAATCACTTATTTTCAGGATCTACGTCCGGGGGAAAGCGAACAGATACTCGCAGCCCCAATGGAAATTAGGATCCAACCGAAAGATAAATTATCCATTTTGGTTAATAGCCAGGATTTTAGGCTGACCAATATGTTCAACCTGCCGATTGTGTTGCAGCAAATAGGACAGGAAAGCGGCATGTCAGGCACAAGCCGTGGATTATCGGGTTATACCGTTGATTCAAACGGCGAGATCGATTTTTTCGCATTGGGAAAGATTCGTGTGCAGGATCTGACGCGGGAGGAAGTGGCAACCCTTATTAAGCAGAAATTGCAATCGCACGAGCTTGTTAAAGATCCGATGGTTACGGTGGAATTTATGAACCTGAGTGTATCGGTCTTTGGCGATGTGAACCGTCCGGGGCGCTACAACATCGACAGGGATCATTTCAGCATCTTGGATGCGTTGAGTCAAGCCGGGGATTTGACCATCTACGGCAAAAGAGAAAAAGTATTGGTATTACGCAACGAGAACGGTGTGCAACGTACATACGGCGTAAACCTCTGTTCTGCCGAACAACTCTATTCATCTCCGGCATACTACTTGCAGCAGAACGATGTGGTGTATGTGGAGCCTAACGACACCAAGGCGCGGCAGTCCACCGTGAACGGGAACAACGTCCGTTCCACCTCGTTCTGGATTTCAGTGACCTCGCTACTGGCTACCATTTCCGTAATAATCATAAATACTACATCAAAATAAAATAGTCATTCATAGAAATTATGCAAGAAAATACGACAACACAGGAGTCGCAGGACTCTTTACAAATCCAAGAT
>JAISYO010000032.1 GCA_031269865.1 Dysgonamonadaceae bacterium | reverse complement strand
GTGCGGTGTCCACCACGTCGATATGCAAGTAAAAACCTCTGTTTTCGCGAAATACTTTTGCCAGCGACACGAGTGCTTTCACGCCATTTTCGCCTTTTACCGAATCGGGCAGGACTTTCAGTTCCACCGTTGCGCCGTTGGGACAGTTCGTGAAATCCATTTTGCAATAGGAATTGAGCACGGCTGTCGGTCCTTTTTTATCGGTGCCGGGCGTGGGCGAGCAGTTGGTTGCCAAAATATCGCCTGTGCGACTGCCTTCGGGACTTGCCTTGCGCATCATCCGCCAGTCGATTTCGCGCCCGAAAGTGCTGATGCCGCAGGGACGTTTCACGCCGTTGCGTTCCTTAACCTTGCCTGTAATGGCAGTGTAGTCGTCGAACACACGGCACATCATCGCGTCGCCTTCCTTATCATCGTTGCCGTAATAGGTTATCCGGTTTTTTACCATTTGGCGCAAGCCTTCATTGCCTTCCCAATTGTTCCGCAGGATAGCGATAAAATCGTTCAGCGTAACGTATTTTTCTTCAAAGACAACTTTTTTCAGTGCCAAAAGACTGTTTGCCGTGTCTGCCACGCCCCCTGCATGAATACCATTGACGGTATAAACAGGACCGCGATTATTATAACTTTTTCCTTTTTCGATACAGCCTTCCACGAACATGGATACTAACGGATGCGGACTGTTGGCATCGAGCCAGTGTCCGTCAAGAGTGTTTTGCATTCCGGTAATTTCCCCGTCGAGTTCAGTCCGGAATTGTTCATAAAGACTTTCGAAATCAGCATATTTTACCGGGGTTTCTGTGTCTGAATGCAAAGTGCGGGTAAGTGCCGCCATCATATCGAAGGGCCAGTAGGTAAACGCTGTTTTGCCCGGGATGATACATTCCCAGCAGCCGTCATTGACAAACTCGCGGGCTTCGTCGAGCGGGTAACCGAACTTGACTAAACCGTCGATAACAACATCTTCGCTGTAAAACGACACTATGCCGCCCCCGAAACGTTGCACTTCCGCCACGCGGCGTAATAGTTTTTCCGGTGTGCGGGCATTAATCCTTACTGCTATCGGGAAGTCGCTGATATGCAGTTCTTCTACCACATCGAGTATCAGGTAGGTTACGTCGTTGGTTACTTCCTGTCCATTTTTATCTATACCAGCCAGAATCACGTTTTGATAAAACTGAGCATCGCCGGTACCTCCAATCGTGTTGGGCGCACCAACCCATTCGGTTCCCTTTATCCAAAAATGAGCGATGAGTTCACGTGCTTCATCCATCGTGATGCGTTTCTCTTTCAAGTCTTTTTGCAGGTAGGGGTTCAGCATTTTGTCAATCCGTCCAAGCCCCGACCAGTTGCCCGTCAACCGATGGAAGGCATACATCGACCAGAGCGACTGCACGGCTTCGCGGAAGTTGCGCGGCTCGTTTTCCGGCACATAACGTAGCGTTTCAATAAGAGTTTGATAATAAGCCTGTTCTTCGCTCGAAGCCGTTACTTTCATTGATTCGAGCAGGGCAATGTTGCGGTTGTTCCAGATAGTGGCGGCATCTAAGGTGGTTAGCATGGCTTTGAGTAGTTCCGTGCCGTCGGCGTCAAGTCCGCCACGATTGAGCCGCTCGTTGATTTCAGCCCGCAAACCCTTGTAGCCTTGTTTGAGGACTTTTTCAAAGCCTATTGTTGTATGGCTTACCGAACTAACATTCAGCAATGGAACCTGGTGCGCAGCACTTTCTTTTAGCGTTGCTGAGCCGGCGACGAGTTCGCCGGGTAAGATACGCAGCGGCGCATTGCGGGCTACGCTCAACGCCGCCTCGCCGTGCTTTGCGGCGATGGACAGCGAGGTGTCTGTTCCGGCAGGAAAGTCCCAATTGGCATCAGCCAACTGCCTTCCGAACTCGCCCGACAGTCCACGTTGCGCTAATTGACGGGTTAGCGGATGCAATCGTGCAGGCGTTTCCGGCTGCCACGGATATTTCCACTTAAACTCCGGCGTAGCCGTGCCGGAATTGGTTGCCGTCATTTGTCGGGCGGCAACTTCGCCAATCCCGAACAACGACAGTGCACCTACGCTCAGTGCGCTTTTCTTGAAGAAATCTCTTCGAGTTGTTGCGTTTGTTTTCATATTGGTTTATTTTTAAAAGGTAAACGGTTTTTTATAATCCGCCAATTGCCGTTTCGAGCCAGTTGATGTGGTTTTTGAAGAACTGTATGTCGCAATCGACTTCCTTGTCGAAGCCCCCCATCGGGACACCGCCTACGGAAACGCGCTCGTTCATAATGTTCCAACGGCGGAAATTCAACTTTTGCGATTCAGCCAATTCGCTGCGCAATTCTTCGTAATAAGATAAAAGATGTTGATTTTCAGACTTGTATTCATTCCAAACCGATTTCACGACTGTCCTAAAATCAGCGTCTTGCAACAAGCGATCGAAATAAAAAGCGTTGCCGTTCCACACCCAGTAATCGGCGGGGCGGGGGCGCGAGCCTTCGTACCAGCCGATGCCGATAGACCATTCGAAATCCCACACGGGACCCATAAAGAGTTTCGAGGCGTTCTGATCGTCTTTGCTTATGTAAACGTTGGTGTCCATATTGGCGAGCATTTGTTGAAAGACAAACCACCGCGCAAAACTGTATGAATCAATGTGTTGCTTGTATTCTGTCGCGAACGAAGAAGATGCCAGCATTGCCTCAAATTCGTCCACATAATTTTTGATGTAGTCAATTTCGGCTTGCGTAATATCATCTGTATCAGGATTTTTAAATGAATAGCCGTAACCGCGCGTAGCCGATTCAAACCACACGGGTTCTTGCTTGTAGTAGCCGTCGCGCTCGAAAAGATAGCCACGTTTGGGAATATCGACACGGTTTGAACCTTGCTTGATGTGTTCGGTAAAGTTGTAATTACCAATGTATTCGCCGTTCAGCACGACTTCTACAAATCGGTATTTCGGTGTCCACGGAAATTTCATTCGTTCGCTGAGCTGGAAGGCTATTGCGGTGCGCATCAGCGTTTTATCGCAATAGTTTGCCAGCAAAACCCAATCTTTGTCGGAACCAAAACCAAACAAGTCGGCTTTTTCGTCCAATTTCAGGCGGTAGGGTTTTTTTGGGTAGGAATACCACGTGGCGTTGCCCCGCCCGCGTATCCGCAAAGTATTTTGAAACAGTACCTTATCCTTGTCTTTTATCGTCATCGAGGCATTCACGTAATCCTCTTTGGAGGTGATGGGCTGTTGGTTTTCCGTTTCTATGTAGAGCACGGGCAACCCGGTATCCATCAGTTCGTTAGTAACCGTGATGTTGAAAGTAACTGTCCTGCCGAGGGCGGAAACGTTTACGGGGTAGGTCCCCGGCTTCCAATCTTCAACCGTGTAGGCGAGTTTGTAACTTTTATTGACAGTGCGTGAGCTGTCGGTATAAATGTTGCTCACTTCCAAGCCGGTAAGATCAATTTCTTCGCCGATGCGGAAAGTGGTTTTGTCGGGAAGTTTCGTGATGCGGATATTCGAGAATATCAATGGTTTATTTTCGTCTTCTTTTTCGCAAGCGAAAAGAATACAGGACAGCAAAACCGTTACCGTTAATTGAATTGTTTTTCTTGACATTTGAGTATTTTTATTTGAAAATGAATATTCTACCTAAAATTCATCGTCTCGAATGCGACATTGTCCGTGGCTTTCCCAATGGCGCAAGCCGGGTGTCATCAGCGAGATGTAATAGGGCGAGCAGCACACATTGCTGTAATCGAGCGAGCCGTAGATATAAATTTTGCCATCGTCCTTGGCGGTAATTTTGTTCGCGTTCACAGCGACAATCGTTTCGTCCGCAGAAATATAGCTAAGGCCCTTTCGTGCAGGAAGTTC
>JAISYO010000101.1 GCA_031269865.1 Dysgonamonadaceae bacterium | reverse complement strand
CGTCATTGCGGGCTTGACCCGCAACCTCCTAAATAACCGGGGGATGCTGAAACAAGTTCAGCATGACGGTGTGTTCAACTCCTACGGAGTTGGGGGCAGTGGCATTTCCTACCCCGCACCTGCGGCTTGTACGGGGTTATGCAAGGGATAGCCCTACCGGGCTAAAATCACAAATGCACAACAAATAGCTATAAAAAAGATTGCAAAAAAAGTAAACAGGGCAATTTTTGGTAAAAATTCGACAGTTTCTAAATTTTTGAAACGAAATAATCCCTCGAAAAGATGCTCACTTTGTTTTTTTTTGTAATTTCGTTTCCGCATCTGAACCCTAACCCGAAAGAGAGTGTGTGTATGGCAGAGAACAAGATGAATGAAGACATAAAATCGGAACAAGACGAGAAAATGGTTGCCGATGAATTTCGCGCCCTTCTCAACGATTATTTGAGTTCGAATCATCGGCGGAAGGTGGAAATCATCACGAAGGCGTTTACCTTGGCGGCTGAGGCGCATAAAGGGGCGCGTCGCCGTTCGGGGGAGCCGTATATTATGCACCCTTTGGCGGTAGCCCGCGTCGTGTCGAAAGAGATGGGCTTGGGGTCCACGTCCATTTGCGCCGCACTGTTGCACGACGTGGTGGAAGACACCGAATACACGGTGGAGGACATTCGCGTGATTTTCGGCGAGAAAATAACCCAAATCGTAGATGGGCTGACAAAAATTTCGAGCGAGAAATTTAGCGAGAACGTGTCGGCGCAAGCCGAAAATTTCCGCAAGCTGCTTCTCACGATGTCGGAAGACATTCGCGTGATATTGGTAAAAATTGCCGATCGGCTGCATAATATGCGCACGCTGTCGTCGATGACACCTGCCAAGCAATTCAAAATCACCGGCGAAACGATGTATATCTACGCGCCCTTGGCGCACCGCCTTGGGCTTTTCGCCATAAAAACCGAACTCGAAGAGCTTTCTTTCAAATACGAACACCCCGAAATCTACGCCGATCTGAACCGGAAAATTTGGGAAACGGCAGGTTCGCGAAGCAAGATTTACGATAACTTCGCCGCCCTCATAAAACCCGCTTTGAACAAGTTGGATATGGACTACGAAATGCGTGCCCGCGTGAAATCGGTTTATTCCATTTGGAACAAGATGGAGTTGAAAGGCATTAGTTTCGAGGAAGTTTACGATCTGTTTGCCGTCCGCATCATCTTCGAAATGCGCCCCGAAATCGACGAAAAAAAGCAGTGCTGGGACATTTACTCTGCCATAACCGACGTGTTCAGGCTGCGCCCCGATCGTATCCGCGATTGGATCAGCCACCCCAAGTCGAACGGCTATCAGGCGTTGCACCTTACCGTGATGGGTCCCGACGGGAAATGGATAGAGATACAAATTCGCAGCCGCCGTATGGATGACATTGCCGAAAAAGGTTTCGCGGCGCATTGGAAATACAAGGAAAACAAGGTGGACGAAGATACCGAGTTGGACAAGTGGCTGAAAACCATACAGGAAATTTTGGCGAACCCCAATCCCAACGCCATAGACTTCCTCGACACCGTGAAGATGAATCTTTTCTCGCAGGAAATTTTTGTTTTTACCCCCCGAGGCGACATAAAAACCCTTCCGCAAGGCGCAACCGCGCTCGATTTCGCGTACAGCCTTCACACCCGCATCGGCGATCATTGTCTGGGCGCGAAAGTGAATCACGCGCTGGTGCCGTTGAGCCAAAAGCTGAACAGCGGCGACCAGGTGGAAATCCTTACCGCGCAATCGCAGCGCCCGCAGTCGGAATGGCTCGGCTTCGTTACCACCGCGAAGGCGAAAACCAAGATAGAGGCGGCGTTGAGGCGCGAGAAACGCCTCGTTGCCGAAAAAGGCAGGAAAAATCTCGAAGCGATGTTCGGCGGCGAGAAAATAGACAACACCACCTACAACAAAATCCTTCATTATTATAAGTTCGAAAAAAAGGACGATCTTTATTTCCTCTTGGGGAAGGGCGATATTGCGTTGCCCGAACACCCCTCAAAATTCTACAAGGTAAAAGACACGCCGCCGGAAAAATCCAACAATCTTTTTATGCGTTATATGAAGCAGGCGATGAATGTGATGAAAAAAACTTCCTCGCCCTCGCCTTCCACCGAGCCCGAAAGCGCATCGGAATTGAAAAAAGACGAGGCGAAGTCGAAAATAAACCGCAAAGAGATATACCGGCTGAAAGAGGAAAATTTCAACAAGAATTTCATCGTGGCAACTTGTTGCAAGCCCCTGCCCGGCGACGATGTTTTCGGGTTCGTAACCGACAAGGACGAGGTGGAAGTCCACAAACGCTCGTGCCAAGCCGGAATGAAGCTGAAATCGAGCTTCGGAAACCGCATTGTGGAGGTGGAGTGGGGCGACTTCACGCAGTATTCTTTCTTGGCTACGATTGTTTTTTCGGGGATAGATCGCATCGGGATTTTGAACGATATTCTGTCGCGGCTCTCGGATGGCGTGGAAGTGAATATCCAAAGCGTGAACGTGGAGTCGAACAACGGCATTTTCGAAGGCACCATCAGCGTACACGTGCATAGCGTGGCTGACGTTCAAGCCCTGTCGTCAAAAATAGCGAAGGTGGACGGCGTTACCACGGTGCATAGGTTGATTTAAACCTTCAATTACGAGAAATTGTTGTCGGAGAAACGGTTGATGTCGGCGAGCCTTAACTCCAGGCATATCAACCGAAGCCGACCGGCAGAGCGTGAAAGCGGCGAAAGCCGCCCGGAAACCTTTCTCCGCCTTTTGCTTCCCCAAAATAGTTAAAATACAAAAATAATCCCCCCTTCGCCCCCAAAATGCCCCTTCGTTTTCCGCCATTTCCGCCAAATTATGCTACATTTGCACCTAAATTACAAGCCATCAACCCAAAAAGCAATGAAATCGCTCAAAATCCCAATCATAATCCTCTTTGCGGCGGCAATGTTGTCCTGCAACTCAAAAAAAGAAGAACTGAAAATGTTGAAACAATCCGATTTCCCCCTGCCCCCCGTGGCAGACATCGTCCCCGACACCTTCGTCAATTTCGGCAAACAGCGCATCGACGACTATTTTTGGCTGAAAGACAAATCCAACCCTGGCGTCATCGACTACCTGAACGCCGAAAACGCCTACGCCGACTCGGTAATGGCTTCCACCAAAGCCTTGCAACAGAGTATCTACGATGAAATTGTCGGGCGCATAAAGGAAGACGACGAGAGCTACCCCTCGCTCAAAGACGGCTATTATTATTACAGCCGCGCCCAAAAAGGCAAGCAATACCGCGTCTATTGCCGTCGGAAAGGCTCGTTGGACGCGCCCGAAGAGATTTTTTTCGACCTCAACCAAATGGCGGAAGGCAAGCCAGCTTTCATCTTCCGCGGATATTCCATCAGCCCCGACAACGGCAAAGCCGCCTATTTTTACAACGAAACCGGATCCTACGCCGAGTTCACGATGAAGATCAAAGACCTCGCTTCGGGCAACGACATCGGCTTCGCCGTTCAAGGGGCGGCTTCGGCGGCTTGGGCAAACGATAGCAAAACATTGTTTTACAGTGCGATAGATAAAACACTGCGTTCTTGTAAAATCTACCGCCGTCAGCTCGATGAAACCATCGGCAAGCTCGTCTTCGAAGAAGGCGATCCCCAATTTTCCGCCTACGTGTCGGCTTGCAAAACGCGGCAGTTCGTTTTCATCACTTCGGGCAGCAACACCACGTCCGAAGAACGCTACGTTTCGGCGGATAGCCCCACGGACGAGTTCAAAATCTTCCTGCCCCGCGTGCACGACGTGGAATATGAGGTGTATCCGCACAAGGAGCGCTTTTTTGTCCGCTACAAAGACAGGCAGAACCTCAACGGCAAAATCTACGCGATGCCCCTCACGGGCTACGACGACCGCGCCACGTGGCAGGAATTTGTGCCCCACAACGTCAGCGTCCGCATTGAGGGCATCGACATCTTTCGCGATTACGTGGCGTTGGAACTGCGCAAAAACGGGCTGACGGAAATCGAGCTGAAACCCCTCGGCGGCGGCGAAACGCAAACCATCGCCTTCCCCGAACCGGTTTATTCGGCTGAATTGGTGGGTAACCCCGAATACGAGGCGGAAACTTTTCGCTATTCCTACACCTCGCTCAACCGCCCCGCCACCCTCTACGAATACAACATCGCCACCCGAAAAACCGAAAAGCTGAAAGAGCAGGAAATCCCTTCGGGCTTCAACCCCGACGATTACGTGGTGGAATGCCTTTGGGCGACCGCCCCCGACGGCGTGAAAGTGCCTGTCGCCATCGTCTATCGGAAGGGCTTGCGCAAAAACGGCGCCAACCCCGCCCTGCTTTATGCCTACGGCAGCTACGGCGACAGTTCCGACGTCTATTTCAGCGCGAGCTTTTACAGCCTCATCAACCGCGGTTTCGTGGTGGGCATCGCCCAAGTGCGCGGCGGTAGCGACCTTGGCGAACAATGGTACGAGGACGGCAAGCTGCTGAAAAAGAAAAACACCTTTACTGATTTCATTGCGTGTAGCGAACTGCTCATCAATGAGAAATACACCTCGCCCGACAAACTTGCCGCTATGGGCGGTAGCGCGGGCGGACTGCTGATGGGCGCGGTGGCGAATATGCGCCCCGATTTGTACCAAACCATTGTGGCGCAAGTGCCTTTCGTGGACATCATCAACACGATGCTCGATGACACCCTGCCGCTGACCACCGGCGAATACGAGGAGTGGGGCAATCCCAACGAGGAGGAGTACTACAATTATATGTTCTCTTACTCGCCCTACGACAATATCCGCCCCAAAAACTACCCGAACATATTGGTTACGGGAGGCATCAACGATTCGCAGGTGCTTTTCCACGAACCCGCAAAATACGTGGCGAAACTTCGCGCCGTGAAAACCGGAAACAACCTGCTCATCTTGCGTATGAATATGGATTCGGGACACGGCGGCGCAACTGGACGCTATGACGGAATCAAAGATACGGCTTTCGATTTCGCCTTCGTCCTCAACCGTGTGGGAATTAAAAATTAAAAATTAAGAAGAAGGGAGTAAAGGCTTAGGGTTCAGAAAAAAATCCCTTAAAGTCCTTAAATTCCTTCGACCTCACAATAATTAAAAACAAACAAAAAAATGAAACCATTTAGAACCCTCATTCTATCCCTTTTCGCCCTCTTGGGCGTGGTTTCCTGCCAGACACAAGCGCAGGAAGAAGACAATAACTTGAAACTTTGGTACGACCGCCCCGCATCGAAGTGGGTGGAAGCGCTGCCCATCGGCAACGGACGGCTCGGTGCGATGGTTTTCGGCACGCCGGGGACGGAACGTCTGCAACTCAACGAGGAAACCGTTTGGGCGGGACAACCCAACAACAACAACTATGCCGAGGCAAAACAGCACCTGCCCGAAGTGCGCCGCCTCTTGTTTGAGCACAAATGGAAGGAGGCGATGACTTTTGTCGATGAAAAAATTTTCCCCAGCACGAAAAAGGGCTTCAACCAAGGAATGCCCTACCAGCCTGTCGGCGATTTGAACATCACTTTTGAGGGGCACGACAGCGTACAAAATTACTACCGCGAACTTGATCTCAACACCGCCATCGCCACCACGCGCTACACCATCGACGGAGTGGAATACACCCGCGAATGTTTCACGCCCATCGGCGGAACGGTTATCGCGATGCGCATCACGGCTTCCAAAAGAAACAAATTGACTTTCAAAGCGGAACTGAGCAGTCCGCATAAAAATGTCCTCTGCGGCTATGGAAGCAATATGGATTTCAAAACCGAAAGTGGGCTTAATATGCGGGGCGTTACCGGGGATCACGAGGGGCTTGAAGGGAAAGTGCGTTTTGCCGCGCTTGTAGAAATTATCGACAACCAAAGAAAGTGGCATCGTACAAACAGTGGCGGGGGTGGCTTAGGCTCTGCCTATTCGGTAGTTACAAACACCAATTCCGCTACCATCTTTATCTCGATAGCCACCAATTTTGTGGATTACAAAACGCTTGACGGCGATGAATACCAAAAGGCGAAGGATTATTTGGGCGAGGCGGTGGCAAAAGGCTACGACCAACTCAAAAAAGAGCATATCGCCAATTATCAACGCTATTTCAATCGCGTGAGCCTCGATCTCGGCACAACGGATTCCATCAAAAAGCCCACCGACCAACGCATACTCGAATTTGCCAAGGCAAACGATCCGCAACTTGCCGCGCTTTATTTTCAATTCGGACGTTACCTGCTGATTTCGTCGTCGCAACCCGGCGGACAACCTGCCACCTTGCAGGGGATTTGGAACGATATGCTTTCCCCCCCTTGGGACAGCAAATACACCACCAACATCAATGCCGAAATGAATTATTGGCACGCCGAAAATACCAATCTTGCCGAACTGCACGAGCCTTTCATCAAGATGGTGAAGGAAGTGGCGCAAACCGGCGCGGCGACTGCCGAAACAATGTACGGGGCGCGGGGTTGGGTAATGCACCACAACACCGATATTTGGCGCGTTACCGCCCCGGTGGATTACGCCTTCCCCGGTATGTGGCCCTCAGGCGAGGCGTGGTTCAGCGAACACCTTTGGGAACGCTATTTGTACAACGGCGACAAGACTTACCTCGCCGACGTTTATCCTACGATGAAGGGCGCGGCGCAGTTCCTGCTCGATTTTATGGTGGAAGAACCTGAAAATCACTACCTTGTAATCGCGCCGAGCAATTCGCCCGAAAACGGCTTTCCACCCGACGGCACGTCCAATTCCTACGGCGTCGCGATGGATATTGAGCTTACTTTCGAGCTGTTTTCCAATGTGATAAAGGCTTCCGAAATCTTGGGCATCGACCAAGCCTTTGCCGATTCGCTAAAAGTGGCGCGAGATAAATTGCCGCCGCTCAAAATCGGACAGCACAGTCAGTTGCAAGAGTGGTTTTACGATTGGGACAACCCCAACGACCACCACCGCCACGTTTCGCCGCTCTACGCGCTCTATCCGAGCTATATGATTTCGCCCTACCGCACGCCCGAACTCTTCGATGCGGCACGCAACTTCCTCAACTACCGTGGCGATCCGGCAACGGGTTGGAGTATGGGTTGGAAAGTCTGCCTTTGGGCGCGTTTTCAGGACGGCAACCGCGCCTACAAGCTGATTACCGATCAGCTCAAATTGAGCGACAGCCAACTGACTGATTTCAAGGGTGGCGGCACCTATCCCAATATGTTCGACGCCCACCCGCCCTTCCAAATCGACGGCAACTTCGGTTGCACCGCCGGAATCGCCGAAATGCTGATGCAGAGCCACGATGGGGCGGTACATATCCTTCCTGCCCTGCCCGACGTGTGGGAAAAAGGCTGCATGAAAGGGCTTCGCGCACGAGGCGGATTTCTGATAGAGGACATCGAATGGGAAGACAGACGGCTAAAATCCGTGAAAATAAAATCCGCCATCGGCGGAAACCTGCGCTTGCGTTCATCGTGGGCGCTTACGGCGGCGAACCCCCTGCAAGTGGCGGTGGGGACAAATCCCAATCCGCTTTTCGCCCTGCCCGAAACGCCCAACCCGCAGATTTCGGAAAAGGCGACGCTCAAAGAGCCCGGCGTCAAACCAGTGTATGAATACGACATCGCAACCGAGGCAGGAAAGGAATACGAGTTCAAAAGCCTCATCGAGAGCGCGGCATCGACCGCTGAGCCGGAAAATCAGTGAGGAAGGCGTTAAAATCGTCCTTGTTTGAGCGAGGAACGAGCGAGTTTTGGACGATTTAGCCCTTCGAGCACAAATTTTTCGTGCGAGGCGGGCGCAGCCTTGACTCTTTTTGATTCCTTTTTTGTGGCAAGACAAAAAAGGAATTGGGGTTTGGGGCAAAGCCCATCAGAACAATTTGATGATATATAATATGGTATAGGAACAATTTTTTACATCCACCTTAATTTTTTAAAGTTATGCTAAATTTACTACTCGGCGGACAGGGAATAAACCCTGTCGAAGCACTTGGGAAAAGTGCCGATTTCAGCCATTGGGAAATGTATTTGAACGATCTGCTTTCCAAGGCTACGGATTTTGGGCTACGGCTCGTGGCTTGCGTCCTGATTTATTGGGTAGGGCGGAAAGTTATCCGCTACATCGACAAATTGTTGAGCAAGTTGTTGAGTGGCAGGGGTATCGACCCTTCAATCTCCTCTTTTGCCAAAAGCCTGATCAACGTAATGCTGACAGCCATGCTGATTGTCGGCATCATCGCCAAATTGGGCGTGGACACAACCTCTTTCGCTGCGTTGGTGGCATCGGTCGGCGTTGCGATTGGTATGGCGATGAGCGGAACCTTGCAGAATTTTTCTGGCGGAATCATGATTTTGTTGTTCAAGCCCTACCGCATCGGCGATTACATTGTGGCACAAGGGCAGGAAGGAACGGTAAAGGATATACATATATTTAATACAGAGATTGTTACAGCCGATAACAAAACCGTGTTCATTCCCAACGGCGGTTTAAGCTCAAACGTGATCGTGAATGTGAACAACGAGCAGACGCGCCGAATCGATCTCGTTGTCGGCGTGGAATACAACACGGACTATGATTTTGCGAAATCCGTCGCCTTGGAAATCGTTGCAGGGGACAAGCGGATTTTGAGCAAGCCCGCGCCCTTTGTCGCGCTGAAAAATTTGGGCGAAAGCTCGGTTGATCTGCTCATAAGGGTTTGGGTAAAGCGCAGCGATTATTGGAACGTGTATTTCGATCTGAATGAAAGTGTGTATAAAACATTCAACCAGGAAGGAATAGGCTTTCCATTCCCGCAAATGTCGGTGCATTTGGAAAAGAGCAAATAAATTTGCTTTTGCTCAAAAATTTCATTACCTTTATATAAGGTAGGGTACGTTTCGGCAAAAAAAAATCAAATAAATTTGTTTTTTGCGCTCAACTTTCACTATCTTTGCAGCCCGAAACAGAGAGGAGGTTATTGTAACACACCGGAAATAGAAGAGGAAACGAAACATAGCGCAATTTCCGCGAGCCAAACCCGACAACGGCGCGGCGCGGGTGGGTGTCGTATTTGGCTCTCGCCCGAAAATAATCTCAATAATTACAAAAAACAAAACAAATAAACAATATGATCATCGTACAACTCAAAGAAGGCGAAAACATTGAAAAAGCCTTGAAAAAATTCAAACGCAAATACGAAAAGACAGGCGTTGTAAAAGAACTTCGTAGTCGTCAGGCATTTACAAAACCGTCGATAACCAAACGGAAGAAAAAGCAACACGCAATTTACGTGCAGCAATTGCTTCAAAACGAAGAATAAGACTTTTATATTTTTTACGGCTCTAATTTGCCCTGTTTTAAAAAAAATTCCGTATCTTCGCGGTAGCTAATCGCAAGGATATGTGGAAAGAAAAATTCATACAGTATCTTCGTTATGAGAAGAATTATTCTTCTCATACGGAGATTTCTTATTTTAACGACCTTTCCCAATTCGAGCGGTTTATCCGCGAGGAAACCGGAAGTTTTGACACGGCTGCCGTCGATTCCGACTTGATCCGCAATTGGATCGTCGGGCTGATGTCCCAAAAAATGAAGCCGCGTTCCGTAACCCGCAAGCTGAGTGCCGTGAAATCCTTCTTCCGCTACCTGAAAAAGCAGGGCGTCGTCGGCAAAAACCCTGCCGAGCACGTCCGCGGACCGAAAATCGACAAAAAACTTCCCGCCTTCGCGAAAGGCTCGGATATGGACAGGATCATCGACGACGAGAGGGATTACCCCGACGACTTTGAAGGCAACCGCGACCGCTTCATCATCGAACTGTTTTACCTGACTGGAATGCGCCGCGCCGAACTCATTTCGCTTCGCGATGCCGACGTCGATTTTTTTGCCTCTACGTTGCGCGTAACCGGAAAGCGTAACAAACAGCGGATTATCCCGCTTTCCGATTCCACGCTCGACGCTTTGAGGCAATATATTTCGCTTCGCGATGCCGAAATCGAAAACAAATCGCCCCATTTGTTTGTTAAGAAAGACGGAAACCCTCTTTACCCAGCCATGGTGTATAAAATCATACATACGCATTTGAGTAGCGTTCCCACGCTTTCCAAAAAAAGCCCGCACGTTTTACGACACACTTTCGCCACGGAAATGCTCAACCACGGCGCAGAAATCAATGCCGTGAAAGAGTTGTTGGGACATTCCAGCTTGGCTTCCACCGAGGTTTACACCCACGTTACATTCGAAGAATTGAAGAAAGTATATCAGAATGCCCATCCAAGGGCGAAAAAATGAAGGAGGAAAAATTATGGAACTGAGAATTAAATCAATCAATTTCGACGCGACAGAGCAGTTGAAATCGTTCACGGAAAAAAAAGTGAAAAAATTGGAGAAATTCCACGATGGAATTATCCAGTCCGAAGTGAACCTGAAAGTAGTGAAGCCCGAAACGGCGAAAAATAAGGAAGCCGCCATAAAAATAGGCTTGAAGCACGGCGAGGCGTTTGCTAACAAGGTGGCTGACACTTTCGAAGAGGCAATTGACTTGTGCGTGGAAGCCCTCGAAAAACAAATTGTGAAAACGAAAGAGAAAAAAGAACGATAATCTCTGAAAAAATAGCACCGAGATATTTGGTTGTCTCGAAAAATATGACTACCTTTGCGACCGTTTCTCTCTTAAAAAATAGGGGGGAGACGGTTAATAGTAAGAGTATAAGCCTCTTTAGCTCAGTTGGCCAGAGCACGTGATTTGTAATCTCGGGGTCGTTGGTTCGAATCCGACAAGAGGCTCTGGGCAAACAAATTGAAGATTGACAGCGGACAATTGACAATTTTGGAGCAACGTTCTTTAAGAATATGGAATGAAATTGGGCAGTTACCAGAGTGGCCAAATGGGGCTGACTGTAACTCAGCTGGCTTACGCCTTCGGTGGTTCGAATCCATCACTGCCCACAAAACAAACGTCGTCATTGCGGGCTTGACCCGCAATCCCCCGTGGAAAAGGGGATTCTGAAACAAGTTCAGAATGACGGAGTTCACAAGCGGAAGTAGCTCAGTCGATAGAGCATTAGCCTTCCAAGCTGAGGGTCGCGGGTTTGAGTCCCGTCTTCCGCTCTCTTGCCTATGTAGCTCAGTGGTAGAGCACTTCCTTGGTAAGGAAGAGGTCACGGGTTCAAATCCCGTCATCGGCTCGAGTACGACTTGGCCGTTTTAAGGATAGGGGCTTGCCCTTATGTCTTGCGTTTTGTTGCATAGGAAAGAAAAACGATAGATCATTTTGGCGAAAAAAAAGGGAACAATAATAATAAATTAATTAACTAATAGGAACATTTTATGGCAAAAGAGAAATTTAACCGGACGAAACCGCATGTTAACATCGGTACGATTGGTCACGTTGACCACGGTAAAACTACGCTGACAGCCGCTATCACGACTGTTTTGGCGAAAAAAGGTCTTTCGGAGATAAAATCATTCGATCAGATTGACAACGCTCCCGAAGAAAAGGAACGCGGTATTACCATCAACACCGCTCACGTTGAATACGAAACTGAAAATCGTCACTATGCGCACGTGGACTGCCCGGGACACGCCGACTACGTTAAGAACATGGTAACTGGTGCTGCCCAGATGGACGGTGCCATCATCGTGGTAGCCGCAACCGATGGTCCGATGCCCCAAACCCGCGAACACATCCTTTTGGCTCGCCAAGTAAACGTTCCGCGTTTGGTTGTATTCATGAACAAATGCGACTTGGTTGATGACGAAGAAATGTTGGAATTGGTAGAAATGGAAATGCGCGAACTGCTTTCTTTCTACGAATTCGACGGCGACAACACCCCGGTTATCCGCGGTTCTGCCCTTGGCGCCTTGAACGGCGACGCAAAATGGGAAGAACAAGTGTTGGAACTGATGAAAGCAGTTGATGAATGGATTCCGCTGCCTCCCCGCGACGTGGACAAACCCTTCTTGATGCCCGTTGAGGACGTGTTCTCGATTACCGGTCGCGGCACCGTCGCCACCGGTCGTATCGAAACCGGCATCATCAAAACGAGCGAAGAAGTTCAGATCATCGGCCTGGGCGCCGAAGGCAAAAAATCGGTTGTAACCGGTGTGGAAATGTTCCGCAAAATCCTCGACGAAGGTCAAGCCGGCGACAACGTAGGTTTGTTGCTCCGTGGTATCGACAAAGATGAAATCAAACGCGGTATGGTTATTTCGCACCCGGGAAAAGTGAAACCCCACTCCACATTCAAGGCTGAGGTTTACATCTTGAAGAAAGAGGAAGGCGGTCGCCACACCCCGTTCCACAACCACTATCGTCCTCAGTTCTATATCCGTACTTTGGACGTAACGGGCGAAATTTCGTTGCCCGAAGGCGTGGAAATGGTAATGCCCGGCGATAACGTAACCATCACGGTAGAGCTGATCTACCCGGTTGCTTGCAACGTTGGTCTTCGTTTTGCTATCCGCGAAGGTGGACGCACCGTTGGTGCCGGACAGATAACCGAACTGCTCGACTAAATTGACAATGACCAATTGACAATTGACAGTTAGGGAAAGCCCCTCATTGTCAATTGTCAATTATCAATTGAATTACACGGGTTTAGCTCAGTTGGTAGAGCGACGGTCTCCAAAACCGTAGGTCGAGAGTTCGAGCCTTTCAACCCGTGCACAAACATCAGATTTTAGATGAAAAAAATAGTTGCATATATGAAGGACGCCTACAACGAGCTCGTTTACAAGGTGTCCTGGCCATCGCGAGAGGAACTTACGAGTAGCACCATGATTGTAATGATAGCTTCCCTTATAATTGCAGTGTGTGTATTCGCAATGGATACTCTTTTTGAGTGGATAGTGAAATTCCTGTACGGTATTTTGTAATTTCTGAATAAAGGAAAAAATGGCTGAAAGTGGAAAAAAATGGTACGTCATGCGTGCCGTTAGCGGAAAAGAAAACAAAGTCAAAGAGTACCTCGAATCAGAGATGAAGAAATCCGATTTAGGAAAATACATCTCTCAGGTCCTCATCCCAACGGAAAAGACTTACACGGTGCGCAACGGAAAGAAGGTGCTCAAAGAACGCGCCTATCTTCCCGGTTACGTGCTGATTGAAGCCGAACTGACGGGGGAGGTTATTCACGAACTCAAAAACATCAATTTCGTCGCCGGCTTCCTGCCTAACGTTACAGATCCACAACCCCTGCGCGAATCGGAAGTGAAACGCATACTGGGAACGATGGACGAGTTGGAGGAAGCCAATGAAGAAATTGACGCGAAATACTACGTGGGCGAAAACGTGAAAGTGATCAGCGGTCCCTTTTCCAGTTTCAACGGCGTGGTGGACGAAGTGAACGATGAGCGCAAAAAACTCAAAGTGATAGTCAAAATTTTCGGGCGCGAACAACGCTTGGAATTGGGTTATATGCAAGTAGAGAAAGAATAACGTGATTTGGTTACGCATATCTGTTCATTCTTTGTGTGTTTCGAAAACCGTAATTAAATTAAATCAAAAAAATGGCTAAAGAAGTTGCTGGACAACTAAAATTACAAATCAAAGGAGGAGCTGCAAATCCATCTCCCCCGGTAGGACCTGCACTGGGTTCAAAAGGGATCAACATCATGGAGTTTTGCAAGCAATTCAATGCCAGAACTCAGGACAAGCCGGGAAAAGTGTTGCCAGTGGTAATCACTTACTACACCGACAAGTCTTTTGATTTTATTGTTAAGACACCGCCGGTTGCCATTCAGCTCTTAGAGGCAAGCAAGCAAAAAAGCGGTTCGGCAGAACCCAATCGGAAAAAAGTCGCCGAAATCACTTGGGAACAAGTGAAGACGATCGCCGAGGACAAGATGTCGGACTTGAACTGCTTTACCCTCGAATCGGCTATGAAAATGGTTGCTGGAACGGCTCGAAGCATGGGTATCACAGTTAAAGGGGCTTTCCCTGATGTTAAATAACTAAACTTCAATTGAGATTATGAGTAAACTGACAAAAAATCAAAAGTTGGCCCAAAGCAAAATTGAAGAGGGGAAATCCTATTCGCTGAAAGAAGCGTCGGAACTGGTAAAAGAAGTTACCACCACAAAATTCGACGCCTCTGTGGATATCGATGTGCGTTTAGGCGTAGATCCGCGAAAAGCCAACCAAATGGTACGTGGTGTTGTATCGTTGCCTCACGGCACCGGTAAACAAGTAAGAGTTCTTGCGTTATGTTCTCCCGACGTCGAAGCTGCCGCCAAAGAAGCGGGCGCCGACTATGTGGGACTTGACGAATATATCG
>JAISYO010000082.1 GCA_031269865.1 Dysgonamonadaceae bacterium | reverse complement strand
TTTTTTCGAGTCGTATGCAAAATATGCCTGACAGTATTTATCGGTATTATCGCCTATGATTTTGATACTGTTTTTGTTAGCCCCAACTGTCCCGTCTGCGCCCAAACCGTAGAATTTGGCTTCGTAAGCACCGCCTTCGAGTTCGAGTTCGTCTTTTTTAGGCAGCGAAGTGAAGGTTACGTCATCGACAATGCCAATCGTGAAGCCGTTTTTGGGTGTCGGCAGGGCGAGATTTTCGTAAACGGAAAGAATTTGCGCGGGGGTGGTGTCTTTCGACGACAAGCCGTAGCGTCCGCCGACGATAACCGGTTTGCAGTCGCAAGGAATGTCTTTGCACTGCGCAAACGCCTCAACGACGTCCATATAGAGCGGTTCGCCCGATGCGCCCGGCTCTTTTGTGCGGTCGAGAACGGCGATGCGTTTTACGGTTTCGGGTAAGGCTTCGCCCAAATGTTTTACCGAGAACGGACGGAAAAGATGCACGGCTACAAGCCCTACCTTTTCGCCTTTGGCAGTGAGATAATCAATCGTTTCGCGGATTGCTTCGGTAACGCTGCCCATCGCGATAATCACACGTTCCGCGTCGGGTACGCCGTAATAATCAAACAGTTTGTATTTTCTGCCCGTCAATTCCGACAGTTTATTGACGTAATCTTCCACAATATCAACCACTTTGTCGTAATAGACGTTCGACGCTTCACGAGCCTGAAAATAAATGTCGGGGTTTTGCGCCGTTCCGCGGGCAACGGGGTTATCGGGATTCAGGGCGCGGGCGCGAAATTCTGCGAGTGCTTTTTGGTCAATCATCGGCGCAATATCTTCGTTTTCAAGCACTTCGATTTTCTGAATTTCGTGCGATGTGCGGAATCCGTCGAAGAAATGCACGAAAGGCACGCGGCTCTTGATAGCGGCGAGATGCGCCACGGCAGCCAAGTCCATAACCTCTTGTACAGAGCCTGTTGCGAACAGGGCGCAACCCGTTTGGCGGACAGCCATCACGTCCTGATGGTCGCCGAAAATACTCAAAGCGTGGCTTGCCAGAGCGCGAGCCGAAACGTGATAGACGCCCGGCAGCAGTTCGCCCGCCACCTTATACATATTGGGAATCATCAGCAGCAGCCCCTGCGACGCCGTGAAGGTCGTCGAGAGCGTACCTGCCTGCAAAGCGCCGTGCATAGCGCCTGCTGCGCCTGCTTCGGATTGCATTTCGTCCACGCGGACGGTTTCGCCGAAAATGTTTTTACGACCTGCTGCCGCCCATTCGTCCACGTATTCAGCCATCGTGGAACTCGGGGTGATAGGGTAAATCGAGGCTGTTTCAGAGAACATATAGGCGATGTGCGCCGCCGCCTGATTACCGTCACAAGTTAAAAATTTCTTTTTTGTTGCCATAAATATTAACTGTTTATAATAATATAATAATCTTATTTTCAATACAAAAACCCAAAAAGCCAAAGCGGAATAATTTTCTTTTCCCCCGATTCTATGCCGTCGATAGCGTAATAATTGTCGTTGTTTTGACGTCCGTTCAACTTTTCGCTGATCACAAAGGGATATTTTTCGGCAATAGTGAAAAGAGCCTGCTTCCCACCTGTATTTACCTTAAAATCCTTATGTACTTGATTATAGAAAAAAGTTTCCAAGAGCGTTTGTCTGTCCACCTGAATCATTCTGTCGGCATACAGAAGATTGGGATTCTGCAAATAAATTTTGCCCGGTTTTTTCGGAAATTCCTCTTTCAGCGGATAAAGAAGATTAACCAAACGCGCATCTTTCAGATACTTGATGTAATTCATAACCGTGGCGCGGGAAGTGTCAATATCTGCGCTCAACTGACTGATATTGGGTGCCGAAGGATCGCTTACCGAAAGCAGATACAGCAGCTTGCGCAGCTTGGGCAGATAGCGTTGCTCTATTTGATTGATATACGAAACATCTACTTCGAGCATCATATTCATCGTTTTGAGCAGATTTTCCGAAAAATTGCGTTTTTCCAAATAGAAAGGGTAATAGCCGTGATGAAAATAGGCGTCGATATAATCCAAAGGACGGACGGCGGACGTGATTTCGTGAGCTATTTCGTTGTGATTGTGTAGAATATCGTCAAAATCGTAAAAGGGGAACGACAGCCCCGTCTGCAGTTCCAAAAACTCGCGGAAAGAAAAGCCCCTCAAATTATACGACACTACGCGATCGGCTAACGGCGATTGTTCGTTTTTCAATCTGGACACCGAAGAAACGGTAAAAATGATTTTCAAATCCTTGTATTGTTCGTAACAATAAGCCAGCTCGTTAGCCCAATCGGGATATTTGAATACTTGATCGAGAAGAAGCACCCGTCCGCCATCGGACATAAATTCCCGCGCAAATTCTTTCAAACTTTTGACGGTAAAATAGAAATTGTTGAGGTTTACGTACAGGCATCGGCGATCCTCTATCGAAAAATTTTCTTTGGCGTACTGTAACAGAAAATTTGTTTTCCCCACACCGCGCGAGCCTTTGATACCAATCAGTCTGTCGTTCCAATTGATTTCGTCCGCGAGCTTTCTGCGCACGGCTAATTGGGTATGTTCCACCAAATATCGGTGGGTTTTATATAGTGCATCCATTTTTGTCTTCTGCAGAATCGCGCAAAGGTAAGCATATATTTTCAAATTGCAAAGTAGAGTTGGCAATTTGAACAAAAAATAACCGACCTGAACAATTAATTCAGGTCGGCATCTTTTAGCTGGCGAAAATCTGTTAATACCTAACTAATTAAGTAATAGCATACATCGGTATTTCCCATGCCGATTTAATGTTTATCCCGCCACACTTTCACTTTGGCGTCGGCTACCGATGGGATATTATCTTTGTTCATACTCAATTCCGTTGATGGATACATAAAGCGTACCGGCATACGGGGATCGGCGGCAGTAGTCATCGTGTTGAT
The DNA here is from genome assembly GCA_031269865.1 of Dysgonamonadaceae bacterium. Classification (GTDB taxonomy): domain Bacteria; phylum Bacteroidota; class Bacteroidia; order Bacteroidales; family Dysgonomonadaceae; genus JAISUH01. Next base: position 13,072 of record JAISYO010000082.1, on the reverse strand, counting down.
CATTCCTTCGGGGGCGTACAGATAAAAGTTGTTGTTGGCGCGATCTTCTATGGCGCGCCAGATACCGTATCCTCCGCTTCCGGTTTTCGAACCGTTTTTGTGCCAAAGATAGGCATTGTCGGCATTGTCAAGAATTAAACCGTTGGAAAGCGCGTTACAGGGGTTTACAAAAGACCATACCCGGCATATTTTACAAGCCATTGCCTATAAACCTGAAACGATCACCTGGGATTGTCATGTCAAATTCAATCAAATAGAGGGAGAAAGAGCCGGGGAAATGGCTTCTCGAGCATCAGCTGACCTTGATTAACCGATAAAAATGACTCGGTTTTTCTAAAACACAAACCCGAACTATTTCGCCGGATAGCCTATCGGATTGTTTATGATAAGCAGATGATTGTCAGTCAGTTTTAGGGCTATTTTCAACTCGTTTTTGTTCATCGTTGCGCGGGGGACAGTCGAAAGTCCGGTGGCGGCGCAGAAAATGTTGATGTTCTGATTGACAATGCCGCCGTCCGTTGCGGCGATCAGGCGCGTCTGTTCTTTCGACGGATCGCCAAGTTTTTCGAGGTTGGCGGCGAGGACGATGCAGACGGGCGCAGTCGCGGCAAAATCCTGTCCGGAAGCCACCGCGCTACGGAAGTCGCCTTTTGTCAGGGGTTTGAGGGCGTGCGCCGCCGGATCGTAGAGGTAAGTTCCTTCTTTGTTTACCACATAAACTTCGATTTCCTGACGGTTCATCGCCGACGGGGCGGTGCGCATACCTTTTTCGGGGCGGTTGATGCCGTTTGCCGCCCAAAGCAAATCTGACAAGTCCTGCAACGAGAGTTCTTTCGCCGCGTATCCGCGATCGGAATGTCTGTCCGACAAGGCTTTCATTACCGCCGAGCCACGCGATTTGTCCGGTGCGTTGAGTTTGATTTCTTTCAGTTCTTGAGAGAACAGGTTTGCAGACAACAATACTGCCAAAGATAAAAGTAAAGTTTTCATAATCAGTTGATATTTAGATGTTAATAACTAATCGTTAATCACTATCGGTTTGTATTTCGGCACCAGAATTTTCATCACTACCCAGCCAATCAGATAGGCTACGGCGCAAATGCAGAAAATAATAAAATACCCTGCCGGTTTGCCTTCAAAACCGAAAAGAGTCAGATTGGTTTCGCCGGCATAAACAAATAGTTTGCCCGCGCTTTTCTGCAATATCATCGAGCCGATACCGCCCGCCATACCGCCAATTCCGGTAATGGTGGCTATCGCCCCTTTCGGGAACATATCGCCGATGGTTGAAAATAAATTGGCGCTCCAAGCCTGATGCGCGGCGCATCCGAGCGAAATCAAGATGACCGGAATCCAAGCCGCGTTTCGTCCGAAAGAGGCAAATTCCATTCCGAGCGGCTGCGCAAGCAAGACAAACAGCGGGAAAAAGGCGAAAATCAGCATCGCCTTCATTCGTGCGGCGTATGGATTTTGTCCGCTGCGGTTGATGAAGATCGTGGGCAGTTTCCCACCGTAAATCGAGAGGACGGTAACGATGGCGTATAACGTGAAAATCAATGCCATACCTAATCCTTCGGACGTTTTGATGCCGAACTGCGTGTTGAGGTACGACGGTGTCCAGAAAAGGAAGAACCACCAAACGCCGTCCGTCATAAACTTACCGAAGGCGAATGCCCACGTTTGCTTGAACGAGAAACATTTGAGGAAGGGTATTTTTTCTATTTCCTTGACTCTTGTGGCAACTTCTTCGTTTTTGTCCTGCTCAATGTATTCCAGTTCGGCGACATTTACCCGTTTGCTTTTTTCGGGTTTGTCGTAAATGAAAACCCAAAATCCCATCCAGATAAATCCCAACGCCCCGATGACGATAAACGCCATTTCCCAACCGAAAGCCTTTGCCAATGGGGGAATGCTGATCGGTGCGAACAGTGCGCCCATCGAAGCCCCCGCGTTGAAAATAGAAGTTGCGTATGCACGGTCTTTTTTCGGGAAATACTCCGCCGTGGCTTTGATGGCTGCCGGGAAGTTTCCAGCTTCGCCGAGTGCCAGCACCCCACGCGCAAAAATAAAACAGTACATACTGATGGTTGCAATCATCACGGCTACGTCGCCCGTGGCAGCCGCAAGTTCGGCGGCGTTGTGCAGTCCGACTTGCGATTCGGTTACGATTCCGCAAATGGAATGCAAACAAGCTCCTGCGCTCCACACGCCGATAGACCAAAGAAAGCCTTTTTTCGTCCCCATCCATTCCACAAAGCGTCCGGCAAACAGCATACAGATGGCGTAGAAAATTGAGAAGAACGAAGTAATTGTGCCGTAATGGTCTTCGTTCCAATGAAATTCGGGCTTGATAAATTCGTCCCACGTCAGCGACAACACTTGTCTGTCGAGGTAATTGATGGTTGTCGCGAAGAACAGCATCGCGCAGATAACCCATCTGTAATTGGTTATTTTTTTCGTTTCCATTTTTATTAAAAAGGTTTAAAATTTGAATTTCTGATTTCCTTTATTATCGCAAAAACTTCTTTCGTTTTCCGCTCAATTTCGGCGTAGTTTTTTTCAGCCATTAGCGGTTTGCTGATCAGTTTGCTTCCCATTCCCACCGCGCAAACGCCGGCTTTGAACCACGCCTCGATATTTTCCCTTGTCGTATCCACCCCGCCCGTGGGCATAAAGAGCAGTTTCGGGAAAATGTCTTTGATGGACGAAAGGAATTTCGCGCCCAATAAATCGCCGGGGAAGAGTTTGATAAAGCCGATTCCCGCGTTTTCGGCGGCAATGATTTCGCTTGGCGTCATACAGCCGGGCGCGTAGAAAATATCGTTTTCCGTTGCGAATTTTGCAATTTCGGGCACGAATCCGGGCGACACGAAAAAATCCGCGCCCGAAGCGAGGTAGCTCGCCGTGTCCGTCCTATTTTTTACCGTTCCCACGCCGAGCAACATTTCGGGCATTTCGGCGTTTCGGATTTCCACTAATTTTTTGAAATTATTGAGTGCCGCCTCGCCCCGATTGGTGTATTCTATCGCCTTTACGCCCGCCCTGCGAAGGGCGCGAAGGACTTCGACGCTGACATATTCGTCAGTATTGAAGTAGAGCGGCAACATTCCCTGCCCGACGATTGTTTCTGTTACTTTTTTTGTATTCATTTTATTTTTAGGGCTAAATAATCATCGCAATACCCGTCCGCTACCGTCGCCTTTTATCAGGTTTTCCACCTCGGCTACCGACACGAGGTTGAAATCGCCGTAGATGGTGTGTTTCAAGGCAGATGCGGCAACGGCAAATTCCAATGCTTTTTGATCGTCTTGCGGATAAGTGAGCAAGCCGTAAATCAAACCGCCCATAAACGAGTCGCCGCCGCCAACGCGATCCACGATGTGTGTGATGTCGTAACGGCGCGATTGATACAGTTTGTCGGAATAGAGGCAGCCGCCCCAGGTGTTGTGGTTGGCGTTGATGGAACCGCGAAGGCTAACGATGACTTTTTTCGCACGTGGAAATTTCGCCATCAACTGCTTGCAAACCGATTCAAATTCAGCCGCGTTCACGTCCCCTCCGCTGTGTTCCGCCGAAAATCCTTCGGGTTTGATGCCGAACACTTTTTCGGCATCTTCCTCATTCCCAAGGATAATGTCGCAACCTTCCACCAGCGCGGGCATCATTTCCGATGCGGTTTTGCCGTATTTCCATAGGTTTTTGCGGTAATTCAAGTCGCAGGACACGGTAACGCCGAGTTTATTTGCCGTTTTGATGGCTTCGAGGCAGGTGTCTGCCGCGCCTTGCGAGAGGGCGGGCGTGATTCCAGTCCAGTGAAACCATTCGGCGTCGTTTAGGATTCTTTCCCAATCGAACATACCCGGCTTCGCTTCGGCGATGGCTGAATTGGCGCGATCGTACAGCACTTTCGAGGGGCGCGACACGGCACCCGTTTCCAAGAAATAGATGCCAACCCGATTTCCGCCCCGCGGGATATTCGCCACGCCCACATTGTGTTTGCGCAATTCCGAAATGCACCAGTCGGCAATGTCGTTTTGTGGCAGTCGTGTTACAAATTCCACGGCGATTCCGTAATTGGCAAGCGAAACGGCAACGTTTGCCTCGCCTCCGCCGAATGTGGCGTTCAAGCGATCCGTTTGAATGAAGCGAAGATTGTCGGGCGTTGTTAATCGCAACATAATTTCCCCGAAAGCAACTACTTTTTTCATAAGCCTATTTTTTGAAGTCCACTAAAATTGAAAGAACTGTTTTGCGTTGTTGTAAGCGATGTCCTCTACCATTTTTCCGAGAAATTTGATTTCCGAAGCGGGCAAAAGCCCATTTTCCACATCGTTTCCGATGAGGTTGCAGAGGATACGGCGGAAATACTCGTGTCGGGGGTAGGATAGGAAGCTGCGCGAATCGGTAAGCATTCCCACGAAGCGGCTCAGCAAGCCGAGGTTCGAGAGCGAGTTCATTTGCGCTTCCATTCCCGTTTTTTGATCGAGAAACCACCAGCCCGAACCGAATTGTATTTTTCCGGCGACGGAACCGTCTTGGAAATTGCCTATCGTAGTGGAAATTAAGTCGTTGTCGCGTGGGTTGAGGTTGTAAATAATCGTTTTTGCCAATTTGTTCCCCTTATCCAGCGAATCGAAAAAACGGTTCATCGACTTGGCTACCGTGAAATCGCCAATGGAATCGAAGCCCGTATCCGCGCCCAACTGCTTGAACAAGCGGGTGTTGTTGTTCCTCAACACGCCGTAGTGGAATTGTTGCGCCCAGCCCGATTCCCAATCCATCACTGCCCCTTCGTAGAGCATTGCCGATTTGAATTTGATGACTTCTTCCCTCGACAATTCCTTGCCTCCGTAAACCTTGTTGAAGATGTTTTCTATATCTGTGTTCGTAAACACTTCGGCGTAAAATTCTTCAATTCCGTGATCCGACAGCTTACAACCAACGCTTTCAAAGAAATCGTGTCGCTTGCGCAAAGCGGCAATCAAGTCGGAAAACTTCGACACGTTGATTCCCGAAACGGCTGAAAGTTTTTCGATGTATTTCCGGTATTCCGCCGGGTTTTCGACTGCCATAGCCTTGTCGGGACGCCAAGTCGGCAGCACTTTTATTTCGAAGCCTTCTTTTTTCAGCGCGATGTGGTGTTCGAGGTTGTCAGCCGGATCATCGGTTGTGCAAACGACTTCAACCGCGTATTTTTTCATCAGCCCGCGAGCCGAGTATTCCGGCGTGCGCAGTTTTTCGCTACATTCGTCGTATATTTTTTTTGCCGTCGTCGGATTGAGCAGCTTTGTTACGCCAAAAGCCGTTTTCAATTCCAAATGAGTCCAGTGGTAGAGCGGGTTGCGCATCGTGTAAGGGACGGTTTCCGCCCATTTTTCGAACTTTTCCCAGTCCGATGCGTCTTTGCCCGTGCAAAAACGTTCGCTGATGCCGTTTGTGCGCATCGCCCGCCATTTATAGTGGTCGCCTTCGAGCCAAATTTGCCCAAGATTATCGAAACGATGATCGTTGGCGATATAAGACGGATCTAAATGACAGTGGTAATCAATGATCGCTTGTTTTTTCGCATGCTCATGGTAAAGCTCCCGTGCGGTATCGGTTTGCAGTAAAAAATCTTCGTGGATAAAATTCTTCATGAAATCTATTTTATAAGTTATTCTTTCATCTGTAATGATTCCGGTGGCAAATGTATCAATTTTTTTATTAACAAGCAATTCTATTTTGGGTGTCTTGCCCGGCATAAGTGGAAAAAAGTGATTGGTTGGTGCATTTTTTGCCGTTGGTGGCGTTTTTCGGGTTTAATTTTTTGCAGTTAGATAAAAAAAGTGTCCTTGCCGATGATTTTGCCAAATGCGATAAAATTGAGGTTGTGCCGACGGATGTTGTGGGTAACTTGCTAAAAATATAAAATTTAATAATGAATAAATTTTTTCCCTTCTTTGCCTCTGCGGTTCTGTCCATGCAGAGGGGGATGTTTATGGCAAACTGTTTGCCGAACTCGCTAAATATCCGATTGTTTATGACGAATACAGCGAACAAAACGGCTCGCTCTACTATTTTTTGACCGGATATGCCTCATTTACAATGGTTCCCGTGGCGATGGTTTTGCAGTCCGACAGCAATGATATTCGTATCTTTTCTGCTGTACCCGAAGCGTTTAAGAATATTGAGTTTTATAACCTTCCGGCAGTGGGCAATGTCTGCGTGCCGGGTGCGATGAGCGGGGGAAAAGTGCAGGAAATAAAGTATGAGAAAGATGGTAAAGAGATTTCGGCAGATGCATTGAAAAAAGATTTCAGGATAAGACAGGTTTTGCCGTTGCGCTGAAAGCCCGTTGCGCGGACGTGCCGTCCCATAGCCCCCCTTCGGTGGATTGGGGGGGTTATTGTCCGTAAGCCTGTTTGATTCTATTGATTTTCTTCTGCCGTTTGGCGCGTTTGTATTGTTGAATGGCGCGAACCGGATCGAGATCGCCGCTGATAGAGAAACCTGCACCACTGCTTGTGCCACCGATAGACACGCCGCCGATGGAAGAACCTGCGCCGCCATCTGTATAACCGCTGCTTGTGCCACTATTTACAAATTGGTACGTGCTTCGTGCATCGGGTATGAGGTTGAGCTTCCCCGTTGAATAATCGAATTTTTTGTTCACGGGACCAACGTTACGGTTGGTAACGTTCATATTTATTTTGATTTCTTTGAGTTCGGGCGGAAGCGGAATGTTCAATAAATCATCGTATTTTGTAGGCAGTTTCGTCGTGGGCGATACTTTCAGCACCTTGTCGTTGTCTGTTTCTATTTGTTGCGGTTGGTATTTCAATTCGGGTTTCAGGTTGGGAAAATCCGATTTCAGGGACTGACGCAGTTTCATTTTTAAGTCGTCCCCCGTCTGTTGGCTCATCATTTCTTGCGATGAAAATATGGCGATCGCCATCAACAGAACAATGGTTGTGGATTTGTAGTTATCCATAAAAGTCTCTGTTTCAAGAAGTGAGTGTATTATCGTGTTCGCGACAAGCGCGAAAGCGTTGCGTTTTCTATTCCTGCATCGAGAAGCTGAAACTTCCGATGTGGTTTCCGTCGGCGAAAATATCGGTTTTATAATTTCCCGCCTTCAAAAATTCCTCGATGTCCCAATAGAGGCTGACGGGCGTTTCCTCGCCGCCGTATTCCACCGTCCGTTTCATCGAGTATTGAATGTTGCTGTTTTCGTAAGAGAAAACGTTGGCGGCATTTTTCGACAGCACGTTTCCGTCGGGTGCCATAATGCGGACAAAAATAGTACGTTCCCCCGGTTCGGCGGTGATGTTTTTGGAAATGACGAACGAAACCACGAACTGCGTGCTGCGGCTCAGGCGTTTCTGCTCGCGTCCGCGCTCGTTTACGGCTTTTACCGATATGTTTGTCGCGTCGAGTTTGGCAGCCAAGGATACTTTTTCGGTAAGCTGCTGTTTTTCCTGCGCCACTTGGTTGAGCGTGCGGTTCGTTTCCTGATATTGCCGTGTGATCTGCTTGTTCTCTGCCTTCAATTGCTCGTTGAGGCGGTTCAGCGAATCAATCTGTTGTATGTAGGATTTCAATACCTTGCGCAAGGTGCCAAGCTCGTCCTTCAAACGGCGGATTTCGGCTTGATCGGTGGCTTTCGTTACGCGAAGCTCTTCCATAAGCCGTTGCACCTTGGCTTGTTCGTTTTCGAGTTTGTAGAGCAGCGAATCGTTCTGCACGCTGAATTTGAAGCCCTCATACTGCATCGAGATGCTTTCGTATTCATCTTCAAGTTCCTGCTTGTCGATGCTGAACTGCTGCTGCATATCGTTGATCTGCGAGTTTTTGTGGAAGATAAACAAGATGGAAACAACCAGTGTCAGCACCAGCACGGCGATGACGGCGATGAGTTGAGGTGTTCGTTCTTTTAAATTGACTTTCATACGATAGAGTCTGTTCTCATTCAAAATTTCACAAAAGTACGGTTTTTATGCAGAATTGAAATACGTTGAGGGGCTTTTTTGGTTAATTTAAGAATCTGTTTTGATATTCAGTAAATTTTCTATGGTTTCTATAAAGTGTTTTGCGGGGGCGAAAAGATGGATAATCATTTGTGGTTTGATTTCTACCCAGACATCGTAATCGCTTTTTGCCGCATTTCGTATAACTGCCGCAATACAAAGCCCGTTTCGTCGCTTATTTGTCCTGTTGTCATAAAATGAAGCCCAAACAATCCAATCAATCCAATCAATCCCGAATGCGTATATGTCTGATAGCCATATTGCACCATCAAAGCAGTCGCTGCATAATAACAAGCATAATACAGTCTGTTTGCCGCGGTGCGCCACAAAGCATTGTATAGCACAAGATAAAACTTATTTTTCTAATATCCAGATGGTTTTGAAAAAACGGTGGGGCGGTAAGGCAGTCCTAAAATTTAAACAATTTTTTTTCCATATCCAACAGTTTCTTTTTGCGCCACAAACCGCCACCGTAGCCTGTCAGGGTGCCGTCCGCCCCAATAACCCGATGGCAAGGCAAGATGATACTGATTTTGTTGCGCCCGTTGGCATTGGCGACTGCCCTGACTGACGATGCCCTGCCAATCAGGGCGGCTTGCCGACCGTAAGTCGTTGTGCAACCGCAAGGTATCTTTAACAAAGCGAGCCACGCCTGCTTTTGAAATTCCGTGCCGACTAAATCCATCGGCAAGTCAAATTCTCGCCGTCCGCCATTGAAATACTGCGCGATTTGCTCTTTGAGCGCGAGGGTATGCGGATTGTTCCCCTCGACAAACGGGGCTTTGAACGCGGCGGATAACTGCTTCATTTCCAAATCGAGGTGTTTGGAATCGGCGTATTCAAACAGACAGATGCCTTTTTCGCTTGCGGCGGCAATCATCAGTCCGAGATCGGTTTCAAACCGCGTGATGGCAATTTCTTGTTTCATATTGTTTTTTTAGATACTCTTGCCGTCAAAGATAATAAAAAATGGACGGATAACCACTTTATGTCGCAAAAACAAGCGATGAAAACATTTAAAACACATTCCGAATTGCTTTATTCCGTTTTTTTTTAGCATCTTTGCCTTTGTTTTTGTACCGCAAAAAAAAAAAATTTTGAAAATGAAAAAAACATTTCTCTTTTCGCTCTTGTTCTTTGTTGCCCTTTCTCTCTCGGCAGACGAGGGAATGTGGTTGCTTCAACTGCTACGGCAGCAAAAATACGCCGAGATGAAGTCGCTCGGCTTGAAATTGCAGGATGCCGACATTTATAATCCCGATGGTTCGTCCATCAAAGACGCCGTGGTGCAGTTCGGGCGCGGATGCACGGGCGAAGTGGTTTCTTCGCAAGGGCTTGTCCTTACCAATCATCATTGCGGTTACGGACAGATACAATACCATAGCACGCTCGAAAACAACTACCTCGAAGAGGGTTTTTGGGCGGAATCTTTGGCGGACGAACTTCCGAATCCGGGGCTGACGGTTACCTTCATCGAGAAAATTGACGATGTTACGGATTACGTGAAACAATGCCTCGAACGCGACAAGGCGCAGGATAAAGACGGCGTGCTTTTCCTTTCCCCTTCCTACCTCGACAAGATTGCCCGCGCTCGCTTCGGCGAAGATTTGCTGAGGCGGAAGAAGGGTATTGAGGTGGAAATCAAGTCTTTTTTCAACGGCAACCAATACTATATGTTCACGAAAAAAGTTTATTCCGATGTCCGCTTGGTGGGTGCGCCCCCAAGTTCCATCGGGAAATTCGGCGCTGATACCGACAATTGGATGTGGCCCCGGCACACGGGCGATTTTTCCGTCTTCCGCATCTATGCCGACAAAAACGGGAATCCCGCCGATTATTCGCCCGACAACGTGCCGCTGAAACCCAAACGGTGGTTGAGAATTTCCACCAAGGGTGTCCGCGAAAACGATTTTGCAATGATTATGGGATTTCCGGGGACAACCAACAAGTATTACACCTCGTGGGAAGTGGCGGAACGGCGCGACATCGACAACGCCGTGCGCATCAATATGCGCGACATTCGGCAGAAGGCTATGCTCGAAGAGATGCTAAAAAACCCGGCGGTAAAGATACAGTATGCCAGCAAGTATTCGAGTTCCACCAACGCCTACAAAAACGCCATCGGCACCAATTGGGCTATCGACTTGCGCGATTTCGAAGCCTTGAAGAAGGCGCAACAGGAAAAACTGCTCAAATGGGCGCAAAAAAAGAAAATCCTGCACTACGCGCAAGCCTTGGACGAAATCCGCGATATAGTGAAGGAACGCGCCGATTATCGTTTCCGTAGTTGGATGCTCAACGAGGGTATCCTGCGCGGTGTGGAATTCGCTTCCGTGCCGACGGCTTCTGCCGACTCATTGCTGAAAGCCTTGGACGAAGGGAATGAAGCGGGTATTGCGAAATACACCGCGGCGTTACAGTCCGACTATCGAAGATTTGCCAACAAAGATTACAATCCGCTTGTGGATAAGAAGGTTGCCTTGGCGGTGCTGTCGGAATACATTCGCTTGGTTCCGCGCGATCAGCAACCCGAAATTTTTGGGGAACTGCACCGCTATTTCAACGGGGATATAGCCTCTGCGATTGATTACGTTTTCGATCGTTCCATTTTCGCGAGCGAAGGAAATATGCAATATTTTTTGACATCTGACGAGAAAGCCCGTTTGCTGCGCGAAGATCCGATGATTCTTTTCGCCAAATCAGCCAGGGACGAAGATCGGAAACTAAGAAAGGAACTGAGCCGTTTCGACAACCGCTTCGACATCGCCCGCCGCGCCTATCTCGAAGGGATTTTGAAGATGGAAGGCGTGTACATTCTTTTTCCCGATGCCAACCTCACGCTTCGCCTTTCGTATGGGCAGGTAAGGGGATATGTGCCGAGCAATGCGGTAGTCTATGATTATCAATCTACTATGGACGGCGTTATGCAGAAAGAAGATCCCGCCAATTGGGAATTTGTCGTTCCGCCCAAACTGAAAGAATTGTACCGCGTATCCGATTTCGGAAACTACAAAACGTCCGGCGGAAAAATGCCGGTGGCGTTTATCGCCACCACGCACACCACGGGCGGAAATTCCGGCAGTCCGGTAATGAACGGCAATGGTGAACTCATCGGCATCAATTTCGATCGCAATTGGGAAGGTGTGGGCGGCGACATTCAATACCTGCCTGATTATCAGCGTAGCATCATCGTCGATATTCGCTACGTACTCTTTATCATCGACAAATACGCCGACGCGAAGCGGTTGATTGAAGAGATGGAAATTGTATAGGATTTTGGGTTTTTAGGATAAACGAGCGGGGGCAACAACAATTTTGCCCTCGCTCGTTTTTTGTCCTCGGTTTTTTGTTTATGGGGTGTTTTTCAGACAATCTGAAACGCATTTATATCTGACACACAAATAAAAAGACGAGCTATACAGCCCGCCTTGAATGTTTTACCCACAAGCGGGTTTATTTTTATGGCGTTCGTGAATACATTCGTAAAAAAAGCCTCCTGTTACGTACAAGAGGCGAAACGAATGTATTTCACAACGGAATAATAATGTGGTATGCAATAATTTATAATAAAAACAAGAGAAAAACTGAGTTTTCAGTAAAATTAGTGTAATTTTGCAAAAAATCCCACGGAGTTTACGCGGGATTCATAGGAAGACAGAAAGTCATAACCTACGGCTTATAGCCTTGTTGTGATTTGTCTTTCGGGCACAAAGATACAAATAAAAATTGAAATAACAATAAAGAACAAAAATTATGAGTAAAATTGGCATTGATTTAGGCAGTTCTTCGCTTGGCTGGATTATAACAGAAGAAGGGAAAATTGTAAGAAAAGGCGTTGTTACTTTCGATACAGGAATGTCGAAAGGGCAATCGGGCGGATATGTTTCGCCTACGAAAGAACGTCGTGAAGCACGGTCAAAACGCAATTTGATACGGGCAAGAAAATACCGCAAATGGGAATTGCTTGAAATTCTTGTTGATGGCGATTTTATACCTTTGTCAAAAAATGAACTTGAACTTTGGACAAAGTATCAAAAAGGCGTTACTCGCAAATTTCCCGAAAACAAACTGTTTCTCAAATGGCTTGCCTGCGATTTTACTTATTTAGAAGGTGGGAAAAACTACAAAAATCCTTACGAACTTCGTGTTAAAGCATTGGAACAGAAAGTTAGCAAGCACGAATTTGGCAGAGCATTGTATCATTTAGTACAGCGTAGAGGATATAAAGATATTGGCGAAACTGATACCGAAACCGAAAAACAAAATGCCCGCAGAGGCGAAAGCGGTTTTCAAAAAGCATTAGAAAACAATGATAAAATCATTTCAAAAGCATTATTAAATGATTTTTTAGATAAGGGAATCCGCGCACGAAATCAATACCCATACAGAGATGAATACCAATATGAATTGGAAAAACTTTGCGAGGCACAAGGTTATGATATTTCCAAAAATGAAAAGAGAGGTTATAATGCTGTTTTTGTTGGACAATTATGGAAGTCAATCATTTGGCAACGTCCATTAAGAACACAAAAGGGAAATATCGGCAAATGCACATTAGAGCCGAAAAAGTTGCGTTGTCCTGTTTCACACCCTGTTTTTGAAATTTTCAGAGCGTGGAGTTTTATCAATACTATTAAATATTTTGATGAAAATGGCGAGAAACAATTTATTTTACAGGAAGATAGAAACAAACTTTTTGAATGGTTTCTGAATCAAGATAAAAACTTTAAATTTGAAAAAATCAAAGACATTCTAAAAAAGAAATACGGCGAAAACACAAAATATAACTACCCGATTACAAAAGATAAGAACGGAAATGATATTTACGACACTTCTGTTTCTGGAATGCCTGTTTGTAAGGCTTTGATTGACGTTTTCGGCGACAAAGCGAAACAAGCACTATCAACTATCGAAATCTACAATATTGGCGCCCAAAAATCAAATGGCGGTTTTGGCAATGAGCCGAAAATAATTGCAACCTATTCTGTTTGTGATTTATGGCACGCTGTTTTTGATTTTGACGAAACATTCCTTGAAAAATTTGCAATAGAAAAGTTAAACGTTGA
>JAISYO010000076.1 GCA_031269865.1 Dysgonamonadaceae bacterium | reverse complement strand
ACACAAAAGCCATAAGGCATATCGCAACGGATTGCCCACGCGATTTTTCTTGATCGTTTTTTTCATTCTGTCATTATTAAAATTATTTATTATTAATTCTTATGCTTAAAAGGATTTTTTCTGATTATTTTCATTAAAGACTTGTAAATTTCAAGCAGTTTCTAAGCCCCATTTGTCTTTGCAAGCACTCATACAAAGCATAAACAACCCCGAAAGCGCCCATGCAGACAATTGGTGTTTCATTCTCCTTTGTTTTCTCATAGCCTCAATAAATATTTAATTATTAATCCTAAAAATCATATTCTGTGTTCGTACACAGTATAATGATGTGCAAATATAAGTACATATATGCAAATATCCGAAATGATTTATATTAAATTTGCCGCTATTTAATATATATTAATTTACCCCCCCCCCATTTATATTTTATTAACAATCTGATCTGCAAATTCATCTTTCTGCCGAAGAATTTGAGAAACAGTTTCTGAATTAATTTCTCCGCAACGGTATGCCGTGTGAGTACATAAACACCACCACAAAAAACCCTTTCAATGCGCGAATTTTGTCAAAAATTGCCCTTCCACCGAAAAATTTCTCAAAAAAATATCCGCACTTTCCATTTTATTACAATTTAAAGTGTATATTTGTACGCGATATAGTATCTTTTGAGAAGCTGTTTAAATTTAAGCAGTTTCTGAATCATCATCTAAAATAATAATTACCCTCATGGACACTAACGTAAAAACTTATTCGTTGAATTTGGCGAATACAAAAACTTATCTTTTTTCCCTTATTTTCATCGTAGGGAATATATTGCTTCCGCAATTGACACACTTTGTTCCGCAAGGCGGATTGATTTGGCTGCCCATCTATTTTTTCACGCTTGTCGCGGCATATCGATACGGTATCCACGTGGGCGTGCTTACCGCCCTGCTTTCGCCCTTGGCAAACTGCCTGTTGTTTGGAATGCCGCCCGTGGCAATGCTGCCCATCATTATGGCAAAATCGGTTCTTTTGGCGATAGCCGCGTCGTTGGCTTCCAAGTATTTCGGAAAAGTGTCGTTCTGGGGCATTTTGTCGGCTATCTTGGCATACCAAATCGTCGGGACGGGCATCGAATGGGCGATGGTAAAAGATTTCGCCGTTGCCGCGCAGGATTTCCGCATCGGGATTCCCGGAATGCTTCTTCAATGGGTGGGCGGATATTTCGTGTTGAAAGCCTTGGCTAAAATATAAATAGACGCGATGGGTGGAAAATCCTTCGAGGAAGTCCTGAAACGGTTTCGCGAGATTGAGTTCCGTGAGTCTTTCGACTTGATTGTGGCGATTGCAAACGGCGGCATCGTTCCTGCCGCTATTCTCAACCAACGGCTGAACATTGATTTCCAACTGTTGAAAATCAACCTTCGCGACACAAACCAACAACCGAAATACGACAAGCCGAAGCTCATTTCGCCCATCGATTTCGATTTCAAGGGCAAAAGCATTCTCTTGGTGGAAGATCGTGTGAAAACAGGTTCAACACTGCGGTTTGCCACCGAACTGTTGCAAGGGGCGGCGCAAATAAAAACTTTTGCCGTGAACGGGGCGGCAGACTATTCGCTGTACGACGAAGCCTGCTTCTGCTTCCCGTGGATTTTGAACTAATGTGCCAATATGCGAATGTGCTATTTTAAAAACAAACAACATTACAATATAAAAACGATGGACAGACGAAATTTTTTGAAAGCCGTAGCGTTGTCAGGGGCGGCGTTCACTTCAATAAAGGAATCGGAAGCGATGAACTTGATGGTTCAATCCTTCCAAACAGCCGATGCCGACGCCAAATATGATTTGGTTGCCATTATGGACGGGGAACCGGAAGTTATGTACAAAAAAGCCATTGCCGAACTCGGCGGAATGAAGAACTTCATTAAGCAGGGCGACAAAGTGGTGGTAAAACCCAATATCGGTTGGGACAAAGCTCCCGAATTGGCGGCGAACACCAACCCCAAGCTCGTGGAAGCCATCGTCAAAGATTGTTTCGCGGCGGGGGCGAAAGAGGTTACGGTTTTCGATCACACCTGCGACGACTGGCGCAAAAGTTACGCCAACAGCGGCATCGAAGCGGCGGCAAAAGCGGCAGGCGCAAAGCTCGTCCCCGCGGATCAAGAATCGTATTACAAAGAGGTATCCCTGCCGAAAGGCAAGAGTTTGAAATCCGCGAAGATACACCAAGCCATCGTCGATGCCGACAAATGGATCAATGTGCCCATTCTGAAAAATCACGGCGGCGCCCAAATGACGATCTCTATGAAAAACTATATGGGAATCGTTTGGGACAGAGGCTTTTTCCACGCCAACGACTTGCAACAATGTATCGCCGACGTGTGCACCTATTCCAAACGTCCGGTGCTAAACATCGTGGACGCCTACCGCGTGATGAAGACGAGCGGACCGCGAGGACGTTCGGCTGCCGACGTGGTTTTGGCGAAAGGCTTGTTCATTTCGCAAGACATCGTTGCCGCCGACACCGCCGCGGTTAATTTCTTCAACCAAGTGCGCGAAATGCCGACGGATAAGGTGGGACATCTAGCCAAAGCACAAGAACTCGGACTCGGTACTATGGACTTGGCGAAGCTGAATATCAAGCGGATAAAGGTTTAAATTCAAGAGCCAAGAATCAGATGAAATTCTTCGAGAACATTGCTGATTACAGGCAAGAATTAGAAACTCTTCTAGCTCTCAATTTCAGGCTCGTTAATTCGCATTCTATTTCCTTTTGAGTATAATACACTAAAATTCAAAAATATGCTGAGGAAAATCAGAATCACTTTGTCCATTCTGCTGAGTGGGCTGATCACGTTGTATTTTCTCGATTTCGCGGAATTGTTGCCCCAATCACTGCATTGGCTCGCAAAAATACAATTTCTACCCGCGTTGCTGGCGATGAACATAGCCGTCCTCGCCGGGCTGGTGTTGCTAACCGTGATTTTCGGGCGGGTGTATTGCTCGTCCATCTGCCCGATGGGTGTTTATCAAGATTTGGTGGCGTGGTTTTCCAAACGCCTCAACCGCAAGAAGAAATACACTCACAGCAAAGCCAAAACCGTGTTGCGATGGGGCATCTTGGGCATAACCGTCATCGCCTTCCTGTTCGGATTTTCCTTCTTGTTGGGCTTGCTCGATCCTTACGGGGCTTACGGACGCATCGTTACGCATCTTTTCCGCCCGGCATATATGGCAGGTAACAATCTGATGGCTACCATTTTCGCGCTGTTCCATAGTACCGCGTTCTATAAAGTCGGGATTTACGTCTTGGGCGTTTTTTCTACGGTGCTGGCATTGGCAACGCTGGTGTTCATCGGCTTGCTGGCGTGGAAAAACGGACGCACGTATTGCAATACCGTTTGTCCAGTTGGCACGACGCTCGGTTTCATCAGCCGAATTTCAATCTTCAAAATCCGCATCGTTGAGGAAAACTGCAACAAGTGCGGGCGTTGCAGCACGAAATGCAAAGCGTCCTGCATTGATTCGGAAAAGCAACAAATTGATTACAGCCGTTGTGTCAGCTGCTTCAACTGCATCGACAGTTGCAAACGGAAGGCACTCAGATACACCCCCTTGAAACCAAAAGCAAGCCCTGCCCCACCCCACGAAAAAGAAACGCCCCCCACAGACGAGGCACGCAGGCGGTTTCTATCCGCCACGCTGATAACGGGCATCGCGGCAGGGAAAATGCTGGCGCAAGAAACGGCGGACGGATTGTTGCAACAAGAAGCCGTGAACCGCGAAACGCCGATCGCACCGCCGGGCGCAGTCAATTTCGATCGCTTGCGCGAAAAATGTATCTCGTGCCACCTTTGCGTGAGCAAATGTCCGTCGCGGGTTATCAAACCGGCATTCTTGGAATACGGCTTGGGCGGAATGATGCAGCCGAGGCTCTATTTCGATCACGGCTTTTGCAATTACGATTGCACCATCTGCGGCGAGGTATGCCCTTCCGGTGCGCTCGTCCCGTTAAGCAAGGAAGAAAAGAACCGCACTCAAACGGGGCAGGTGCATTTCGTTTTGGCAAACTGCATCGTTTACCGCGACGAAACCAATTGTGGGGCTTGTTCCGAACATTGCCCGACACAAGCCGTCAGTATGGTTCCCTACAAAGATTCGCTGACAATACCCCACACCGATCCCGCCATCTGCGTGGGTTGCGGCGGCTGCGAGTACGTCTGCCCCACCAAACCCCACAAAGCCATTTACGTGAAGGGGCTGAAATCGCAAAACACCATCGAAATCGAAGAGGAAAAACAAGAAGATATTGAATTAGAGGGATTTGGATTCTAGATAGAGATACTTGTTTTCGCATTAAAAATGCTTATGCTCGCCACTTTCGATTGCAAATGTCCGTTGCGCAAGCCCTGCGAGGGGTAAATCAATAGCGTGGGGCTACTGCCAATATCTTGTTGATAAATAATTGATTAACTCTCTATGCTTTTCTTTATCAATGTTTTGAAGTAACTCTTTTGGCTTGATGAGTTTAAGAAGCTGTTTAAATTTTAACGAATTATTTTATTACAGTTTTTAAAGTTATTCTCATCTACTTTTTTTAACCTTATTATCTGCAACGTTTTTTGTACTTTTGTGTCTTCAATATAAACTTGAAAGTAATAAATTTAATTTTATGAGAAAATCAGCAATCTTCTTGTTCGCGTTACTATTGGGTAGCGCAACGTATGCCCAAGAGCAAACAGAAAATTTCAGTTTATCCAACGATAAACGCAATGAATTGAAACTAAACTTACTCCCGACCATCTTTTCTTTCCACCCCGAAATAAGTTACGAGCGGATTCTTGCCCAAGAATTGAGTGCCGGGGCTTCGCTGGGATTCGGAGGTGAATGGGCTGAGCAAACTTTCGCGTTCACTCCCTACTTCCGCTGGCACTTCGGCAGTATGTATAACAAGGCGGCTTCCGGTTTTTTTGTTGAGGCAAACGCTTCGCTTTTCAATGATGCAGGCATAGGCTTTGCCATCGGACATAAATACGTCAGCCGCAACAACTGGGTAGGCGATCTTATGTTTGGCGCCGGGCGCAGCTTCGATGGAGACGGAGTTTATCCGCGCATAGGGATTAGCATCGGGAAAAGATTCTGAGAAATCGGTTGTGCATTTGTGTTTTTAGCCCGACAGGCATGTTCGTATTTTATGCCGTCAGGCATTTTAGTCCGGTAAAAACAATGCTTTCCATAAAACAGCGAGCCGTCAGGTACGCAACTTTTTTGATGATTGGTTGCAAACCTACCCTTGCAAATAAAAAAGGGAACTGAATTTTCTACAGAGCTTAAATCCCTAACGGGATTGGAAATATGTAAAGTGTTTATTTTCAACCATTTTTTTATCCTAAATGCAGAGTCGGTTTTGAAAAAAATTAAACGGTTTCTTAATCGTTTAGAATTTTCCACGAACCGCCTCTGTCTGCACCTATTCGTTCTATTATTTGCCATTCCGTCAGTTTTTTAATATCCCTTTCTATTGTCCTGTCCGAAACTTTTATAATTGTTGCAATTTGTTTTGCGGAAATGCGGTAGTCCCTTGTGATAAGTTTAATTATTTGCTTTTGCCGGGTTGAAATTTCTCCGACATTTCTCCGACATTTCTCCGACATTTGTAGTTCTGTGCGTTTGGCTATCTTCTTTTTCGAAGTGTATGTGCATTGTTCTGTTTTTCAATTCGTTGTTTTTGCAAAGCAATAAGTTTGAAAGGAATTTGATCAAAAATTTGTTCGTTTTGTAAACGCCTTTGTGCAAATCTTCGTAGTTTGCCCTCACAAGCGAGTTGCGAAAATAGAGCGAATGTTTGGAAAACAAGTCGTTGTTTACTTTTTTGAAACCGAGTTTCCGCAGGTATTTTATCAGAAAAACCGCTGTTGTTCGTGTGTTTCCCTCGCCAAAAATGTGAATTTGCCACAAATCTGCCACAAAATGAGCAAGGTGTTCAATAATCTGTTTTGTGGTTAATCCTTTGTAAATGAATTTCTTTTCCTGCTCAAAATCGTATTCAAGCGTTTCTTTCAGTCGTCGGGAACTTACATACAAAACCGTGTCGCCGTCAAGTATCCACTCCGATTTTGCTATGTTGTAGTCGCGTATTTTGCCCGCAAATTCATAAATTCCCGTAAAAAGTCGGCTGTGGATTTCAATATATTCAATCGGGGTAAAAGAAAATGTTTTTTCCGACAAAATCTCTGCAATGCGAGCCGACACTTTATCTGCTTCTTCGGTACGCGCTATTTCGGCGTTTTCCCGATTCAAAAGTTGAGTGTAGTAGGCATTTATGCGTTGCTGAACCTCGCCGATAGTTATTTTATCCTCAATGTTTTTCCTCGCTGTTTCGAGCAGATATTCCGACGGTTTCAGCCCATCAACGTCTTGCAAGCCGATAGCGGTTCGCCAAATTTCCGCCTTCTCTTTTTGAGAGGGTTCGCCCTGCCGTATGTATTCGTCGAAATTATTCATCTTTGCAAAGATAGCGAAAATTGAGTGCAAAAAACAAACTTGTTTTATTTTTTGCCGAGGGGCATCTTATCTTAGAAACTGTTTAAATTTTAACGAAATATTTAACTATGGGTTTTCAAATCCATTCTCAGCTACTTTTTTCTGCTCTTTCAAGCGTATTTCTCACTTCCCATTCTCGATTTAGCCCGCTAAACCTTCAAATGTAACGCAAAAAATCCATCTTAAAATAGCGATAAAAAAGATGAGCTGTAAAATTTAAACAGTTTCTTATGTAAAGATAGTGATTTTTTTCTTATTTTGCAACTATTTCCCCTCAAAAAACAAGAACGCCGTTTCGGAAATTCAATCCCGAAACGGCGTTTTTTTATCCGGTAAATCCTCGTCCCTATTTCGCGAAACTTACGGCGCGTGTTTCGCGGATAACCGTAATTTTCACTTGTCCGGGATAAGTCATCTCGGTTTGGATTTTGCGGGCGATTTCCCCCGACAGTTTTTCGGTTTCGGCATCGCCTATCTTGTCCGCGCCCACGATTACGCGCAGTTCCCTGCCCGCTTGAATGGCGTAGGTTTTTATTACGCCGGGGTAGGACAACGCCAAGTTTTCCAAATCGTTAAGCCGTTTGATATAAGCCTCCACGATTTCGCGGCGTGCGCCGGGGCGTGCCCCCGAAATAGCGTCGCAAACCTGAACGATAGGCGCCAAGAGCGATGTCATTTCCACTTCGTCGTGGTGCGCACCGATGGCGTTGCAGATGTCCGGTTTCTCTTTGTATTTCTCAGCCAACTTCATTCCGAGTATTGCGTGTGGCAATTCGGGTTCGTCGTCGGGCACTTTGCCGATGTCGTGAAGCAAGCCGGCGCGTTTCGCTTTTTTGGGGTTCAAGCCGAGTTCCGTAGCCATAATCGCGCACAAATTGGCGGTCTCGCGCGAGTGTTGCAAGAGGTTCTGCCCGTAAGACGAGCGGTATTTCATTTTCCCGATCAGCCGGACGAGATCGGGGTGCAGTCCGTGGACGCCCAAGTCGATAACCGTCCGTTTTCCGGTTTCGATGATTTCATCTTCGACCTGCTTTTTCACTTTCGAAACCACCTCTTCGATACGCGCCGGGTGGATACGCCCGTCGGTAACGAGTTGGTGCAGCGACAAACGCGCTATCTCGCGGCGGACGGGATCGAAACCCGAAAGGACAATCGCTTCGGGCGTGTCGTCCACCACAATTTCAACGCCCGTGGCGGCTTCCAAGGCGCGTATATTGCGCCCTTCCCTGCCGATGATGCGCCCTTTCACTTCGTCGGAATCAATGTGGAAGACGGTAATGGCGTTTTCGATAGCCGTTTCCGTCGCCACGCGCTGTATGGTTTGCACCACGATGCGCTTGGCTTCTTTGTTGGCAGTCATCTTCGCCTCCTCCATAATTTCGTTGATGTACGCCTGCGCGTCGGTTTTCGCTTCGTCCTTCAAGGATTCGACCAAGCGTTCTTTGGCTTCATCGGCTGAAAATCCCGATATGGTTTCCAACCTTTCCACCAATTGGCGGTGCAATTTTTCGGCTTCGGCGTTGCGCCTTTCGAGGGCTTCGTGTTGCAGTTCGATATTTTGTTTTACCTCATCAACCTCGTTGCTTTTCTTGTAAAGCTCTTCCTGCCGTTGGTTGAGCGACATTTCGCGCTGGCGCAATTTATTTTCGACTACTTGAATCTTCGTCGAACGGATATTCGCCTGCTTCTCGGCTTCGTTCTTCATCGAGAGGATTTCTTCCTTGGCTTCCAACAGCCTGTTTTTCTTGATTACCTCCGCATCTTTTTCGGCGTCGCCCACGATTTTCTTGGCACGCGAATTTACTCTCTGCCCGACTACAAACCAAGCGATTACCGCTCCAATCAGCAGTCCGGCGATTCCTATCACTATTTCCATTTGTTCATTTTGTTTTATAAATTTATTAAAAACATTCCCTAAAAAGTCCCCTCTCTTGAAGTCCTTTCGGAAAATGCACTGTCTTTTCTCTTTTCCAATACATAAAAAAACGCACACAAACCCGCACAAAACGTAATATGTGCAAATCCGGCGCGTATAGCCGTACCCCACGCCCTCGCGAAAGGGGGGAAGGCTGGCTTTATGGCTGTTTTTTCAGATAAGTATCGAGTTCGTTTATAAGCGAATGAATTTTATCCTCAAAGGGTTTCGTGTCATTCCTATCGTCAAACGCAAATTTTTCCCCCACCAACTGTATCGCCGCCATAGCCATATAATCCTGAGCTTTCAGCGCCGGATCTTGCCCGAAGGCAATGCGGTATGAGGTTATTTTGGCGTTTATCTTTTTGGCGGCGGCACGTAAAGCACCCTCGTCCGATCCCTTGATTTTAAGGGGGGGTAATTTTCGTCCGTCCACTTCAAGAGTCAATGACATTTTATCGTCGCCCATCACATAAATTTTATAGGGTTCAACCTTTCAGCAAATTTATGCACTTGTCCACTTCGCGCACCATTTTCGACAACTTTGCCTTGGCTACGTCCACGTCCACCGAGGCGGCGGTAATGGTTCTTGCCATTTTCAGGTTGTCGTATTTTGTTTTAATCCGGTTCAGTTCATCGGCAGCATCGCTTATCGCGTTCTGTTTCTGCTGAATATCGGCAACTAAACGAGCATTTTCCTCACGCAGGGAATCGCACAACAATAAAACTTGTTTTACGCGGACTTCCAAGTCGATTAACAGTTTTTTTTGTTCGTCAGTCATAAGAAAACAAAATTCATACAAATATAGTCAGAGAATTGGGCTTTGGCAAATTTTTCAATCTTATTTTTCGATATTTTATGCAATTACCCTATTTTTTGTACTGAATTAGTTGAGGTTTTCTTATCTTTGGGCTGTATTCTTTTGAAAAGGACAGAAAAATGGGTAAGATGAAAATAAGCGTCGCGCCGGAAATCAGGGCGGCTTGTCCGGTTTTTTCGGTGGCGAGCATTTTGTGCGAGGTAACAAATTCGGCTTCCGACGCCGATTTGTGGCAGGAAATAGATTCCGCCATCGTCGATTTTCGCAGCCGTAAGCAATTGGAAGACATCAACAAACACCCGGTTATTTTCGCCACGCGACAGACGTACAAAAAGCTGGGGAAAGATCCCAACCGCTACCGTCCGTCCGCCGAGGCACTTTGCCGCCGCATCTTGCACGACAGGGATTTGTACCGTATAAACACGCTGGTGGACGCCATCAACCTGATTTCGATAAAAACGGGCTATTCCATTGGGGGCTTCGACGCGGACAAGGTTCGGGGCGGCATCGCGCTCGGCGTGGGCAGGGCTGGGGAAGTTTTCAACGCCATCGGGCGCGGGCTGCTGAACATTGAAGGATTGCCCGTTTATCGCGACGAAGCGGGCGGAATCGGCACGCCGACGAGCGACGAAGAACGGACGAAAATTTCCATCGGCACCTCGCGTTTGTTGATGATTATCAACGGCTATTCGGGTAGAGAAGGCTTGCCGGAAGCGGTGGATTTTTCGGTGGGACTCTTGAAACGCTATGCCGGCGGAAAAAATTTTGAGGTGGAAACGAGTTGAGGGAAGGCGGAAAAGAAAGGATATGACAATTGGGGTATCGTTTAAGATATGAATTAGCCGGACATTCAGTCTGAGGATAGCCTCCCTTCCCTTCCGATTAAATGATTTTTGCAATGGGGCAGAATTTCGGGAAATTTTTGTATATTTCCCCTATAATTTTTTTCAAAGAACGCTGTATTACGCTTGATAATTGAAAATTTTTATGCGTTTGTGTATAATTGTGAATTTTATGCTATCTTTGCAACCGATAAATCGTGAAAATCATTTAATATATAATAAACCTACTAATTCTTAAAAACTAAAACAAATGAAATCAATTTCAAGAAGAAAATTTCTCGGCTCGGCGGCGTTGGGTGCAGTTGGAAGCATCGGCGGCGGCGGTTTACTGACCTCGTGCACCCCGAAAGAAAGCAAGGGTTACACACCGCTTCAATCGGAAATCCCTGTCTATATTCCCGTTACAGGGGACAAGGCGAACGACGGCAAAGAGGTGCGGGTGGGCATCATCGGTTGCGGCAGCCGCGGTTCGGGTGCCACCGACAACTTGCTGACAGCCGCCGACAAGGTAAAAATTGTTGCGATGGCGGATATATTCCCCGACAGGCTCGAAGGTCTGCGGAAGTTTATCGGCGACAAGTGGAAACAAACGGTTCCTGACGAAAAGATATTCTACGGCTTCGAGGCATACAAGCAACTCTGCGCCCTTCCCGAAGTGGATATGGTGCTGATAGCCACCCCTTCCATCTTCCACGCCGTTCACGTGATGGAAGCCGTTGAAAACGGCAAACACGCTTTTTGCGAAAAGGCGGCTGGCATCGATCCGACAAGTTGCCGATTGTTTTTTTCCGCCATCAAACAAGCGCAAGCCAAAGGACTCTGCATACAAACGGGCGCACAACGGCATCATCATCGGGCTTACGTGGAATCGTACCGCCGTGTGCGCGAGGGTATGATTGGCAACATCACAAGCGGCGTAGTCAAATGGAACCAAGGCGCGATGAACTACCGCAAACGCCGTCCCGAATGGACGGATATGGAATATATGCTGCGCGACTTTTTCAGTTGGAACTGGCTTTGCGGCGATCACGTCATCGATCAATTGGTGCATAACCTCGACGTATTCACGTGGTTTTCGCACCTCAAACCGATTTCGGTGGTGGGTATGGGTTCTCAATTGCAACGCCGTACCGGGGATATTTTTGACAACTTCGGGCTCGATATCGTTTATCCGGGTGGCGTCCGCGTCAATGCGCAGGCAAGGCAAATCGAAGGTTGCGCAAACGACATAAGCGAAACCATTACCGGCACACGCGGCATCTGGACGAGCACGGATATGTCGATCCGCGATTTCGAGGGCAAGCTCATCTGGCAGTACGACTACGAAGCCGAAAAAGCGCAGTATCAGCAAAACAATCCATACGTGCTTGAACATATGGACTTGATCAACCATATTCGTTCCGGCGAACCATATACCTGGGAAGCGGAAATACTCGTAACGTCCTCACTAACAGGCGCGATGGGGCGTGAATCGGCTTATACCGGCGCAGAAGTGAAGTGGGACGAGTATTTAGTTTCAAATCAGTCGCTTATGCCCGAAAAACTACATCTCGGCAACATAGAAAATTTTGAAAAAATCTATGTAGCCCCCAAGATGGGCAAGTTGGCGCCGGATATGCGTTAGCCATTTACCATTCAAATACTTGCATGATTATGAAAAAAATTATGTTGTATTTTGCCGTGGCGATTTTATTCGTTGCGGGCTGTATGGCAAAAGAACCGATTAAAGTACTGATAGTTACCGGACAAAACAATCACAATTGGAAGATTAGCAGTGTCGCCATCGAGCAAACGCTCGAAAACTCAGGGCTGTTTCAGGTTGATATTGCCGTTTCGCCCCCTGAAAAGAGCGATATGGGCGCGTTCAATCCCAACTTCAAAGGCTATAAGTTAGTCGTCCTCGACTACAACGGCGACAGTTGGAACGATGCCACCAACCGCGCTTTCCTCGATTACATCAACGCCGGCGGCGGGTTAATTGTCTATCACGCAGCCAGCAACACTTTCCGCGAATGGAAAGAGTTCAACAAAATAATCGGCTTCGGCGGTTGGGGTAATCGGGACGAGAGCGACGGTCCCTACGTCTATATGAAAGACGGCAAGGTGTTTTACGACAGCACGACACCCGGTCCCGGCGGCAGCCACGGCTCGCAACACGAGATACTGCTCAATTGTGGCGACAACAAGCACCCGATAACCAAAGGTTTGCCATCGCAATGGCTTCACGCGAAGGACGAATTATACAACCGCATGAGAGGTCCCGGACAAGTGGCAAGCCCACTCTACTTTTCGCTTTCCCCTGCCGACAACGGCACGGGGCGAGAAGAAATACCGTACTGCACAATCAAGTACGGCAAGGCGCGGATTTTCCACGTTACGCTTGGACACGCGGGTAACTCGTTGGAAGACAATCGCGCAATGCAATGTACCGGGTTTCAAGTTATGCTGTTGCGCGGCGCCGAATGGGCTGCCACCAGAAAAGTAAAACAGAAAGTACCTGCCGATTTTCCGACTGCAACGCAGGTTACATACAGAAAACAATATAAGTAAATTCAATTCATTCATTATGAAAAGAAAACTCAGAATGGGGATGGTTGGCGGCGGTCCCGGCTCGTTCATCGGCGCGGTACACCGCATCGCCGCCAATCTCGACGGACAAATAGAACTCGTATGCGGCAGTTTCAGCTCGAAATACGAAAAATCGCTCGAAACCGGCAGAGAACTTTATCTGCCCGATGAGCGTATCTATCGCACATACAGCGATATGATAGAGCAAGAAGCCCTTCTTCCTGCCGACAAACGAATGGACTTCGTGTCGGTTGTTACGCCCAACCACGTACATTTTGCGCCCGTCTTCGAGTCGCTCAATCACGGGTTCCACGTTGTGCTCGATAAACCGATGACCTTCACGCTCGAAGAGGCTTGGAAATTGAAGGAAAAAGTAGAACAGACGGGGCTTGTTTTTGCGCTGACGCACACCTACACCGGCTATCCGATGGTTAAGGAAGCCCGAATGAGGGTTGCCCGCGGCTATTTCGGCAAAATCCGCCGTATCTACGTGGAATATCCGCAGGGTTGGCTTGCCGACACGGTTTCGGAAACGAACAACAAACAGGCGGGTTGGCGCGTTGATCCTTCGCGATCGGGCATTGCAGGCTGTATGGGCGACATCGGCACGCACGCTTTCAACCTCGCGGAATACATTACCGGACTGAAAACCGTCGAACTCTGCGCCGAACTCAACACCTTCGTGCCCAATCGTTTGCTCGACGACGACGGCGCGGCAATGCTACGCTACGAAGGTGGCGCACGCGGACTGCTCTCTGCATCGCAGGTTTGCGTG
>JAISYO010000060.1 GCA_031269865.1 Dysgonamonadaceae bacterium | reverse complement strand
AAAACAAATTCGACCAGGCGTTGATTGTTCGTTCGGCGCAGGTACACACCTTGATGCCGATGATGCAGTTTTCGGTTGCTCCATGGAGGATTCTGAACAGCGAAAATCTTGATATCGTCCGGAATATGGCTCAACTGCACGAAAAAATGAGCAGTTACATTATGGAATGCGCACGCGAATCGGCAAAAACAGGAGAACCCATTGTGCGACATTTGGAATATTCGTTTCCAAATGAAGGATTTGCCGAATGTAAAGACCAGTTTATGCTGGGCGATAAATACATGATAACGCCCGTGGTTACAAATAGCAATACACGAACGGTAAAACTTCCAAAAGGACGATGGAAAGACGATTTGGGAAAAATCTATCAGGGAGGACAGACAATCACGATAGATGTCCCTTTAAGCCGTTTGCCTTATTTTGAGATGCTTTAGTCTGTAAAAAATAATCCAAGCGGCGTTGTCAGCGTTCAATTTATAGACAAAGGCGGCGGAAAATATAAAGTGTTGGACATTGCAAAAACGATAACAACCCTAAAAATCAAACTCCAAGAGAGCAAAGAGCCGCTCTCAAAGATAATGCTCATCACACCCAAACACAAATCCATTGCTCAAATTTTTAAACCAAATTTTTGGGAAAATTCGTAGGGTGTCCCTGCGGCGAAGTCAGGAATTATTTAGTTTCAGCATCTTCCTTAAAGTCATTTTTTAAGGACTATAACGATTGCAAAGATAACAATACTTCCCTGAAAAACAAAATGTTATTTTCACGCCACCCCCGACTTAAATCTCAAACGGAAGCACTGTCCTTTTGTTGTAGCCCAAGCCGCTGAAAACGGCGACGAGTTCGCCCGCCTCGTTGCTTATCTTCACTTCCGCGCTCGAAATGTGTCCCTTGCGGTGTATTTCTTTTGCCTCGGCATAGAGGAAGCCCACGCTTTCCGCCTTGAAGAAACGCACTTCGGACTGTATGGAAAGGGTTAGTTCGGCGTGGCTGTTTACGGCGACGGCGAAAGCGAAATCCGCCAACGTGAAGATGGCTCCGCCCTGACAAACGCCCCCGCCGTTGAGGTGCTTGGGCAGTATTTCCATACGGGCTTTTGCCCTTCCTGCGCCTGCTTCGAGCAATTCCACGCCCGTTTCGGCGGCAAAATTGTCGGTTTTGAAGTAGTCTTTTATGTCCATAGGATGATCAATTTTGAAAAAAACCGGACAAGCCTATGAAGATTGTCCGGTTTCTCTATTTCGTTTCGATTTGATTGTCTGCTGTTTAGAAGAACCTGTAACGGTAATCTTCGACTTTCAGTTTGTTTTTCAACACTTCCATCGACTGCATTTGAAAACGGTAGGCGTTGTTGCCTTTCATCGTGTTCTTTTGGACGTTGGCGTCAAAAGTCGCGTCGCCCGTCGTGCGGTTGGACACGCTAACCACGATCACGCCCAAGTTTCCTCTCACGGGTCCCATCAATTTGTTTTCCGGTGCAAAAGCCGAATAAGCATTCAGCGCGGGTTCGAAGCCCAATCCCATAATGTTCTGCGTGTTGAAGTTCACGAATTTCACGGTGTCCACCGATGATTTCATCGCTTCGGCATAAGCCTCTAAGCTCGTGGGGTTGGCGGCT
The DNA here is from genome assembly GCA_031269865.1 of Dysgonamonadaceae bacterium. Taxonomy (GTDB): domain Bacteria; phylum Bacteroidota; class Bacteroidia; order Bacteroidales; family Dysgonomonadaceae; genus JAISUH01. Next base: position 18,786 of record JAISYO010000060.1, on the reverse strand, counting down.
TTCAAATCGGCAATCATTTTTTCGGCTTTCTTGTCCTTTACCAAACGCGCACGGATATTGCTTGCCACTTCCGAAATCGGGGTGTATCCGGCAGGGGTTATCTCGTTCACTTGGGCAACGATGCGCAGGTTTGTCAAGTCGAATTTCTTGATCGCCTTTGCCTTTTCGTTGAACGCCCAATTGAGGACTTGGCGTGAGTTGTTGATTTGTCCGAGGCTGAAATCATTGGCTGAAACCCTGAAATCGGGGACTACCGAATAGCCTTTTTCGCTTGCCAACTTTGCGAAATCGTTCTTTATCTGAGGATCGGAAACAAACTGATTCAGTTCGTTGTCGGCATTGTTCGACGTTTTTTCGCTGACTGACACGGGCATACTCACGACAACCAATTTGTATTTTTGCACCGGTTTCGATTTCCCTTCCACTTGGAAGATGACTTGCTGTCCGGAAAGTTTCAATTTCGTAAGCTCGCCCACGGGAACTTTGAAGATGGCTTTTACCAAATCCGTTCCGGCAGGCGTGGCGGAAGCGAGATCCACTTCGCGCACCCAACCGATGTCGCCGCCGTTGGATTGGGGATTGATGCTGTTGGCGACTTCCGCGAAAGTTTTGCCGCCTTTGATTTCGGTGTATAAACTATCCACGAAGCGGGTAACCAACGAATCTTGCCCCACCGCGTCGGGGATTGCCATAATGCTGAGGTGTATCGAATCGGGGGCTACCGTCTTGTCGATGAGTTTGTAGATGTTGTACACGTTTCCGTCGCGCAGCGGTCCGTGAATGGCGGAAACGGCAGCCGTTTCCACAAATTCTTGTTGTTCGGGCGTGAGCAGGTTGGCAGCCACGTAGATGTCGCGATAGGGCACGTCGGAATAATCGGCGACGATTTGCGCCGGGTTCGCGCCGCTTCCCAATTTATCGGCAGCCTCGTTCGCTTGTTTTTCCACGTCGGCAAAATCGGCGTCGCTCGGAATGATTTCCTTGGTAAAATACGTGATTTTTGCGACAGGCACGTTCAGTTTGAAATCTTCCTTGTGCTTGTTGTAGAACGCCCTGATTTCATCGTTCGAAACCGTTACCGCCGAGTCGGGCAGAACAAAATAGTTTTGTACGGCGTAGGCGATGTCGGCGTTTTGTTGCGACAAGTCGAAAGCTGTTTTCGCCTCGCTGTCGTTTACCATCACGGCATTGGAAAGAAGGGTGTTGTATTTTTCTTCCAAGCGTTGGAATTTAATCATATTTTCGATGAAAAGCCACATTGACTTGTATTGGTTGAGCACCTGCTGTTCCTGCGGGTTGCTTGTTCTGGCAGGGCTGGTTACCGTGCTCAAAAATTCCATCAGCGTGTTTCGGTTGAACACACCGGTTTGCGGATCCACAAAAAATGGCAGCTGTTGCAAGAGCGGGGAAATGTTTTCGCCGTAAACGAGATCGTTCAGTTCCTCTTTCGAGATCGTCAAGCCGAGTTTTTTCGCTTGATCGCCGAGCAAAATTTCGCGCACCATCTGTTCGTACACCATCTCTCTGATTTGCATTGTGGCAGATTCGTCCAACGATGAACGGTTGCTTACCGTTTTTTGAAATTCTTCCCATTCGCTTACGCGACTGAAATAGTCCTGCGTAGAGATGATTTCGCCGTTGGCAACGAAAGCCTTGTCCCTCACTTTGTTGAAAATCGTAGTCCCGGAAGTGAGCAAGTCGCCCAAAATAAATGCAAGCAGTGCAATACCAATAATGGCGACAAGAATCCCGCCCTTATTTCTAATCTTCTGTAAAGTAGCCATTTAAAATTTATTTTATCAATGTAATAGGTTTATAAATTTATCGGTTTCAAACCGAGGTGCAAAGCTAATAAAAAATAAGGATATAAAAGTATTTTGGGGCAAAAAGTTGCGATGGGGTGGCAATCGGTAATTTAATTTCGAAGAAAAAAGAGGTTTCATTCGGATTTTATCTATCTTTGCGCCGTGATTCGATGGGGGTACAAACAAAAGCGCTCGTCCCGTCTATTCATCGTTTAAAAGAAAAAAGAGAAAAAATGGACTCCTGTTCGTAACGGACACGGAGTTTTTTGGTTTTTGGGGAAAAGCAATAGGCGGTTAAACTCACGTTCGACCGCCTATTCATCGTTTAAATATAAAAAGAAAAAAGTTATTTTGTTCCCTAAGGATTTTTCAGGTTGTCCTCGGCATCTTCCGTTTTTTCGTCTTCGCCCACCATTTTTCTGTTTTCCAGCGTGGTTGATAATTTGGACAGCGACGCCAAATCTATCTTCCCCGATAGCGTGATGAGAGTCAGGTTGTGGTTGTCGTCCAGCAAAATAAGGATAATGTCTTGATCGTCTGACCCTTCCTCGCGAATCAGCACGCTCATTTTGTTCCTTTTTTCGTTTACCGAAACCACTTCTTGGTAATCCCCAAATTCCGCGGAAGCCAAATCGCGGGCTTTCTCGAAATAGAATTTCGAATCGCTTGGGTTCTCTGTCGTTACCAAGCGGATACTTCTCAAATCGTGGAACGCCGTTTTCAGGCTCTCGTCGCCGGTAATGTCAATCATCTTGTTGAGCATCGTCTTGCCGATGTTCACATTGTTTACCAGACGATTACCCTCTACGCATTGGTTGAGGAAGCGCGTGATGAAGTCTCCGGCAAAAATGGGGCTTGCAAGACAGATTGCAAAGAGCGCGAGTGCGTATTTTTTCATCATAATTGTTCTTTTTTGATCTCTTCTTTCCCTGCGGCAACGTGTATGGGTACGCTCAGCGAGTCCAAAGCCATCCAGTCGATGCCCATTTCGTCGATGTTTTGCAGGGTTTTCAACGAGGCATTTTCCCCGGCTTGCAGCGCGTCCGACAGTTTTTCCAACGCGAATGTGGCGTGTTTCAATGCCGCGTCGGGATCGTTGTAGGTTTCTGCGAAACGGGGTTTGTTGTTTTGTTTCGCGATGAAAAACAAACTTGCGCCCAAGCCGGCAATCAATACGACAGATGCGGCGATGCGAAGCAGAGGCAGGAATATCTTTATTGTAACATATTCTTTTTTAGCGATTTTCGCCTTGTCCATCGCCGTTTTCAATCTCTCGTCGAAATCGTTGCCCAAAGACAGCGACTGTTGCGTTTCGCGATAGCTGAAAAGAGGGGCGTAGCGTTGCAAGCCGAACGGGACGTCGTTCCGCGAAAAGAAGTCCTGCAACTCTTTTTCTTCGTACGCCGAAGTTTCGCAGTTCCAGTATTTGTCCAATAAACTATGTATGCGGCTCAATTCCATAATTGTCCAAATTTGATAGCATTTCCCGTATTTTTTTTCTCGCCCTGAAAAGGCTCACTTTTACCAGTTCCTCGCTGATGTTCGCAATTTCGGCAATTTCCTTGTAGCTCATTCCTTCGATGTCGCGCAGTTGGAAAACCAGCCGTTGATTGTCGGAAAGTTCCTTCGTGCATTCTTCGATGAGGGAAAGCCGCTCTTTCTTTACAAGTTGAGAGTGAGGATTTTCCTCGTCGATGAACCTCAGGCTTTCGCCGGATAAGTCTGTCGGGTCCGTCAGTCTCGCATTGGCTGTCGCAATTTGATCGAAGGCGAGGTTTCTTGTCGAGCGGAAGCAATAGGCTTCCAAATTTTCGATTTCGTCCCACTCTTCTTTCTTCGTCCAAAGTTTCAGCAGCACGTCCTGAACGATGTCTTCCGATTCCCGCTTGTCGCCCACAATGCTTAGCGCAAGCCGGAAAAGTTTATCTTTCAAGGGCAGTATTACCTGCGAGAATTTGTCCGTACTCATTTTTTTATGACGAATTACTTGGCAAAAAGTTACAGCGAGATGCAAAAATAATTTTTTTCTGCAATTTTTAGAAACTGTTTTAGCGATTTTTTTCGCCGATGCCTCAGATGCAGAAAATATGTTTGTATATTTGTAGCCTGATTTGAAAATGATAAAATTCGATGAGTTATGATTATAGCCGTAGATTTCGATGGTACAATTGTAGAGCATAAATATCCTCAGATTGGGAAACCCATTCCTTTCGCGATAGAAACCTTGATTCAGTTGCAGAAGGAAAGGCACCTCTTGATATTGTGGACGGTGCGGGAAGGCGAGTTGTTGCAAAATGCCATTGACTTTTGTGCTTCGAAGGGATTGGTTTTTTATGCCCACAACGCGAACTATCCCGAAGGCGATGAGGAAGACGCCCCCCGCAAGCTGAAAGCCGAAATGTTTATCGACGATCGCAATTTGGGCGGTTTACCCGATTGGGGTGTGATTTACAACGCGATTCAGGCTACGGTAAACGGGGCAGACTCGTTCAACGCAATTATGTCGGCTAACGCGCTCGACAACGGCAGGAAAGTCAAAAAAGGCTTTTTTTCTTCGGTTTTCGGTAAATAGAACACGCGCTTTCCTTTACTTTTTTCGCGGCTTGCCCCGTTAAATTAGGTTAAAACTTGAAATAACATAGTTTTATGTATTGCATAGTACTATATTTTGCTGTATTTTTGCCGCGTGAATTTGAAAAAAGGGGGTAAATTTTGTAACAAACCCACCCGTTTCTGTGTCTAACAAATAAATTGGCATTGATAGGCAACAGCCGCAACAGATATGATAAAATTACGCAACATAAACAAATCCTACCGTACCGAGGCAATCTCGCTGCACGTACTCAAAGGCATCGACTTGGATATTCGCCAAGGGGAATACGTATCCATTATGGGCGTGTCGGGATCGGGGAAATCCACCCTGCTGAATATCTTGGGAATCCTCGACACCTACGACACCGGGGAATACCGCCTCAACGGAACGTTGATCAAGGATTTGAGCGAAAAACAAGCGGCGCATTACCGCAATGAGCTGATCGGCTTCGTTTTTCAATCCTTCAACCTCATCAATTTCAAAAACGCATTGGAAAATGTGGCGTTACCGCTTTATTACAAGGATATTGGCCGTAAAAAACGGAACGCTATGGCGATGGAAGCACTCGACAAGATGGGCTTGAAAGATTGGGCGCATCATCTGCCGAGCGAGCTTTCGGGCGGGCAAAAACAGCGCGTAGCCATTGCCCGCGCCATGATTTCGAACCCCAAGGTAATCCTTGCCGATGAGCCTACGGGTGCGCTCGACAGCAAAACCACGGTGGAAATGATGGGCGTATTGACGGACTTGAACCGCCAAGGCATCACGATGATTATCGTAACCCACGAATCTTCCGTGGCTTCGGTTACCAACCGCGTTATCCATTTGAGAGACGGCATAATAGAAAAAGACGAGCCTTTTGTTCAAGAGCAAAAAATATGATGGACACTCTGCAAGAAATACTCGACACCCTCAAAAGGAATAAACTGCGCACCACGCTGACGGGCTTGTCCGTTTCGTGGGGGATATTTATCCTCATCGTTTTGCTTGGGGCAGGCAACGGCTTGCAAAACGGCGTAACGGAAAATTTCAACGAGAGGGCAACCAACCGCATCGGGCTTTGGTCGGGTACGACTTCGATGCCCTACAAAGGCTTGAAATCGCGCCGTAATTTGCGCTTTATGGAAAAGCAACTCACGGCGATAGCCGACGAAATTCCCGAAAGCCGAAAAATTTCGCCGCGATCGGGCGTAACCCAAATCATTTCCTTCGGACAGGAATACGGTAGCTACAACATTACCGGCGTAACGCCCGATTTCGTGGACTTGGAATTGCCCGTCATCAAGCCGGGGGACGGACGTTTCATCAATCAGCTCGATGAGAAAGAAGCGAACAAAGTCATCGTGTTGGATCAAAAAATAGTGGACGTGCTTTTTAAAAACAAATCGGCAGTCGGCGAATACGTGAAGGTTGGACAGCTGATGTTCAAGGTTGTGGGCGTCAATTCCAAGAAAACTCGGTGGGGAACGCCTCGCGGATACATTCCGTTCACGACTTCGCAACTCATTTTCAACACCGATAAAAAATTCAATCAGATTATTTTTTCGGTGGACGGGCTCGACACGAAAGCCGCCAACGAGAAATTTGACGAGAATGTGCGTCAAGTGATGTCGCGCAGCCTGATTTTCGATCCGAAGGACAAGGAAGCCTTGTGGGTAAACAATTCGCAGCAGGATTACCTGCAAACGATGAGCATTTTCGGCTCGATAAACATTTTTGTAACCATCATCGGCTTGCTGACGTTGATTGCGGGCATCGTGGGCGTGAGCAACATTATGCTGGTGTCGGTAAAAGAGCGGACGCGCGAAATCGGCATACGGAAAGCAATCGGGGCGACACCCGCCGCGATCTTGAAAAATATCGTCGTCGAAGCCATCATCATCACGGCTATTTTCGGCTACATTGGTATGTTGGCAGGAATCGGGCTGACGGAAGGCGTCAATATGATAATGGAACAATCGGCTGCCGCAACGGTAAATTCCGACGAGGTGCAGATGTCCATCTTTAAAAATCCGACGGTAAATATCGGCATCGTCTTCTTTTCCACCACCATATTGGTTGTGTCAGGGGTAATCGCCGGTTATATGCCCGCCCGCAAAGCGGTAAAAGTGAAACCCATAGAAGCGATGAGGAACGAATAGATGAAGAATTTTTTCGACATAGACAGGTGGCAGGAAATTTGGATTACCATCACGCACAACAAATCGCGCAGCGTGATGACGGCTTTCGGCGTTTTTTGGGGTATGTTTATGCTCGTGCTGATGGTGGGTGCCGGCAACGCGCTGAAAAAGGGGATTATGTCGGAAATCGAAGGTTTTGCCGTCAATTCCTGCTTTTTTTGGACGCAACGGACGGGCAAAGCGTATCGGGGCTTTCAAAAAGGGCGTTCTTGGCAAATCAGGAACAACGACATAACGGTTATCCGCCAACGTGTGCCGGAACTTCAATACCTTTCGCCGATGTTGTTCGGCGGAAATACTTCGGATCAGAACAACGTAGTCCGTGGCGAGTACGGCGGCTCGTTTGAGTTAAACGGATCTTACCCCGAAGCCAACGAGATACAGACGAACCGAATGCTTTTCGGGCGTTATATCAACGACATTGACATTGAGGGCAAACGGAAGGTGTGTGTCATCGGCGAGCGGGTTTACGAGGTGTTGTTCCCGAAGAAAGAAAATCCGCTGGGTTCGACGATTCGCATCAACGGCATTTATTTTCAAATAGTCGGCGTTTCGCAAGCCCTATCCAGCGCGAGCATCGGGGGCGATCCCAAAACAACGATAGTACTGCCTTTTACCACTATGCAACAGACGTTCAACCAAGGGGACGTGGTGCATTTCGTGGCGGCAACGGCAAAACCAGGCATCAAGGTAAAGGTAGTGCAAGATAAAATAGCCGCCACCCTGCGCGATCTGCATCAAATTGCCGCCGACGACAAAGAAGGAGTGGGCAGCGTGAATGTCGAAGATCAATTTATGATGTTCAACAACCTTGGCTTGGGCATTACCGCGCTCATCTGGATTGTGGGGTTGGGAACGCTTTTCGCAGGGGCAATCGGCATCAGCAACATTATGCTCGTTACCGTGCGCGAAAGGACGAAGGAAATTGGCGTCCGCCGAGCCTTGGGCGCCACACCGAGCAACATTGTCGGGCAAATCCTCACGGAAAGCATTGTGCTGACTATTTTGGCAGGAATTGGCGGAATCGTGCTTGGCGTGGGCATCTTGTCGGCTGTCGGGCTGGCGTTGAGCCAAGGCGATCAGTTTTTCAAGGATCCCCAAATCAGTTTCACGACAGGAATCGGGGCGTTGTTTATCCTCGCCGTCATCGGGACGCTCGCCGGATTTATTCCTGCCCAACGGGCAATGATGATCAAGCCGATTGAGGCAATAAGGGAAGAATAATGATAAAAAAACATACACCAACAGTAAAAAATAGAAAAATCGTATGAAAAAAGTACTGAAAATTGCAGGATTGTGCCTCTTGGGGCTATTGGTAGTCTGGACTTTCTTTTTCCTCTATCAGAAATCGAAGCCGAAAAAGAAAACCTACCAAATTGAAACGGCAAAGAAAACCAACATTGAGAAACGCACCGTGGCAACAGGAAAGGTGCAGCCGAGGGACGAAATCCTCATCAAACCGCAAATGTCGGGCATCATTTCGGAAGTGTATAAAGAGGCTGGCGATCCGGTTAAAACCGGCGATATTATCGCCAAGATTCAGGTTGTGCCCGATATGTTGTCGCTCAGCAGCGCGGAATCGCGCCTCAACCGTGCGCGATTGGTTGCCGATCAGAGCAAGGTAAATTACGAGCGCGATCGGCAATTGTATGAAAGCAATGTGATTTCGAAAGAGGACTTCGAGAAAGTGCAGTTGCAGTACAAAAACGATATGGAAGAATTGCAAGCCGCCGACGATAACCTGAGCCTTATCCGCACGGGTATTACCAAAAGTACGGCGAAATCGAGCAACACGCTGGTGCGTACTACCGTGAGCGGCACCATTTTAGACGTTCCGGTAAAGGCTGGCAACTCGGTTATTCAGTCCAACAATTTCAACGACGGCACCACCGTGGCATCGGTTGCCAACTTGGGCGATATGCTTTTCGTGGGGAAAATAGATGAGACGGAAGTCGCCAAACTTTCCGTGGGAATGCCGATGGAAATTACCATCGGCGCGATGCAGGATCGGAAAATCGAGGCAAAGCTCGAATACGTTTCGCCCAAGGGGACGGAAGAGAGCGGCGCGATACTTTTCGAGATGAAAGCCGCCTTGAAACTGCCCGGCGACATTTTTATCCGCGCCGGATATAGCGCCAATGCCAATATCATTCTCGAAAAGCGCGACAGCATACTCAGCATTCCCGAAAGTTGCGTGGAATTTAACGGCGACACGGCGTTTGTTTACGCGCTGAAAACCGAAAAACCGCAGGATTTTACCCGCAAGCCGATAAAGGTGGGCTTGTCCGACGGCATCAATATCGAGGTTACGGAAGGCTTGACGCTGGACGAGAAAATTAGGGGGAACGAAGTTGTCGATCTGAAAAAATAAGGATATGAAACGAGTAAATTATAAATACCTGTTGTTCATCGTGTTGTTTGGCTGTATGTCGTTTTTTGCAGGGGCGCAACAAACGCTAACCTTGCAAGAATGTATCGACGTCGCGTTGAAAAACAACCGCGACGTGCGGCAGCAGCAACTAACCAAGCAACAGCGCGAAATCGCTTACGGACAGGCGCGTGCCGATTTACTTCCCAACCTGAACGCCTCGGTGGGGCAGAGTTTCGTGTTCGGGCGTTCCATTGGGCTCGACAACGTGTATCAGAACACCAATTCGGCGCAAACGTCCTTCGGCATCAACAGCAGCGTTACGCTGTTCGACGGGCTGAAAATGAAGTACAACATTGATGCCCGGAAAGCCGACTTGTCTGCTTCGGAAGCCGATTTGGAAAAAATAGAAGAAGACATTGTGATGAGCGTTTCCACCGCTTTTTTGCAGGTGCTGCTCACGAAAGAATTGTTGCAAATCGCTGTTGATCAGCTCGAAGTAACGAAAGCCAATATCGAGCGCAGCAAAGAGTTGATAAAAATAGGCAAGCTGGCGCAGGGGGAATTGTACGAGATAGAGGCGCAAGCGGCGAAAGAGGAACTGAGTCGCGTGCACGCCGAAAACAATTTGAAGATAGCCCTTTTGGACTTGGCGCAGATTATGGAAATGGAATCCTTCGCCAATTTCGACGTAGTTGCGCCACCCGTCGAAACCTTGATTAACGAAAGTCCGCTGTTGTCCGCCAACTCGGTTTACGAAAGTGCCTTGGCGAACCGTCCCGAAATTCGCGGGGCGAAATTCCGCATCGCAAGTGGGGAAAAAGAGCTGTCGATGGCAAAATCGCAATACTTCCCCTCCTTGTCTTTTGGGGCGCAAATGGGTACCGGGTATTATCGTATGAGCGAGATAAACAATGCCTCGTTCGGTTCGCAGTTGCGCAACAATATGAGCAACTCGCTGGGTTTCAACCTTAGTATCCCCATTTTCAACCGCTTTCAGATACGCAACAGCGTGAAGAACGCCGAAATTGTACTCGAAGGCATCAAACTCAATATGGACAAAACCAAATTGCAACTGCGCAAAACCATCGAACAGGCTTACTACAATGCCGTGGGTGCGCAGAGCCGTTGGGAAGCTGCCAAAAAATCGGAAACCGCAAGCCGCGAAGCCTATCGTTTCGTTGAGCAGAAATACAACAACGACCGCGCCACCGCTTACGAATTGTTTCAGGCGAAAAGCAACTTGGCGCAGGTGCTGGGCGAACAGGCACAGGCGAAATACGAATACGCCTTCCGCCTCCGGATCCTCGAATTGTTGAAAGACTAAATTGATGTAACAGAAACAAGATGTTTTACGTTTAATAAATAAAAGGCTGAAATGAAAAAAACGAACCTGCTTTTTGCTGCTTTCGCTGCCGGAATGATACTGCTCGGTTTGAACGCTTGTGAAGCCGGAAAAGAAAGCACGCGCATAATGAACAAAAACTTCGACGTATCGCCATTTCATGCCATTGAATCGGAAATCGTAGGCAATGTGGTTTTTAAGCAGTCAGACCGCCAAAGCGTTTCGGTGCGAGGTTCCGAAAATTTAGTAAAAAACCTGATTGTCGAAGTGGATAATGGAAAACTGAAATTGTCGGCGCAAAAAACCGCAAAAAAACGGAATGCTTCCCACAAGCTGACCGTTTCTGTGAGTGCGCCCGGCATCGAAAAGATTGACTTGGGCGGCGTGGGCAATTTGAAATTGAGCGGGAGCGTGAAATCCGATTCACTTTCCATCGCTTTGAGTGGCGTGGGCAATTTCGACGCGGAAGATTTGGAAGTCCAGAGCCTTTTCGTCGAATCCGAAGGGGTGGGAAACATCCATTTGAAAGGACGTGCCAACTCGGTAAAAATAAAATCGGACAATGTGGGCAATATAGACGCCTCGGCGTTCATCGCCCGTGCCGTCCGCGTAAATTTATCGGGCGTTGGCAATGTAACTTGCTATGCTTCCGATATTTTGCATATCACGGCAAGCGGCGTGGGTAACATTACCTATTTGGGGAATCCGGCGGCAAAAACCATCGACCGCAGCGGCGTGGGCAAAGTGAAAAACGGCCAAGAATAAGAAACTTAAACAGTTCCTAACGCAAAAAATACAACTTTACTTTTTAATTATACGTAATAATTATCGGGGCGGGTGCTTGCGAAAGTGTCCGCTTCGGCTTTTTTCCCCACCGCTCATTACTTCCCCATTCCAATATCGTTCAGCCAACTAACCACGCGGAAAAACCATTCGTTTACCAAATGCCCGGTGTTGCGCAAGCCGTAACCGTGTCCGCCACTGGGGTAGAGGTGCATCGCGGCGGGGACTTTCGCCTCTTTGAGCGCGTAATAATAAAACAGACTGCTGTTGATGAAACTGCTGTCGTCCTCGGCTTGCACCAAGATAGTCGAGGGCGTGTCCGCCGTAACTTTTATTTCGGGGGCGAGCGAGAAATGTTCGCCGGCGAGGTAGGCTGGGTAAATCAAGATGCAGAAATCGGGGCGTAGGCTCACGTTGTCCGATGTGTCCACGGCTGGATAGCTGCGCTCATTATATGCCGTGCTCGCCATTACCGAAAGATGCGCCCCTGCCGAGAAACCCATCACGCCGATGCGGTTGGGGTTGATGCCCCACGCGGCGGCGTGCGAGCGTGTGTAGGCGATGGTGCGTTGCAAGTCTTGAAGCGCGGCGGCGTGTTTTTCCAATCCTTGACGGCGCGGCACGCGGTATTTCAACAGCACGCAGTTGAAGCCGAACTCGTTGAAACGTTTGCAGATTTCAGTTCCTTCGAGGTTGTAGGCGAGTATCCCGTACCCACCGCCCGGACAGACGATGATTGTCGCACCCGAATTGTTTTCGTCCGCCGCGGGATAAAACGTGAGGGTGGGTTTGCTCACGTCGCTGATGCGCAACACCGGGCAACCGCCCACCTTGTTGCCGCCCCAATCGTCTTTCTGCGCCAATTTTTTACTTTCCCCCGGCGCACCGTCGGGGAACAATACTATCGGATTTTCTTGTGCCATTATAGCCAACGAGCATATAAAACAGAAAAATAGGACTGCATATTTCTTCATTCGGATTAAATTTTTCGTAAAGGTAAGGATAAAAAATCAATTAAGAAACAAGACGAAAGGACGAAAAGACAAAAGACAATTAAGAATTAAGAATTGAAAATGAAAAATGAAAAGAGGGGGGATAATGTGCTAATATGCTAATGTGCAAATTTGCTAATGACGGCATACCCCCCTTAACTTCCAAATGTCCGCCCCCCTCATTCTCAATTTTCAATTTTCCATTCTCTTTCCGTCCTTTTTTAATCAAATGATTTTGATTTTGCCTATCTTTGCACTCTCAAATCAAAGGGAAAATTATCAATGGACAAAAAACGATATTTGCTCGGTATGACGTTGGCGGAAATCACGGAGGAGGTGCTGTCGGCAGGGCTTCCCAAATTCACTGCCAAGCAGATTGCCGATTGGGTGTATGTGAAGCGTGTGGCGGGCATCGACGAGATGACAAACATTTCGATTCGCAACCGCGACTTGCTGAAAAACCGTTTCGAAGTCGGGCGTTCCGAACCCGAAAACGTGCAGACTTCGGCGGACGGCACCCGGAAAATGCTCTTTAAAACGCAGGGGGGGCAGTTCGTGGAAACGGTTACCATTCCCGAAGACGATCGCATCACAATCTGCGTTTCGTCGCAGGTGGGTTGCTGTATGAATTGCGGTTTTTGTATGACGGGGAAGATGGGCTTCAACGGCAATCTCACTGCCAACGAAATCCTCAACCAAGTGTATTCCGTTCCCGAATCGGAACAGCTGTCCAACCTCGTTTTTATGGGTATGGGCGAGCCGTTGGACAATTACGACAGCGTGATGAAGGCTGCCGAAATTCTGATGGCGGACTACGGCTTGGCGTGGAGTCCGAAACGCATCACGTTGTCGAGCATCGGGCTGTTGCCGAAGCTGAAAAACTTCCTCGACGAAAGCAAATGCCAACTCGCCATCAGCCTGCATAGCCCCATTCCCGTGCAACGGCAGTCGCTGATGCCTGCCGAGAAAGCCTTTCCCTCGGCGGAAGTGGTAGCCCTGCTTCGCAACTACGATTGGAGCCATCAACGCCGACTGTCTTTCGAGTACATTATGTTCGGCGGCGTGAACGATTCGTTGGTTTATGCCCGCGAGCTGAACCGTTTGCTTTCGGGATTGGATTGTCGCATCAACCTGATCCGATTCCACAAAATCCCCGGCAGCGAACTGTCGCCTTCCACCAACGACAATATGCTGAAATTCCGCGATTTCCTCACTGCCAAAGGCTTGTATTGCACCATTCGTGCTTCGCGTGGCGAAGATATTTCTGCGGCTTGCGGTATGTTGTCCACGGCAAAAAGATAAATGCTTTCTAAGAAATAAAGCCGAAATTTTTTTCTTTTCGCCTAAATAATTGTACTTTTGTCTGTTTCTCTCGTAAAATTAAAACTGTTTCTTATATATGTCAAAATCAATCAAAGTAGGCATCACGCACGGCGACATTAACGGCGTGGGATATGAGATATTGCTGAAAACGTTTTCCGACAACCGTCTGTTGGAACTTTTTACCCCCGTGATCTACGGTTCTGCCAAGGCTGCCTCGTATCATAGGAAGGTGCTCGACTACAAGCCCGTACCGATGAACATTATCGCATCGGCGGACAACAGTCGCGAAGGGCAAGTCAATTTCGTGAATTGCGTGGAAGAAGAGGTTAAAATCGAACTCGGAACGCCATCGTCCGCCGCCGGGGACGCGGCTTTTAAAGCCTTGGAATGTGCCGTGAGAGATTTGGACGCCGCGAAAATAGATTTGCTCGTTACCCTGCCCATTCACAAAGACAGCATACAGAACGAGCAGTTCAAATTCCCCGGACATACCGAATACTTGCAGGACAGGCTCGGCAAGGAAGGCGAAAAAGCCTTGATGATTCTCGCTTCCGACATGCTTCGGGTGGCGTTGCTTACCACCCACATTCCCATCGCGAAGGTGGCGGGAAGCATCACGAAAGAGGGGATTCTTTCCAAGCTGAAAACGCTCAACCGCGCCTTGCTTCGCGACTTCAATATCGAAAATCCGCGCATCGCCGTTTTGGGACTGAACCCGCACGCCGGGGAAAACGGCTTGTTGGGGCGTGAGGAAACCGATCTGATTATCCCTGCCATTCAAGAGGCGCAGAAATTGGAAATCCTTTGTTCGGGACCTTTCGCCGCCGATGGTTTCTTCGGGACGGGACGGCACAAGGATTTCGATGCCGTGCTCGCTATGTACCACGATCAAGGGTTGATACCCTTCAAGTCCATCGCGATGGATTCCGGCGTGAATTTCACGGCAGGGCTGTCCGTTGTGCGCACTTCGCCCGATCACGGCACGGCTTATGACATTGCGGGGCAGAATTTGGCTTCGGAAGAATCTTTCCGTCAGGCGATTTATATGGCGACAGACATCTTCAAAAACCGTTTGACATACGACGAGGCGCGAAAAAACCCCCTTCGCAAACTGTTTATCGAACGCGGCAAGGACGATGAAAAATTGGACTTGACGAAAGAGGAATAGAGAGGCAAATCAATTAAGAATTAAAAATTAATAGGGCGGAAAGAGAATGGAAAATTGAAAATTGAGAATGACGGCGTGCCCCAACACCCGAATGATTGAAAACAAAACAGTTTACAATGCGGCAATGGCAAGAATAGAAGAACTTTTGCCCCTTGTGAACGACGACACCCCATTGGACGATAAAAACCTGATTGAATTAGATTTATTGTCAGGGCTTGTAGAGGAATACGAAGATGCGCATTACCCTATCGGCACACCCTCTTTAATCGGCACGATAAAACTTCGTATGTACGAAATGAATTTGAATCAAACCGCACTTGCAGGCTTACTCGGAATAAGCACGTCAAGGGTTAGCGATTTGCTTACAGGCAAAAGCGAACCCACTTTGAAAGTGGCAAGGGAAATGAGCGTGAAATTGAATATCTATGCCGATATTGTTTTAGGCGTCTAAATTCCCCAACAAAAATTTGCGGATCTCATTTACCCCCGCATTTTTTCGGGTGGCGTAATCGCCCAATTGCTCTTCGGAAATTTTCCCGACAACAAAATACTGCGATTCGGGGTGGGCGAACACAAGTCCGCTAACCGATGCGTTGGGGTACATTACGCCGTTTTCGGTTAGTGAAATGCCGATTTCATTGGATTTGAGCATCTCGTGCAGGGCGAAATTCACGCTCTGATCGGGGATTGACGGATAGCCGACAGCAGGACGAATCCCCCGATGCTTTACTGCGAACAATTCCGTGATGCTCAACTGTTCGTCGGGGGCAAAGCCCCAAAATTCGACACGGATTTTGCGGTGCAGCCATTCGGTGGCGGCTTCCGCCAAGCGATCGAGCAGCGATTTCATCAGCAAGGCGGAATACGTGTCGCCTTCCTCTTCGTATTTGTTCAGCAGCTTGTCAGCCCCTGCGCCACCGGTAACGGCAAACGCCCCGATATAATCGCGCTTGCCCGATGATTTTGGCGCGATGAAATCACTCAGGCATAGGTAGTTGTCGTCAGCCGATTTCTTTTGCTGCCGCAACATTGGGAAGGCTTTCCCCCCGATATATATGCTGTCGTTCTCGCTGTACGCCTCGTAAATGCCGAAAACCGCCTTCACGTAGTTGGCGTCCGCCTTCACAAATCGGCGCAACATTTCTTGCGCGTCGTCGTAGAGCTTGGTGGCTTCCTGCGCCCGTTCGCGCTCGTCCTCGCGGAAAGCCGACAGCCATTGCGCCCGGCAATGCTCGCACGAGTCAATTTTGGTAAGGCTATGGAATTTAGGCGATAAATTCCAGCCGTGGAAAAAGAATTTCCAGTCGATGAAGGGCAGTATTTCCGCGATTTTTATGCCGGGAAGCACTTTTCGGCTCGCGATATTGGGTTGGGGCGCAACAAACTTTGCCCAGTCTATGCCGAAAGGCTTGCGCCGAGCTTCCGCCAGCGAAACCAAATTCTGCGCTTTGTTCGCCGCGTTTTCGCGCAATAGGGCGTATTCCCCGTGCACTTTTTCGATGTAGCCGTTTTTGGTGTCAGGGTTCAGCAAGTTGGCAACGGCAGCCGGGCTTTGCGAAGCGTCCTTCACGTAAACCACCGAGCCGTTGTTGTATTTCGGATCGATTTTCAACGCGGTGTGCAGTTTCGACGTGGTTGCACCGCCGATGAGCAGGGGTATGCGGAATCCGGCTTTTTCCATTTCCTGCGCCACGATGCTCATTTCTTCGAGCGAAGGCGTGATTAAACCGCTCAGCCCCACGATGTCGGGCTTTTCTTCGCGCACTTTTTCGATGATTTTTTCTGGCGGAACCATCACGCCCAAGTCCACAATTTCGTAGTTGTTGCATGCCAATACAATGGAAACGATGTTTTTGCCGATGTCGTGAACGTCGCCTTTTACGGTGGCAATCAATATCTTGCCTGCTTTCTTGCTCTCGCCCGACGAGGCTTTTTCGGCTTCGATGGTGGGTTGAAGTATCGCGACGGCTTTTTTCATCGTCCGTGCCGCCTTTACCACTTGGGGCAGGAACATTTTTCCGCTGCCGAAAAGATCGCCCACCTTGTTCATTCCAGCCATCAGGGGCTTGTCGATAATGTCCACGGCACGCGGATACACGTTCAGGGCTTGGGCGATGTCTTCGTTCATAAAATCGCCGATGCCTTTTACCAGCGCGTAGCTCAGCCGTTCTTCCAAGGGCAGAGAACGCCATTCCTGCGCCTTCGCGTGTTCGGTTTCGGGTGTTTTTTCCGATTTGATTTTCTCGGCGTAAGCCATCAAATCTTCCGTGGCGTCGTCGCGGCGGTTGAAAATGACGTCTTCCACCAGCGAGCGCGTGCCGGCAGGAATGTCTTCAAACAACACCGCTTCCGAGGGGTTCACGATTCCCATATCGAGCCCTGCGCGAATGGCGTGGTAGAGGAAAACCGAGTGCATCGTTTCGCGCAGGTAGTTGTTGCCTCGGAACGAAAACGAAAGGTTACTCATGCCGCCGCTCACACGCGCACCGGGCAGGTTGGCTTTGATCCATTTCACGCTCTCGATGAAATCCACCGCGTAGTTGCGGTGTTCCTCCATTCCGGTGGCGATCGCCAATACGTTGGGATCGAAAATAATATCTTGCGGATTAAATCTGTTGGTTGTCAGTAGTTTGTATGCCCTTTCGCAAATCTCGATGCGGCGGGTGAAGGTGTCAGCTTGCCCCTTCTCGTCAAAAGCCATAACGATGGCTGCCGCGCCGTAGCGTTGAATCAGCTTGGCGTGGCGCAGAAATTCCGCCTCGCCGTTTTTCAGCGAGATAGAATTGACGATGGGTTTCCCCTGCGTGCATTTCAGCCCGGCTTCGAGGACTTCCCATTTCGATGAGTCAATCATCAAGGGCACGCGGGCAATATCGGGATCGGAAGCGAGCAGGTTCAGGAAGTTCGTCATTTCCTGCACGCCGTCGAGCAAGCCGTCGTCCATATTCACGTCGATGGCTTGTGCGCCGTCTTCCACTTGTTTTCGGGCGATGTCGAGAGCCTCTTCGTATTTCTTTTCTTGGATCAGGCGCAGGAAACGGCGCGATCCTGCCACGTTGCAGCGTTCGCCGATATTGAGGAAATTGATTTCCGGCGTAACGTCCAGCACTTCCAGCCCCGACAGTTGCAGGTGCTTGGGCGCGGCTGCTTTTTTGTGCGGTACGGCGTTCAAAATCAATCGTTTGTATTGGGCAATGTGATCGGGCGTGGTACCGCAACAACCGCCGATAATGTTCACGAGGCTCTCATCGACAAATTCTTTTACTTGCGAAGCCATAATTTCCGGCGTTTCGTCGTATTCGCCCAATTGATTCGGCAAGCCGGCATTGGGGTACGCGCTGATGAAACGGGGCGCGAGGCGTCCCAGCTCTTTCAGGTAGGGCTTCATATCCGACGCGCCAAACGAGCAGTTCAGCCCCACCGATAACACGCAGTCGCGGTTGGTAGAGGCTACGAAGGCGGCGATGGTTTGCCCCGAAAGACTGCGCCCCGCCTTATCGGAAAGCGTAAGGGACAGCATAACAGGCGTTTGCCTTCCGCTTGCTTCCGCCACTTCTTCGGCGGCGAAAAGGGCTGCCTTGGCGTTGAGGGTGTCGAAAATGGTTTCGATGAGCAGGAAATCCACGCCGCCGTCCACCAAGGCTTCAATTTGTTCGCAGTAGGCGATGCGCAAGTCGTCGAAGCTGACGGCGCGGTGCATCGGGTTTTCCACGTCGGGACTCATTGAGGCAGTTTTGTTCGTCGGTCCGATGGATCCGGCTACGAAACGTGGTTTGTCGGGCGTTTTCGCCGTGAACTCGTCCGCGATTTGCCGTGCCAGCCTTGCCGCCGAGAGGTTGATTTCGCGCACCTGCGCCTGCATATCGTAGTCCTGCATCGAAATGGAATTAGCGTTGAAGCTGTTGGTTTCGATAATGTCAGCCCCGGCTTCGAGGTACTCGCGATGAATCTGATTGATCACGTCGGGACGGGTTATCGAGAGCAAATCGTTGTTGCCCTTCTGCAATTTTTGCACCTCGGCAAAGCGTGTCCCGCGATAATCCGCCTCGCTCAGCTTGTAGCGTTGAATCATCGTCCCCATTGCCCCGTCGAGAATGAGAATGCGTTTCCTGAGTATGTCTTGAATATTCATTTTGTGTTTCGTTATTTTTACGGCTTATACACGATAAGCGAGTGAAAATTTATTTTTTTTGCATTTTCGCCTGAAAGGCGCGATTTTGGCTACGCCG
>JAISYO010000085.1 GCA_031269865.1 Dysgonamonadaceae bacterium | reverse complement strand
TAAGTCCAAGGATTTCTAATCCGTTTTTCGCATCGCAAACACGACAAAAAATTTGGTTAAATCTTATTAATTCCCTTGTTTTTCAAAAGGCAAAGTGTATTTTTGCGACAAATTAATTTAAAAACAAATAGCCATGAAGAAAAAACTAATTTTTTTCGCACTTTTAAGCCTAATTTTATTTCCATCTTGTGTAGAGATAAACAAGGACGTTACGGATTTACGTTGTGAATACGCGGTTGAACCCCAAGGAATCGACATTCTCAATCCCCGTCTATCGTGGAAAATCACTTCCAACGAGAGAGAAGTCAAACAATTGTCGTACAGAATTTTAGTCGCCTCAACCCTCGAAAACCTGAACGCCGAGACCGGCGATTTATGGGATTCCGGCGTGGTGGAGAGCGACGAATCGCAAAACATCGTTTATGCAGGGCAAGCCCTCAAAAGCCGCACGAATTGCTATTGGAAAGTGAAAATCACTACTACCAAAGGCGAAAAGGAATGGAGCAAAACAGCCTCTTGGACAATGGGTTTGTTGGAAAACGCCGATTGGGAGGCGCAATGGACAGGCTTGGACAAAGCCACGCCCGACGACGCGCTAAAAGGCAGGAGCCGCCTCGCCGCCCGCTATTTGAGGAAAGAATTTGAACCGGAAAACAAAAAAATCAAATCGGCAACGCTCCATATCTCAGGGCTGGGGCTGTACGAAGCCTATATCAACGGCTCGCGCATCGGCAAGCAAGTGCTGTCCCCCACCCCCACTGATTACGATAAATCGGTTAAATACAACACGTTTGACGTTACCAAACTGATTGCCAAAGGCAAAAACGCAATCGGCGTAACCCTCGGCAACGGACGCTATTTCGGAATGCGTTTCGATGCGAACAACGAATTAGCGGGACGGCAGTATTTCGGCTTCCCCAAACTGCTTGCGCAACTCGAAATCGCCTATTCCGATGGTTCGCAACAAACGATCGTGAGTGACGACACGTGGAAAATCACTGCCGACGGTCCCATTCGCGCCAACAATGAATACGACGGCGAAGAATACGATGCCACCAAAGAACTTATCGGCTGGAACAAAGTGGGTTACGACGATGGCTTTTGGCAAACGGCGGAATTGGTAGCCGCCCCTGCCGGAAAACTCGAAGGACAACTGAATCCCAACATTCAAATAATGGAAACCATCAAGCCGTTATCCATCAAACAGTTGAACGAAGAAACCTATATCCTCGATATGGGGCAAAATATGGTTGGCTGGCTGGCGATGACACTTCGTGGCGAAAAAGGAAAACAGGTAAAACTTCGTTTTTCGGAAGTTTTGAAAGAAGACGGCTCGCTCTATCTGGCGAATATCCGCGATGCGCAAGTAACGGATAAATACACGCTAAAAGGCGAAAAATCAGAATCTTGGGAACCTTCGTTTACCTATCACGGCTTCCGTTTCGTGGAAATAACGGGCTACCCCGGCGTTCCGACAGTCAAAAACTTCTCTGGCAAAGTGATTTACGATGAAATGGAAACTACCGGACATTTTGAAACCTCCGACACAACCATCAACCAAATCTATAAAAACGCCTATTGGGGCATACGTGGCAACTACCGCGGAATGCCTACCGACTGTCCGCAGCGCGACGAGCGAATGGGCTGGTTGGGCGATCGCGCAGTCGGTTCGCAAGGCGAAAGTTTTGTGTTCGACAACCACCTGCTCTATGCCAAATGGCTCGACGACATTGAGGAATCGCAACGCGAAGACGGCAGTATCCCCGACGTCGCACCCAATTATTGGGTGATTTATTCCGACAATATGACGTGGCCCGGCGCATACGTCATCATCGCAAATATGCTCTACGAGCAGTTTGGCGACAAGGAACCGATTGTCAAGCATTACGATTCAATGAAAAAATGGATGGCTTACATTCAAAGTAAATACCTGACGGACAACATTATGACAAAAGACACCTACGGCGATTGGTGTATGCCCCCCGAACGTCCCGAATTGATTCATTCCGAAGATCCCGCCCGCAAAACCGATGCCGCCGTTTTGGGTACGACATTCTATTTCAGAATGCTAACCCTGCTCGAAAAATACGCCGGAATGTTGGGGAAAACAGAGGACATTCAACAATTTGCCGAAGAAGCCGAAGCTGTAAAAGCCTCATTCAACGCGAAATACCTGAACACAGAAACGATGCAGTACAGCAACAACACCGTTACCGCCAACCTGTTGGCACTCTGCTACGGAATGGTTCCCGAAGAATACCAAAAAGGCGTATTTGAGAATATCGTCAATAAAACCTTGGTTGATTTCAACGGACACATTAGCACCGGACTTGTTGGCGCACAATGGCTTATGCGCGGACTGAGCGACAACGGACGTCCCGACATCGCCCTGAAAATCGCTACCAACCGCGACTATCCGAGTTGGGGCTTTATGATTGAACACGACGCCACCACGATATGGGAATTGTGGAACGGCAACACTGCCGATCCGGCGATGAATTCCCACAACCATGTGATGCTGCTCGGCGATTTGCTCGTGTGGTTTTACGAATACCTCGGTGGGATAAAGGCTGCCGAACCCGGCTTCAAGAAAATCGAGATGAAACCCTGCGCCCCCGAAGGACTGAACTTCGTAAACGCCTCGCTCAAATCCGTTTACGGAACAATCGAAAGCGCGTGGAAAAAAGAAGAAGGGAAATTCAGTTGGACAATCAACGTACCCGCCAACACGAGTGCCGTCATCTACGTCCCTGCCACCGATGAAAACAAGGTTTCCGAAAGCGGGAAGCCGGCGTCAACCGCCGAAGGCGTGAAATTCGTAGAGCTTCGCGACGGCTACGCCGTTTACGAAATCGCATCGGGGAAATACAACTTTTCGGCGAGCAATTGATTACAGCGTAGGGCGTTGCCTATGATAAGGATGTAAATTATACGCCCCTGCATTTTCCCCAAATAAAAAAAAGCATTCCAAACAGGAATGCTTTTTTTTCAACTTAAAATCTATTGAAAATCTCACTCTGCCGCGGCAGGTGTTTCTTCTTCGCTTGCGCCTTCTTGGGCGGGAGTTTCTTCCGTCGCGCTCTCGGCGGCAAGGGCTTCCTCAACAGCCGGAGTTTCCACTTCGGCGGCAGGTTCTGCCACAACTTCCTGAGCAGGAGTTTCTTCAACAACCGGGACTTCGGCTTCCACTACCGGAGTTTCGGCGGCAGGTTCTGCCACGACTTCCTGAGCGGGAGTTTCTTCAACAACCGGGGCTTCAGCTTCCACTACTGGAGTTTCAACGGCAGGTTCTGCCACGACTTCCGGCGCGGGAGCGTTGGCAGCCGCTTCGTCGGCTTTTTTCTTCGCCAATGCTTCGGCTTTTTCTTTGTTCACTTTCTTTTCCGCGTCCAAACGCGCCTTTTCTTCGGAACGTTTTTGTTCGTCGTTCTTATTTTTAAGCGATTGAGCCGCTTGTTGCTTGTTGTTTTTCCAAGCCTCGAACCTTTTTTCTGCTTCCGCTTCGTCGAAAGCACCTTTTTTAACGCCACCCAAAAGGTGTTTTTTCATCAATACACCCTCGTCCGACAAAATGTTGCGGACGGTGTCGGTGGGTTGTGCACCAGTTTGCAGCCAATACAAAGCCCTATCGAAATCCAAAGTGATTGTAGCAGGATCAGTGTTCGGGTTGTAAGAACCTATCCTGTCAATATACTTTCCTTCTCGTGGAGCCCTGCTATCTGCACCGATAATCTGATAGAAGGCGTAATTTTTACGTCCCCGCCTTTGTAAACGCAGTTTTGTTGCCATTTAGTAGTTCTTTTTTATTGAGTTAGACTTTTTTGTATGCGCAAATCTGATTTGCGGGTGCAAAGTTAGCCATTTTTTACGAACCGACAAAAGATTGAGGAAAGATTTTTTTCGTAGAAACCGTAAATTTTATTAGAGCCATTGGGAATTGCTTAAAAAAGAACGATTTCCACACAATCACAATAATTTTGACACCTATCCCCTTGCTCAAACCAATATATTTTCGTACCTTTGTTTCCCAATATCAAGTAACATCAACTATACATATTAATTGACGCGCAATATGCACAAAGACAGAGCGGTGCAATTGATCCTTGAAAACGGGACAGTTTTTCGTGGGAAATCGTTTGGAGCAGAAAAGGCAGGATCCGGCGAGGTGGTTTTCAACACATCTATGGTTGGGTATAACGAAAGCCTAACCGATCCGTCCTATGAGGGACAGATACTTACGCTCACTTACCCATTGATCGGAAATTACGGCGTTCCGGCGGACAGCCGAACAGATGGAATTTCCGATTTTTTTGAGTCCGATCGTATCCACGTGAAAGGGCTTATCGTTTCCGATTATTCGTTTGAATACTCGCATTGGAACGCGAAAAGAAGCCTCGGACAATGGCTGAAAGATGAAAATATCCCCGGCGTTTACGGCATCGACACGCGAATGCTTACCAAAGTGCTGCGCGAAAAAGGCGCGATGCTTGGGAAAATTGTCTTCGAAAACGACGACGAGGTGGATCTCTACGATCCCGATTCGGAAAACCAAGTGGCGAAGGCAAGCTGTACCGAAGTCATCGAGTACATGCACGGCGACAAAAAAGTGGTGCTGGTGGATTGCGGCGTGAAAATGAACATCGTGCGCGAACTCATCAAGCAGAACGTACACCTCATACAAGTGCCTTGGGACTACGATTTCAACCAAATCAATTACGACGGTTTGTTTATATCCAACGGTCCCGGCAACCCCGATTATTGCGACATCACGGTGGAAAACCTGCGCAAAGCCTTGCAAAAGGACAAGCCGATTTTCGGCATCTGTATGGGGAACCAATTGCTGTCGAAAGCGGCGGGGGCGAACACCTACAAGCTGAAATACGGACACAGGGGGGCAAACCAACCCGTGCGCAAGGTGGGGACGAATACCTGTTTCGTAACCTCGCAAAACCACGGCTATGCGGTGGACGAAAAACTGTTGGGCAACGAATGGGAACCCTATTTCGTGAATATGAACGACGGCACCAACGAAGGTATTCGCCACAAATCGAAGCCTTTTTATTCCGTGCAGTTCCACCCCGAAGCGGCAGGTGGTCCAACCGACACGCGGTTTTTCTTCGATGAATTTGTAAAGATGCTGTAAAAGAAATACGAAATTAGAAAATGTAGGGGCGAATGATTTTCGCCCGCACAAAAATCAGAAATAAGAAGTGTGATGGACATTAACAACAAAGATGCGAGCGTAAAAAAAGCCCTGCTGCTCGGTTCGGGCGCGTTGAAAATCGGCGAAGCCGGCGAGTTTGATTATTCCGGATCGCAGGCGTTGAAAGCCTTGCGCGAAGAAGGGGTGGAAACCATCTTGATCAACCCGAACATCGCCACGGTGCAGACATCGGAAGGCTCAGCCGACAAAATTTATTTCTTGCCCGTTACGCCCTATTTCGTGGAAAAAGTCATCGAGAAAGAACGCCCCGACAGCATTCTGCTCGCCTTCGGCGGACAAACCGCGCTCAACTGCGGCGTGCAACTCTACCGGAACAAAACCCTCGAAAAATACAACGTGAAGGTGTTGGGAACGCCCGTACAGGCGATTATGGACACCGAAGACCGCGAACTCTTCGTGAAGAAGCTCGATCAGATCGGTATGAAAACCATCAAGAGTATGGCGGTGGAAAACCTGCCCGACACGCTCAAAGCGGCGGAAGAGCTGGGTTACCCCGTCATCGTGCGTGCGGCTTACGCGCTCGGCGGATTGGGTTCGGGCTTCTGCAACAACCCCGAAGAACTGAAAATCCTCGCCGAGAAAGCGCTGTCCTAT
>JAISYO010000195.1 GCA_031269865.1 Dysgonamonadaceae bacterium | reverse complement strand
AGATGCCGAAAACGAAATCGCGCCCGGCATACGATGGGGCGTTGCGGAAATCGTTTCCCAAATCAATAATTTTGCACGAGGGCGGCACTTTGTTTTCGTCGAGGAAGGCGCGAGAAAGCCCGTGTCCGAGGCAAAGGAAAATCACGTCGGGACGGTTGAAGGTTTCAACGAAACGCAAATCGGTTTCGCCCAATAAATCGCGGTGCGTTTCGGCTATCGGCGTGCCAACGGACGTGCTGCTGATGACAGAGTCGATTTCCACACCGGGGTGGTTGAGCAAGATGCGCAACAATTCCCCTGCCGTGTAACCGGTGCCACCGGCTATGCTTACTTTTATTTTCATTTTTACGTCAATCTTGTCAGACTTGCGATTAGTGTTTGTGCACCGTATAATAAATCTTCAACGGGTTCGAGATTACCTTTGTGAAACCCACCACGTCTTGCCCTGAGAAAGATTTGTTGGTTTCCCCGTAAGAGCCGAAGGCTGAGTTCATCAAGTCGTTTGGTGTGGAACAGCCCAGCACGGCAAAATGATAGGGGCGAAGTTCCACTTCCACTTCCCCTGTAACGAATTGCTGCGTGTCGTCGAGGAAGGTTTCAATGTTACGCATAACGGGTTCGAGGTATTGCGCTTCGTGCATCAATTGCCCGTACCAGTTCGATAGCTGATCTTTCCAATACAGTTGCTGTTTGGTAAGCACGTGTTTTTCGAGCAGGTGGTGCGCTTTTACGATGATTAGGGGTGCGGGGGCTTCGAAAGCCACGCGCCCTTTGGTGCCGATGATGGTGTCGCCCACGTGCACGTCGCGCCCGATGCCGTATTTCGATGCCGTTTTGTGCAGGGTATGGATCAAATCCACCGGGGACAATTTTTCGCCGTTCAGCGAAATCGGCTCGCCTTTTTCGAAGCCGATGCTGATGCGTTCCGCGCCGTAGTCGGTAACTTGCGAGGGATAGGCTTCTTCGGGAAGTACGCCCGATGATTTCAGCGTTTCCACACCGCCCACGCTCGTTCCCCAGATGCCTTGGTTGATGGAATACTTCGATTTTTCCCACGAGAAATCAAGGCCTTTGTTTTTGAGGTAGTCTATTTCCTCTTGGCGCGAAAGTCCGAGTTCGCGAATCGGGGCGATGATTTTCACTTCGGGGGCGAGCACCTCGAAAACGAGATCGAAACGCACCTGATCGTTTCCTGCCCCGGTGCTTCCGTGCGCCACGTATTCCGCGCCGATTTTCTTTACGAAATTCACGATGGACAGGGCTTGGAAAAACCGCTCGGAACTTACCGATAGGGGATAGGTGTTGTTTTTCAACACGTTGCCGAATATCAAGTATTTGATGCCGCGCCGATAGTATTCATCTACCGTGTCGATGCAGGTATGCGAGCTTGCGCCGAGCTTGATTGCGCGTTCTTCGATTTTCTTTGCTTCTTCGACGGAAAAACCACCGGTATTTACAATCACGGTGTGGACTTCCAAGCCTTTTTCCATCAGGTAAGGCACGCAAAACGAAGTGTCGAGTCCGCCGCTGAAAGCCAAAACTACTTTTTGTTTGTTACTTAAATCTTTCATAATGATCTGTTATTTGTTATTTTTTATACATTTTGTTCGGGGTTCTTTTTTTGACGATGGGCTTTACCACTTTCGCCGCGAAACGACTGCCGGAAACAGCCTCTTTTTCCTTTTGCGCGGGATCGTATAGCAATCCGGTGCACAAGCACATTTTGTAGTTGTTGCGTTCCAGAATGTCGAAATTACGGCAGCCTTGGCAACCTTTCCAAAATTCTTTGTCGTTGGTTAGTTCCGAGAACGGCACGGGCTTGAAACCGAGTTCTGTGTTCATTTTCATCACGGCAAGCCCGGTTGTGATGCTGAAAATTTTTGCGTTGGGGAAAAGTTTCCGCGACAACTCGAAAATTTTGCGCTTGATTTGTTTCGCCAAGCCCTGATTGCGGTAGTCGGGGTGGATAACCAGTCCCGAATTGGCGACGAATTTTTGGTGTCCCCACGTTTCAATGTAAGAGAACCCCACCAATTTATCGCCGTCGAGCGCGACGACGGCTTTGCCCGCGTCTATCTTTTCGGCGACGTATTCGGGACTTCTTTTTGCAATCCCGGTGCCGCGTGCCAATGCCGATTCATACATCAAGTCGCAGATTTCCTGCGCATAATGGGCATATTTTGAATCGGCTATATGAATCTCTACGTTCATTGTAATAACCAAATGATAAGATGAAATTGTGAATTTTTTGTTGGACTTTGATGCGCGGATACGCATTTTTTTCGCAGGTTGAAAACCTGGCGGGAACAGAACCCTGAATCATCGTCGGACTTTGATGATGGTTCTGCTGAGGATAATATGAGTCTGTAACTCTTTCATTGAGGCTGCGAAAATACACATAAAAATTGGATTTACCGCAGATTTTGTCTTGAAAATGCGAGAAACTTTTCAATTTGCGGCAAAATGGGAAGAAAAACGGGTTTATCGGCGGTTTTTCCGAAGCAGTTTTCGGTACGCAAGCCTCAGCACGATGAACATAAAAACGCCCAAGACAACCGCCACGATAATCGGGAACCACAACGCAAGCGCCGGTTGCCGCAATGCCTTCGCCGGTGGAAACGACAGGATTTGCCGTCGCAGCCGTTAATTTGCTTGAAATCAGTTGTATGTGCTACCGATACCCCGTCCGCTTGCGGCGGGGTAGTTCATTAAAACTTCAATTCGGAAGTAAAGATAGCCAATAGGATAGAACATTTACATGCTCTTGGGTGACTAATAGGTCATGAGGGTTTCATATAGTTTCAAAATTGCAAAGATACTGTTTTCACACTGCTGAATCCAACAAAATTCATTACCTTTGTATAAGATGCGTTTCGGCAAAAAGCAAATAAATTTGTTTTTTGCGCTCAACTTTCACTATCTTTGCACCTCAAAAGCAACATAAAATTACAATGCAAAAACCTTCCATACCCAAAGGAACGCGCGATTTTTCGCCCGAAGAGATGGCGAAGCGCAACTATATTTTCGACACGATAAAGGACGTTTACCGCCTCTACGGTTTCCGACAAATTGAAACCCCGGCGATGGAAAACCTTTCCACGCTGATGGGCAAATACGGCGAGGAAGGCGACAAACTGCTGTTTAAAATACTCAATTCGGGCGATTTCCTGTCGGACGTGAACGCGGACGATTATCAAAACCGCAACCTGGCACGCCTTTGTAACCAAATGTGCGAGAAGGGTTTGCGCTACGATCTTACCGTGCCTTTCGCCCGCTACGTGGTAATGCACCGCAACGATATTTCCTTCCCCTTCAAACGCTTTCAGATTCAACCGGTTTGGCGTGCCGATCGTCCGCA
The DNA here is from genome assembly GCA_031269865.1 of Dysgonamonadaceae bacterium. Taxonomy (GTDB): domain Bacteria; phylum Bacteroidota; class Bacteroidia; order Bacteroidales; family Dysgonomonadaceae; genus JAISUH01. The sequence goes on along the minus strand of JAISYO010000195.1, from coordinate 7,525 downwards.
GAAAGGGCGTTACCGCGAATTTTTCCAATGTGATGCCGACGTGGTGGGTTCGGATTCTTTGATCAACGAGGTGGAACTGCTGCAAATCATCGACGAGGTGTTTTCGCGTTTCGGAATCCGTGTCTGCACCAAGCTCAACAACCGGAAAATCCTTTCGGGAATCGCCGAAATCATCGGCGAAGCCGACAAGATTACCGATATTACCGTGGCGATTGACAAGCTCGACAAAATAGGGTTGGAAAAGGTGAACGAGGAATTGGTGGCGAAGGACATTCCGCCGTCGGCGATTGACAAATTGCAGCCCATCATTTTGTTGAGCGGAAGCAACCGCGAAAAATTGGACACCCTGAAAAATGAGTTGTCGGCTTCCGAAACCGGAAGGAAAGGGATTGAAGAATTGGAATTTATCTTCGACAAAACCAACCGCTTAGCACTGGAAAACGAAGTGGAACTCGATCTTACCTTGGCTCGCGGATTGAACTATTACACCGGGGCGATCATCGAAGTGAAAGCCCTCGACATGCAAATCGGAAGTATCGCGGGCGGTGGACGTTACGACAATCTAACGGGGATTTTCGGGCTTCCCGATGTGTCGGGCGTGGGCATTTCTTTTGGCGCCGATCGCATTTTCGATGTGTTGGAACAGCTTCGCCTCTTCCCCGAAAATTCCACGCACGCCACCGATGTGCTTTTCGTGAATTTCGGCGAGAAAGAAGCCGATTACCTCTTGCCCCTCGTTTCGCAACTGCGTCGCGACGGCGTTTGTTGCGAACTCTATCCCGAAGCGGCGAAGATGAAAAAACAGATGTCTTACGCCGACAGCAACCGCATTCCCTACGTCGCCATCGTGGGCGAAAGCGAAATGGCGGAAGGGAAAATCGCGCTGAAAAATATGCAGTCGGGCGAACAGAAATCTTTATCGCCGGACGAACTGAAAGCATTATTGCACCCGTAATTCAATGATCTCAATCGAAAATATAACCGTTGAATTTGGCGGCTTCACGCTGCTCGACCGCATTTCCTTTGTGCTGAACAAAGGCGAGCGGGTGGCGCTTACCGGAAAAAACGGGGCAGGAAAATCCACCCTGCTGAAAATTATGGCAGGATTGCAACAGCCGACGGTCGGCGGCGTTTTTGTGCCGAAGGACATTAGCGTAGGCTATCTTCCCCAACAGATGACGCTGACGGACACGCGCAGCGTGCGCGAGGAGGCGGCGACGGCTTTTTCGCACATTCGGCGGTTGCAGAAAAAATTGGAGGACTGTCATCGCGAGATGGGCGAACGAACAGATTATGAATCGGAAAGCTACCGCAACCTGATTGACAGGGCGGCACTCTTGCAGGGGCAACTTTTAATGTCCGACGCCACGAATTTTGATGCGGAAATCGAAAAAACGCTCATCGGCTTGGGCTTCCAACGAAGCGATTTTGAACGTCCGACGAAGGAATTTAGTGGCGGTTGGCGTATGCGCATCGAGTTGGCGAAACTCTTGTTGCAAAACCACGACGTGCTGTTGCTCGACGAGCCTACCAATCATTTGGACATTGAGTCCATACAGTGGCTCGAAAATTTTCTGTCCTCGCGTGCGGGGGCAGTGATGCTGGTGTCGCACGATCGCGCTTTTCTCGATGCGGTAACCAACCGCACCATCGAAATCCTGCTTGGCAAAACGCAGGATTACAAAGTGAATTACAGCCAATACGTGAAACTTCGCGCCGAACGTCGCGAGCAACAGCTTCGCGCCTATGAAAACCAACAGAAGCAGATTCAGGACGCCGAGGCTTTCATCGAGCGTTTCCGCTACAAGGCAACGAAATCGAATCAGGTGCAGTCGCGTATCAAGCAGCTCGAAAAAATTGAGCTTATTGAGGTGGACGAGGTAGATAATTCGCGCCTCAACTTGAAGTTTCCGCCCGCGCCTCGTTCGGGTTCGTATCCGGTGGTTATGGAGGACGTTGCCAAGAGCTACGGCGATCACAACGTGTTTTTGGGCGTTATGCTGACTATTGCGAGAGGCGATAAAGTGGCTTTCGTGGGGAAAAATGGCGAAGGAAAAACCACGCTCGTGAAGTGCATTATGGGCGAAATCGGTTTCGAGGGGAAATTGGAACTCGGACACAACGTGAAAATAGGATATTTCGCTCAAAATCAGGCTCAACTGCTCGATGAAGATCGCACAGTTTTTGAAACCATCGACTATGTGGCGGTGGGCGACGTCCGCACGAAAATCCGCGACATACTTGGTGCGTTTATGTTTGGCGGCGAAGCATCGGACAAAAAAGTGAAGGTGCTTTCGGGTGGTGAGCGCAGCCGCTTGGCGATGATCCGCCTCTTGCTCGAACCGGTAAACCTGCTGATTCTCGACGAACCTACCAACCATTTGGACTTGGCGTCGAAAGACGTGTTGAAAAAGGCGATAAAGGAGTTCGATGGCACGGTTGTCATCGTGTCGCACGATCGCGAATTTCTTGATGGATTGGTAGATAAGGTGTATGAATTTGGCGGTGGAAAGGTTGTGGAACATTTGGGCGGCATTTATGATTTCCTTTCGAAAAAGAAGCTCGAAAACCTTCGTCAGCTTGAATTTTCGACGAAAACAAACGCTTCCCCTGCCGAATCCAAAACGAAAATATCGGAAAACAAACTTTTGCATCAGGAGCAAAAGGAGTTGAGCCGCCGCTTGCGAAAATTGGAAAAGCAGGTGGAAGAAGTGGAAAACCGCATCGCGAATTTGGAACGGGATCTGTCGGAAATGGAAACGGAACTTGCCACGCCGGAAGGCGCGAAGAATTTTGATTTGTTGCAGAAATACCTTGAAACCAAATCGAAACTCGATCAAACAATGAACAATTGGGAAGTTTTAACGTTGGAATTGGAAAAAAATAGAAGATGAGAAAAATCAGCAACTTCATACTTAAATTGTTCGGTTGGCGAATCGTCAATGTGCTTCCCGACGTGCCAAAATGCGTGATTGCCGTTGCGCCGCACACAAGCAACCTCGATTTATTTATGGGGAAATTAGTCTATTGGGCGTTGGGGCGCAAGGCAAAATTCCTCATCAAAAAAGAATGGTTCGTGTTTCCGTTGAACCTTATTTTTCGCGCCTTGGGGGGAATTCCGGTGGCGCGAAACAAAAATACCTCGATGACTGATGCCTTGGCGGAGGAGTTTCATCGGCACGACAAACTGCAAATCGCCGTTACGCCCGAAGGCACGCGCAAACACGTGCCGGAGTGGAAAAAAGGCTTTTACTTCATTGCCATGAAAGCGCAGGTGCCCATTCTTTTGGCTGGCTTGGACTACACGAAAAAAGAGATTGTGTTTTTCGACTTGTTTCAGCCCACCGGAAACCTCGATGAAGATATGGCAGTCATTCAGGCTTACTACAAAGATATGGAGGGGAAACACCCTCAGAATTTTAGCAATTGAAAATGGACTTTTCACGCGAAGACATACAGACGCATTTGGACAACCGTATCCTGAAACTCATCTCGCAGGTGGCTGACGAGATGCAGGTGGAATGTTACGTCATCGGCGGCTACGTGCGCGATTTTTTCCTTTATCGCCCCTCGAAGGACATCGATGTGGTGGCGGTGGGTAGTGGCGTGGCGTTGGCGGAAAACGTGGCGAGGAAATTGGGGCGGACGGCGAGCGTATCGGTTTTCAAGAATTTCGGTACGGCGCAATTGAAATACAAGGATTTTGAGGTGGAATTTGTGGGGGCGCGGAAAGAATCTTACAACCGCGATTCGCGCAAACCGGTTGTGGAAAACGGAACGTTGGAAGACGATCAACGCCGCCGCGATTTTACCATCAACGCTATGGCGTTCTGCCTCAATGTCAATCGTTTCGGGGAGTTGGTTGATCCTTTCGGCGGGATTCAGGATTTGGAAAAACTCATCATTCGCACGCCATTGGATCCCGACATCACGTTTAGCGACGATCCCCTGCGTATGATGCGTGCGCTGCGTTTCGCGTCGCAACTCGGTTTCGACATCTACCCCGAAACTTTCGAGGCTGTCGCCCGCAACCGCGAGCGCATCGGCATCGTTTCGGCAGAGCGTGTCATCGACGAGCTGAACAAAATTATTTTGTCGCCAAAGCCCTCTGTCGGCTTCGTCCTGCTCGAAAAAACGGGACTGCTCGATCTCATTTTCCCCGAACTTACCGCCCTGAAAGGCGCGGAAACAAAGGACGGGGTGGGGCACAAGGATAATTTTTTCCACACGCTTGCCGTCCTCGACAATATCTCGCGCAACACTGATAACCTTTGGTTGCGTTGGGCGGCTTTGTTGCACGACATCGGGAAACCCACGGCGAAACGCTGGGATCCGAAACTCGGTTGGACTTTTCACAACCACGATTTCATCGGCGAAAAAATGGTGCTGAAAATCTTCAAGCGTATGAAGTTGCCACTCAACGAGAAAATGAGGTACGTGCATAAATTAGTTGGGTTGCATATGCGCCCTATGCAGTTGGTGGAGGAGGTGGTTACCGATTCCGCCATTCGCCGTCTGTTGTTTGACACTGGCGACGACATTGATGATTTGATGACGCTTTGCGAAGCCGACATCACGTCGAAAAACCCCGAAAAGGTGCGCCGTTTCCTCAACAATTTCAAAATCGTCCGCCGCAAGCTGAAAGACATCGAGGAAAAAGATCGCGTGCGCAATTTCCAACCGCCGGTGGACGGCAACGAAATTATGCAGGTGTTCGGGCTGGGGCAGGGCAGGAAAGTGGGCTTGCTGAAAACGGCGATAAAAGATGCCATTCTCGATGGGGAAATCCCCAACGAACACGATGCCGCCTACCGCTTTTTGCTCGAAAAAGCCGCCGCGATGGGCTTGAAGCCGATGAATGGCTTGCCTTGCAAATTATCAGTGGATACTCCGACAAATTAAGTCTTAAGAAACGCAGGCTTAAAGCGGCTTACGATATGGAGTATCTCAAAAAACTTGTTACTTAATTTCGTGCGTTTGCCCTGGTTGTTCTTTGTACTTTCGCAATAATTTTGTTACTTTGCATTTCGATTGTGGAAAATCCGTCCCTACACCGCCGGAAATAAAAAATCCCACATCAATTTTCTTATGTCTAAACGGAAAAAAGGAGTCGTAGTCCGCTTTTTAAATGCTAAAATTACTTCCACCATCAGCATTACCTTGGTGTTGGTGCTGCTTGGACTGACTATCCTCGTCCTCTTTCTTGGCAGGGGGATTTCCGATTTCGTGAAGGAAAATATGAGTTTCAACGTGATGCTTTCGCCCAACGTTACCGCCGCGCAGGTTACGAACATCAGAAAAAATATTGCCGCGATGCCTTTTGTGAAGTCCTCGCGCTACATCGACAAGGAAGAGGCGAAGAAGCAACTTATCAACGATCTCGGCGAAGATCCGGAAGAGCTGTTGGGCTACAATCCGGCGCAGGATTTCATCGAGATATTTTTGAAGTCGGAATACGCCAATAGCGACAGCCTGACATTGGTGGACAAGCGGATAAAGCAACAGACAAACGTTTCCGATTTGCTCTACCGCCACGAAGCCATTGATTTGATAAACAATAATTTGTCGAAAGTAACCGCCATTTTGTTGGTGCTCGCGGCGGTGCTGTTGTTCATTTCGTTCACGCTCATTCGCAACACCATTCGTTTAAGCATCTATTCAAAACGCTTCATCATTCACACGATGAAATTGGTGGGCGCGACGGGGAATTTTATCCGCCGTCCGTTTATCGTGAGCAATATCTTTATGGGTGTTGTGGCGGGGTTGCTCGCCGACGGCATCATTTTCGGACTTTTAGTCTATTTCGGGCGGGAATACGTGGAATTGCAATCCATATTGAGCCTGACGAATATGTTGATTATCTTTGCCATTGTGATATTGATGGGGATTGTCATCACGACTGTCGCCACCTCGTTTTCCGTGGGGCGTTACCTGAAAATGGACACCGATCAACTTTATTATGCGTAGAACTTAAAACAATATACAAATGTCTCAAAAGAATTTTGCCCTTGGCAGGAAGAATTACATTATTTGTGCCCTTGCCGTTTTGTTTATTATCGCCGGGTTCGTCATTATGTCCATCGGACCGGCAACGACAGCCGAAAGTGGTTTCCAACCCGATATTTTCAGCGTGCGCCGCATTAAGGTTGCGCCTATGGTTTCGCTGTTCGGTTTTGTGCTGATGATTGTGGGCATACTTTACCCCACAAAAAAAACCGAAAAGAAAGATTAACAAGAAATTAAGTTGGATTAGATGAGTTTTTTAGAAGCCATTATCATTGCCATCGTCGAGGGACTGACGGAATTTTTGCCGGTGTCGAGCACGGCACATATGATTTTCACGGAAACGTTGCTGAAAATTAAGCACGACAATTTTGTGGAACTTTTTACCTATTGCATTCAGTTCGGGGCGATTTTGGCAGTCGTTGTCCTGTATTGGAAAAAGTTTTTTGATTTTTCGCGAATCAATTTTTACTTGAAATTGGCTTGCGGTGTGTTGCCCGCCTTGGTTTTGGGCAAACTGCTCGACGATTATATCAGCGCGGCGTTTGAAAACGTTACCACGATAGCCATCGTTTTGGTGCTTGGCGGTATTTTCTTGCTTTTCGTGGATAAAATGTTTAAGAACCCGAAAATTAGGGACGAAAAGCAAGTTTCAATCAAACAAGCCGTCATCATCGGTTTTTGGCAGTGCCTCGCGATGATGCCGGGAGTTAGCCGTAGTGCGGCGTCTATCATCGGCGGTATGCAACAAAAATTATCGCGTGAAACCGCCGCCGAATTTTCGTTTTTCCTTGCCGTGCCCACGATGCTTGCCGTTACGGTTTATGCCCTGACTTTCAAGAAATGGGACGTCGGCAACGACGCCGCAATTCGCGGTTACGAGATGCTCGCAAACAACAGCGATCAACTTTGGCTTTTCTTTTGGGGAAACGTTGTCGCGTTTGTGGTCGCGATGCTTGCGATTAAATTTTTTGTCGGAATGATAAAAAAATACGGCTTCAAAATGTGGGGCTGGTATCGTATCATCGTCGGCATAGCGATATTTATCTGCATCAAATGGATTTTATAGCAGGCGAGGTGCTCTGCATCGACAAACCGCTTCATTGGACGTCGTTCCGCTTGGTGCGTGTCGTGCGGGCTAAAATTTGTCAAAAACTGAAAATCAAGAAGTTGAAGGTTGGGCACGCCGGCACGCTCGATCCTTTGGCAACCGGCGTGATGATTATCTGCACCGGACGGAAAACGAAAGAGATAGCGAATTTGCAGGCGCAAACCAAAGAATATATCGCCGACATACGCTTGGGCGCAACCACGCCGTCCTTCGATTTGGAAACGGAAGTCGATGCCGAATATCCCGTTTCGCACATTACGGAAAATGCGTTGCGCGAGGTGTTGAAATCCTTTACCGGAAGCATAGAACAAGTGCCGCCCGCCTTTTCAGCCGTGAAAATCGAGGGGAAGCGGGCATACGAATTTGCAAGAAAAAGCAAATCCGTTGAACTAAAACCCAAATTATTGGTTA
>JAISYO010000140.1 GCA_031269865.1 Dysgonamonadaceae bacterium | reverse complement strand
GACGGTTCGTATGATGCGTGGTTCTTGTGCTTCAACCACGGATACGCAAATGTGTACACCTACGACCGCGGCTACGGCTTTTCCGTTCGTTGCGTGGCGGAAAATAAATAAGTTTTACTGTTATCCCAGAGTTATCTGAGTCGATGAAAACGTAGCGAACAAGTGCGTTTCGCTTGTTTTTGCGCAATTGCCCATCATAATTCGCTTTTCCTTAAAATAAGGAAAGGATGAATATTCGGGAAATTTTTCAACTTTTGCACAAATATGAAAGGAATTGTGTTAGCAGGGGGTTCCGGAACCCGTCTTTACCCCATCACGAAAGGCGTTTCGAAACAATTACTTCCCATTTACGACAAACCGATGGTGTATTATCCCGTCTCGGCGTTGATGCTGGCAGGAATAAGGGATATTCTGATTATCTCTACCCCGCAGGATCTTCCCGGATTCGAGCGGTTGCTGGGCGACGGAAGCGCGTATGGCGTTCGTTTCGAATATGCCGAGCAGCCCTCGCCCGACGGTTTGGCGCAGGCTTTCATCATCGGCGAAAAATTTATCGGCAACGATTCCGCCTGTTTGGTGCTGGGCGACAATATCTTTTATGGACACGGCTTCCCCACGATGCTGCGCGATGCGGTAAACGAGGCGGAACAAAACGGCAAAGCCACAGTTTTCGGCTACTACGTCAATGATCCCGAACGCTACGGCGTGGCTGAGTTCGACGACGAAGGGAATGTGCTGAGCATCGAAGAAAAACCCGCCAACCCGAAATCGAATTACGCGGTGGTGGGGCTTTATTTCTACCCCAACAAAGTGGTGGACGTGGCAAAAAACATCAAGCCGTCGGCTCGCGGCGAACTGGAAATTACCACCGTGAACCAAGAATTTTTGAAAGACGGCGAATTGAAGGTAAAACTCTTTGGCAGGGGCTTCGCGTGGCTCGATACCGGCACGCACGATTCGCTTTCGGAAGCGTCCATCTTTGTGGAAGTGCTCGAAAAACGGCAGGGCTTGAAAATTTCCTGCCTCGAAGAGATTGCGTGGCGCAACAAGTGGATCGACGATGAACAACTTCGCCAATTGGCTGAACCGATGCGGAAAAACCAATACGGACAGTACCTCTTGAATCTGGTTGAAAAATAAGCCGATGGAAAAGATACAAACCAACATAGCGGGCGTGTTTATCCTCGAACCGAAGGTTTTCGGCGACGAGCGCGGTTACTTTTTCGAATCTTTTTCGGAAGGCTGGTTTCGCGAAAACGTGCGCCAAACCCGTTTCGTGCAGGACAACGAATCGAAATCGCGGCGCGGCGTCCTTCGCGGACTGCATTTCCAAAAACCGCCCTTCGCCCAATCGAAATTGGTGCGGGTGGTAAAAGGGGAAGTCTTGGACGTGGCGTTGGACATTCGCAAAGGCTCGCCCACTTTCGGGCAGCACGCCTCGGCGTTGCTCACTGCCGAGAACAAACGGCAGTTTTTCGTGCCACGCGGTTTTGCGCACGGCTTCGTCGTGTTGAGCGAAGAGGCTGTTTTTCAATATAAATGCGACAACTATTACGCCCCGCAATCGGAAGGGGGCATCGCGTTCAACGATCCCGCCTTGAAAATCGACTGGCAGATTGACGCTTCCGAAATCATTTTGTCGGAAAAAGATCAACGAAACCCTTTCCTTAACGATTCGGCATTCTTTTTTGATTATTCTCAAAATCTCTATATTTAACAAACAAACCATTGATTACCTATGGATTACAAACGCAACATTCTCATTACCGGCGGGGCTGGATTTATCGGCTCGCACGTCGTGCGGCTTTTCGTCAATAAATACCCCGATTATCGCATCGTGAATTTAGACAAGCTGACTTACGCCGGAAACCTCAAAAACCTGACGGACATCGAGAAGAAACCCAATTACAGCTTTGTGAAGGGCGATATTTGCGAGCTGGACGATATGATTGCCCTTTTCGAGCAATACAACATCGACGGCGTTATCCATCTCGCCGCCGAAAGCCACGTGGACAGAAGCATCAAAGATCCCTTCACTTTTGCCCACACCAACGTGATGGGCACCTTGTCGCTCTTGCAAGCCGCAAAAATAAAATGGGACGGGAATTTCAACGGCAAACGTTTCTACCACATTTCCACCGACGAGGTGTATGGCGCGTTGCAGTTCGACGGCTCAATGTTTACCGAAGTTACCAAATACGATCCGCATAGCCCCTATTCGGCATCGAAGGCGAGCAGCGATCATTTCGTGCGCTCGTATCACGACACATACGGACTGCCGACTGTCGTATCCAACTGTTCCAACAACTACGGACCCTATCAATTTCCCGAAAAATTGATCCCACTGTTCATCAACAATATTCGCCACGGAAAGCCGCTGCCTGTTTACGGAAAAGGCGAAAACGTGCGCGACTGGCTTTATGTGGAAGATCACGCCCGCGCCATCGACTTGATTTTCCACGAGGGGAAAACTGGGGAAACCTACAACATCGGCGGGTTCAACGAATGGAAAAATATCGACTTGATTAAAGTGATGATTAAAACGGCGGACAAGGTGCTGGGCAATCCCGAAGGGGCTTCCGACAGCCTGATCACTTACGTTACCGATCGCGCCGGACACGATCTCAGATACGCCATCGACGCCTCAAAATTGAATCGCGAACTGGGATGGAAGCCATCGCTTCAATTTGAAGAAGGCATCGAAAAAACAATCCGTTGGTATTTAGACAACCAAGAGTGGATGGACGAGGTAACGAGCGGGGAATATCAGCGATACTACGAAAATACCTACTCGAATAGGTAAACGCTATGAAGATTTCGGTTATCACAACGTCCTACAACTGTGCCTCAACCATTCGCGAGACGATTGACAGTGTTCTCGCGCAGGATTATATTGAAATTCAGGCTGATAGAAACAGCTGAAAATCAATAACTAAACACCACAAAATATGAAACGCTACTGCCAAACCCTCGATCTCTACAACGATCCCGAACTGATTGGGGATTACATCGAAAATCACAAAAACGTGTGGGCTGAAATCAAAGCCGGAATACGCGAAGTGGGCATTTTGGATATGCAGATTTATATCCGCGACAATCGTTTGTTTATGATTGTGGACACCGAAGACGATTTCGACTGAGAAAAAGACAATGCCCGATTGGCAACCCTTCCGCGCCAAGCCGAATGGGAAGCCTATATGTCAAAGTTTCAAGTTTCCAAGCCGGGGCAAGCCTCGCACAAGAAATGGAAAATGATGGAAAGGATATTTAAGTTGTGAGGATGAAAATGATTTGAGAATAGTAGTGATGCGCTAAATTTTGATATTTAACAGTAATATATTGATATTTAATGTCGTATAAGCAATTCTTGATTTTTGGATTTAAAAATTTCCGCAAGGAAATAATTTGAATAACCGGTTGTGAAACTTACGGAAAGGACAATCCCCCTGCTCGACAACCCGTCAGGGTTGAATGTAACGTCATGCTGACCCTGAATCAAGTTCAGGGCTTTCAGCATCCCCCGATTATTCAGGGGATTGCGGGTAAAATTCCGTTCCGTGCCCCGACACGGAACGGAAGAACGAAAAAACAAGGGGGATTGCGGGGCAAGCCCGCACTGACGGTGCGCTTTCATTAGCACATTGGCATATTAGCACATTATCCCCCCCCTCTTAATTCGTAATTGAAACCTCTTGCGGCACCGTCGGCAAATCAACTTCTATCCGCTTGTTCAAGATGCGGAAATCCCATTTATAAATCTTCCACAAGATAAGTATCGCCACAAGCGTTGCGACAATCAAGGAAACGAGATCGGTTTCTGGGCTTATGTTGAGGATTTTAAACAGCGCATCGGTTTGAAACGCCGAGGCATCGTGGGTGGTAACCAAGGCGGCAAGCCCGTTGTTGATGAGGTGCGCCCCAATAGCCAGCTCGATGCCGTCGTCGAGAATGGAAATCAACCCGAAAAACAACCCCATCACGAGATATTGGGGCATCATCAACCAGAAGCCAAATTCCTTGATTTCGGGATTGGCACCGTGCATCAAGGCAAAGAGCAGGGAAGGAATCGCCAAGACAAGCCATCGGTTGCGTGTCCACGCGCCAAGCCCTTGCGAGAGGTAGCCACGGACAAGAACTTCCTCGCAAGTGGTTTGGAAGGGCAACAGCGCCACCACCACCAAGAGCAACACGAGAAACTGCCACGGGCGAAACTGCCACTCGAAATCCTGCGGCGAAAGGGCGTATGAAACCACCATAGCCGCGATGCTTATCGCGCCCCACACCAACATTCCCATATAGATGCGACGCCAGCGGATTTTCTTGCGTCCGTTGATGGTTTCGGCAAGCGTGCGGCGGTGCAAGGGTTTTACCAGCAGGGCGAAAGTCAGCAACATCACGGCAAAAACGAAGAGCATCATTGCCAATGATCCTGAAGAAGAAATGCTGATGGAAGAAAAATCGGGCATTCCGTTTGTCATCGGCGGGACATTCCCATTTTTGATAGCGGCGAAAATAGACGCCGTCAGCAGGGGGATTCCCCCGATAAAGTTTCCGCCTATGTAGGCTGCGACAATCATCACGAGGTATTTCCACCATTTATTTTGCCCGTCGAGGGCGCGTTCAAGAAATTTCATTGGGTTCAATTTTTTTTAGTTATACTGATTTCATTTCAAATGCTCTGCGAAAAAGCCAAGCATACATTTGTAGAATTCCATCCGGTTTTCTTCCCGGGCAAAACCATGCCCTTCGTTGTATTTCACCATATAAGGAACGTTGAAACCGCGTTTGCGAAGCGTTTCAACAATCTGATCGGCTTCGTTGATGTTTAC
>JAISYO010000130.1 GCA_031269865.1 Dysgonamonadaceae bacterium | reverse complement strand
AAAGGAAAACATCAATAAATGCGGATATAACAAGTTTTTGGAAATATCGAAAGATATAAAAGTTGTCATCAATCGGGATAAAATTACGGAAGATGAACAGTGGGACGGATTGAAAGGCTGTCTTACCAATACCAAACCTAGATGCGAAAGCGGTTTATGAGCAATACAGCGGTTTATGGCAAGTGGAAAACGCATTCAGAGTTACCAAAGGAAAGATAGAATTGCGACCAATGTTCCATTTTACACCAAAGCGCATAGAGGCACACGCCTGCATCTGTTTTGTAGCTTACAAAATCTACAAGGAACTTGAACGTGTATTGGAATGCAGCGGAATAAATGTGAGTGTTGATAAAGTACTGAGCATTACAAAGACAATAACAACCATCAAAATCAAGTTGCCTGCAAGTAATGAAACCTTGTCAAAGACAATGTTAATAACCTCCAGACACAAGTCAATCGCCTGCCTGTTCGATGAAAATTTCCGGCAATCCGTTTAGGGTGTCGCATTGTCGAAGTCAGGAAAAAGATAAGCTGTAAAATTTAAACAATTTCTTATCATCGGGTCGAGGGTTCGAGCCTCTCCGGGGTCACTTGGAAAGGATAGACTGATAAAAAAAGGTGTTTATGACAAAAGAAGTCGTATCTTTGCAATGAGAAAAAAATAGAATTTCAGCATTTTGAACCATTAAAAAATTACTAGGATGAAAAAAATTGCATTTGTTTTATTATTAGCGATTTCTGCATCAACAATGAGTTGCTTAGCCGCAGGGGAAAATCCCGATAGCCGATTTGCCGGCATCTGGCAATTGTTTATGTTTTCGTCCGACGCCGTTTCAAAAACCGAGGACGGTAAAATAGTTATCGACCAAACGAAGATTCAGCCGGCAAATTCATTTAAGATCTTCGCCCAAGACGGTAAACTGACGAATATACAATTACGCAAAGATGATGATGCTATCGCGAAGATACTCATTTCGGAGGGAAGTTACACGTTTTCGGGGGACGGAACGGGTTTCGTAGAGAGTTTCACATTTCATACCTATGCGCCGCTCATTGGCGATTCGATTTCCCATAAAACCGAGTTTGTGGGCGAGGACTGCTACTACACGACTTTTGAAGTATCAGGTGCCGGGTATCAAGAAATTTGGAAACGTTTCAACGTAGTTCCAACCACAACGGCATCGCCTAACGGCAACTAAATAGTGGCGGAAAACACAACACCAAACGAAGGGTAGTTGGAACTGTTTTTGAAGCAAAGCGCTTACTTTTTCAAAAAAAAGCAAGAAAAAGTTGTTTTTTTCTGAAAAAATATCTTTCTTTGCAGAGAAATTATAGAAAAAAGATGAATCGCATACTTTTAAACGGATATTGGTGGCGTCCTTGCAACTCTCAACAAGTCGTAAGGTAAGCATCTTTGGTTATAAAGTAAACGAAAAAAATAAAAGAAGCCTGTTGCACCTGCGACGGGCTTCTTTCGTATAATGTTAATTTTGAAACGATAAAAAGTATATGCAAAAATTTTCAGTGGACAACCGAGGTTATTACGGCGATTTCGGCGGGGCGTATATCCCCGAAATCCTTTACGGTTGCGTTACCGAGCTTCAACGGAAGTATCTCGGCATCATCGAAAGCGAGAGCTTCAAAAAAGAGTTTTCCGCCTTGTTGCGCGATTACGTGGGACGTCCTTCTCCGCTCTATCGTTCCAAGCAACTTTCGGAACGCTACGGTTGCAAAATCTATCTCAAACGCGAAGATTTGAACCACACTGGGGCGCACAAAATCAACAACACCATCGGGCAGATTCTCATCGCGCAACGTATGGGTAAAACGCGCATCATCGCCGAAACGGGCGCGGGACAGCACGGCGTGGCGACTGCCACCGTGTGCGCACTGATGCAGATGCCCTGCACCGTGTATATGGGCAAAACCGACGTGGAACGCCAAGCCCCCAACGTGAAGAAGATGGAAATGCTCGGCGCGACAGTCGTCCCCGTTACTTCGGGCAATATGACCTTGAAGGACGCAACCAACGAGGCAATCCGCGACTGGTGCAGCAACCCCGGCGACACGTATTACATCATCGGTTCTACGATAGGACCGCACCCCTATCCCGATATGGTTGCCCGTCTGCAATCGGTTATCGGGAAAGAAATCAAGGCGCAACTCTTGGATAAGGAAGGGCGCGACTATCCCGATTACCTCATCGCTTGTGTCGGTGGCGGAAGCAATGCAGGGGGGACGATTTATGATTTCCTCGATAACGAGAAAGTGAAAATCGTGCTGGCGGAAGCTGGCGGAAAGGGCATCGACAGCGGTTATTCGGCGGCGACGATCCAATTGGGGACGGTTGGCGTGTTGCACGGTTGCAAAACCTTGCTGATGCAGACGGAAGACGGGCAGATTACCGAACCCTATTCCATTTCGGCTGGCTTGGACTACCCCGGCATCGGTCCCGTGCACGCCTTCCTCGCATCGGTAAAGAGGGCGCAGGTGTTGGCGATAAACGACGACGAGGCGGTTGAGGCGGCTTTCGAACTGACACGGAAAGACGGCATCGTCCCCGCGCTCGAATCGGCTCACGCATTGGCTGCGCTTGGGAAAATTGATTTCAAACCGTCCGACATCGTGGTGCTTACGCTTTCGGGGCGGGGCGACAAGGATATGGAAACCTACATCAATAGTATGCCAATGTGCGAATGAAAAAATAAAAAATAAATAATATCTTATGAAATACAAATTCAACACTTATTGCAAAAAGATGCTCGGCGATTTACATACGCCTGTCAGCATCTACTTGAAAGTGCGCGACACTTTCTTTCAGTCGGCGTTATTGGAAAGTTCCGATTTTCACGCCAACGACAACAGTACGTCCTACATTGCGCTGAACCCCATCGCGAGCGTGAACATCAACCGGGGCGTTTGCATCAAGCAGTTTCCCGATGGGAATGTGGAACAGCAACCGCTGTCGGAAAGCTACGACATCAGCGATGCGCTGAGCAGTTTTATCGCCCAATTCCAAGTGGAAGGCGAGATGAGCGGGCAGTGCGGACTGTTTGGCTTTACCACCTTCAACTGCGTGCATTACACCGAGGACATTCCGATTAAGGAAAGCAAGGAATCGCGCAACGACGCGCCCGATATGCTCTATATCCTCTACAAATACCTGCTGGTTTTCAACCATTTCAAAAACGAAATCACGTTGATTGAATTGTTGATGGACGGCGAAGAAAATTCGCTCGAAAAAATAGAAACCTTGATGAACGTGCGCAATTTTGCTTCCTACGATTTCTTTGCGAAAGGCGACGAATACAGCAGTATTTCCGATGACGAGTTCAAAGCCGACGTGCGCAAGGGCGTGGAACATTGTATGCGTGGCGACGTGTTTCAAATTGTGCTTTCGCGCCGTTTCATTCAGCCCTATTCGGGCGACGATTTCAAGGTTTACCGCGCATTGCGAAGCATCAATCCCTCGCCCTATCTGTTTTATTTCGATTTCGGCGGCTACCGCATATTCGGCTCTTCGCCCGAAACGCACTGCAAAATTTCGGGTTCGTGCATCAGTATCGATCCCATTGCTGGAACTACCAGTCGTTCAGGTAATTACAGGGAAGATATGGCGGCGGTGGATTTTTTGGTAAACGATCCGAAAGAGAATGCCGAACACGTGATGCTGGTGGATTTGGCGCGGAACGATTTGAGCCGGCACGCCCACGACGTGAAGGTTGATTTTTACAAAGAGCCTCAGTTTTATTCGCACGTCATACATCTGGTTTCGCGCGTGAGCGGCACCTTGAACGAGGGCGAGGATTCTATCCGCGCATTTTTCGACACCTTTCCGGCAGGAACATTGTCGGGTGCGCCAAAAGTCCGCGCTATGCAGTTGATCTCCGAAATCGAGTCGCACAACCGTGGCGCGTATGGCGGTTGCATCGGCTTCGTGGGGCTGGGCGGCGACTTGAACCAAGCCATCACGATCCGCACCTTCGTGAGCCGGAACAATGAGTTGTGGTATCAGGCAGGGGCTGGCATCGTGGCGCATAGCAAAGATGATTACGAACTGCACGAGGTAAACAGCAAGCTCGGCGCGTTGAAAAAAGCCATTGATATGGCAACCGCCATTCACAACGCATAAAAAAAGCGCAAGATGAAGAAAATACTGATTTTCGACAATTATGACTCGTTCACGTATAATTTGGTGCACGCCGTGAAATCGCTCGGCTACACCGACGTGGACGTGATCCGCAACGACAAGCTCAATTTGGATTCGGCGGAAAAATACGATAAAATCATTCTCTCGCCCGGACCGGGAATCCCTGAGGAAGCCGGCGATCTGCTGCCCTTGATCAAGCGTTACGCGCCCACGAAAAGCATTTTGGGCGTTTGCCTTGGGCATCAGGCTATTGGCTTGTGCTTCGGCGCGAAATTGGAAAATATCCCCTTCGTTTTCCATGGCGTGCAAACGCCCGTGAAAATCACGGCGAAGGATTACCTCTTCGACGGCTTGCCCGACAGCTTGGCGGTGGGGCGGTATCATTCGTGGATTGTTTCGGCGAAGGATTTTCCTTCGGGACAGCTTGAAATCACGGCGTTGGACGGCGACGACAGCATTATGGCGATGAAACACCGGAAATACGACGTGCACGGCGTGCAGTTTCACCCCGAATCGGTTTTGACTCCAGAAGGCTTGAAAATGGTTGAAAATTTTTTAAAACATTGACAATGAAAAATATACTTTATAAATTGTACGATTATCAATACCTCGGGCGCGAAGAGGCGAAAGCCTTGCTTTTTTCCATCATCAAGGGGGAGCTGCTCGATACGCAGGTGGCGTCCATCATCACGTCGTTTTTGATGCGAAGCATTTCGGTGGACGAGGTGTTGGGTTTCCGCGAAGCCCTGATGGAAATGCGCGTCCCTGTCGATTTGGCGGAATACAAGCCCTTGGACATTGTCGGCACGGGTGGTGACGGTAAAAACACCTTCAACATATCCACCGCTTCGTGCTTTGTGGTTGCCGGGGCGGGTTACAAAGTCGTCAAGCACGGAAATTACGGGGCTACCTCGGTTAGTGGCGCGAGCAACGTCATCGAAAGCCTCGGCGTGAAATTCACTACCGATATGGATACGCTTCGCCGAAGCATCGAGGAAAGCAATATCGCTTACCTGCACGCGCCCTTTTTCAGCCCCGCGCTGAAAGCTGTCGCGCCCGTCCGCAAGAGCCTTGGCGTGCGCACTTTTTTCAATGTGCTGGGACCCTTGGTAAATCCGGTTGAGCCTGAATATCAGATGCTCGGTGTATATAATTTGGCGATGCTGAGGCTGTACAGCTACATTTATCAGTCGGGCAACAAAACGTTCAGCATCGTTCATAGCATGGACGGATACGATGAGATTTCGCTCACGAGCCGTTTCAAGGTGGTTTCGAAAAATGGCGAGCAACTGTTTCAACCCGAAGACATTGGAATGAAAACATACGGACAGCACGAACTTTTCGGCGGGGAAACCGTTGTCGATGCCGCCGTCATCTTCCACAACGTGCTGAACGGAAGGGCTACCGAAGCGCAAACCAACACGGTGCTTGCCAATTCTGCCTTCGGCATACAGACGATAGAGGCGGACAAGCCGATTGAGGAATGTTTGGCGATTGCCCGCGAATCGCTGTTCGGGAAAAAGGCAAAGGAAGCCTTGGGAAAATTTGTAGCGTTAAACAGATGAAAGACGTATTGAGCGAAATTGTCGCGCACAAAAAAAGAGAGGTGGAAGAGCGCAAAAAACGCCATTCCATCGCCGATTTTTGCCAAACGATAGCGGAAAAAAATTTTCCCTGTCGCTCGTTGAGGCAGGCGTTGGAAAATTCCGGTACCGGAATCATCGCGGAATTTAAACGCCGCTCGCCGAGCAAAGGCTGGATTTTCCAATCGGCAGAAGTTGGGAAAATCGCTTCGGGCTATGAGTCGGCAGGGGCGAGCGCATTGTCGGTATTGACGGACGAAAATTATTTCGGCGGTTCGGACGAAGACTTGAAAAACGCCGTTTCCATCGTGAAAATTCCGGTGTTGCGGAAAGAATTTATAGTGGACGAGTTTCAGATTTATGAGGCGAAATCGCTTGGGGCAAGCGCCATTTTGTTGATCGCCTCGGCAATCACGCCACAACAATGCAGGCACTTTACCGAGGTGGCTGCCCGGCTTCAATTGGACGTGCTGTTGGAACTGCACGACGAAAAAGAGCTGGGATACGTTTCGGACAAGAACAACCTTGTCGGCATCAACAACCGCAACTTGGGCACTTTCGCAACGACTGTCGAGAAATCTTTTCGTATGGCGGAATTGTTGCCCAAGAACGTTGTCCGCGTGTCGGAAAGCGGGATTTCCTCGCCGGACATCGTGAAAGAATTGCGGGACGCGGGTTATCGCGGATTCCTTATCGGCGAGAACTTTATGAAAACCGATGATCCGGGCGGAAGCCTCAAACAATTTATCGAAGAACTAAGCGTATGATTATCAAAGTTTGCGGAATGCGTGATGCCGAGAATATCCGGCAGGTGGAAAAACTCGGAGTCGATTGGATAGGCTTCATTTTCTATCCGCCTTCGGCGCGTTTCGTCGGCGACGCCCCGGCGTATATTCCTTCGAGAGCGAAAAAAGTGGGTGTGTTTGTCGATGAGCCGTTAAGTGGCATCAAAGATAAAATTGAAAAATTCCAGCTCGATGCCCTGCAACTTCACGGCAACGAAACGCCTGAATTTTGCGATGAATTGGGGGGAATTGGTGTGAAAATCATCAAGGCTTTTCCCATACCTCCTGGCGGTTTCCCTGCCGTACAAGTCCTGCGTTACGAAGGGAAATGCGATTATTTCCTCTTCGACACGCAGACGGCTGGTTATGGCGGTTCGGGAAAGAAATTCAACTGGGACAGCTTGTCAGCATACCGCGGCGATACGTCGTTTTTGTTGAGCGGCGGCATTTCGCCCAGCGACACGGAAGAAATCCTCGCCTTTTCGCACCCCCGCTTTGCCGGAATCGACATTAACAGCGGTTTCGAGGACGCCCCCGCACAAAAAAACATTCCATCGGTACAAACGTTTATCGAAAAAATAAAAAAGATATGAACAGAATAGATCAATTGTTCCAACGGAAAAAACAAGGTATTTTATCCGTCTTTTTCACGGCTGGCTACCCCAAACTCAACGACAGCGTTTCCATCATTGAATCCTTGGAAGAAAACGGGGCGGATTTAATCGAAATCGGCATACCGTTCAGCGATCCGATGGCGGACGGTCCTGTGATACAAGCCTCAAACACGGTTGCGCTGAACAATGGAATGAGCCTGAAAACCTTGTTCCAACAACTTGAAGCTGTCCGCGAAAAAGTGTCTATCCCACTGATTCTGATGGGTTACCTGAACCCGATTTTGCAATACGGATTCGAAAAGTTTTGCGAAAAAACGGCGGCTTGCGGCATCGACGGCATCATCGTTCCCGACTTGCCTTTGGCCGAATATATGGATTCGTACAAGGCGGTAGCTGAGAAGAACGGTTTGCACGTCATTATGCTCATCACGCCCGAAACTTCGGACGAGCGCATCCGTCTCATCGACGAACATACGGGCGGATTCATCTATATGGTTTCATCGGCATCGGTAACGGGTGCGAAAAGCGCGTTTGGCGAAAAAAACCTCGCCTATTTCCGCCGCGTGAACGCGATGAATTTGAAAAGTCCGCGCTTGATCGGCTTCGGGATTTCTAATAAAACGACTTTCGATTCGGCTTGCGAAGAAGCGTCGGGCGCCATCATCGGAAGCCGTTTTGTCAGCTTGCTCGGCAGCGAAGCCAATGTGGACGCGGCAGTACGGCACCTGATGAGCGATATATCCTAAAAAACGGGATATGGCTATGATTTATCAATCGCACGTTGGCGAAATCGCTTCGTTGCTCGTGGCTGTCTGCTGGACAATGAGCGCGTTGCTTTTCGAGAAGGCTGGACACAAAGTCGGCTCGTTGTCAGTCAATATCATACGGCTGTTTATCGCCGTCGGTTTTCTGGGGCTGACTACCCAATTCACACGCGGGATGTTTTTCGCGTTCGATGCGACGCCCCACAACTGGTTTTGGTTGGGGCTGTCGGGCATCGTGGGGTTTTTCCTCGGCGATTTACTTCTGTTCAAGTCCTTTACCGTCATCGGCTCGCGCACCTCGCAGCTCATTATGAGCTTCGCCCCGATGCTCACGGCGATGATCGGCTGGGTTATGCTCGATGAAATTCTTTCGTTGAAAAGCATCGCGGGAATCATCGTCAGTATGGCGGGAATTATGATTGCTGTTGTAGATAAGGAATTGAAACTCAATATCCCCCTAAAAGGCTTTCTCTTTGCTTTCGGCGGTGCGCTCGGACAAGCCGTCGGGTTGATACTGAGCAAAAAAGGTATGGGGGATTACGATGCGGTGGCTGCCACGCAGATACGCGCCATTTTCGGATTGCTGGGCTTTGCCCTTCTGGTAACGTTTCTGAAACGCTGGCAAAAGGTTTTCAAGTCGGCGAAAGACACGCGAAGTATGAGTGTCATCACGCTTGGGGCGGTTTTCGGACCTTTCGTCGGCGTGGCGTTGTCGCTTTTCGCGGTTCAACACACCGAAACGGGCATCGCGTCCACCCTGATGGCGTTGGTGCCGATATTCATCATCGTCCCTTCGGCGTTGATGTTCCACGAAAAAATTACCGCCCGTCAGGTTATCGGGGCGGTAATCAGTATTGCGGGGGCAAGCATTTTCTTTTTGTAAAGGGACTAATAAACAACACCTTACACTTTCATTTGAACACCAACACCCTGTTTCCTATGGCTTCGAAGGATTTTTCCTGCGGTTCGCCCTCGATTTCGCCGAAAGGCATTTGCGCAACGAGTTTCCATTCGGGGTTGATGTTCCATTCTTGGTGCACGGACTTGTCGATGAGCAGGTTGTAGTGTTGCAACGATGCGCCCAAGCCTTCGCTTTCGAGGGCGATCCACGCCAACACTTGATTGATGGCGGACGAATGTTCGCCCCAAACCGGGAAATTGTCTTTGTAGGACGGAAATTGGGCTTGCAGGTTTTTCACGACGGACTGATCTTCGAAAAACAGCAGCGTGCCGTGTCCCGCCAAAAACGAACGGTTGATTTTTTCTTCCGAAGCCTTGAAAGCCTCTTCGGATTTGCTGATTTTTTTTAATTCGTCTTTCACGAAGCCCCATATTTTCAGGTGGTTGTCGCCCAATAACAGGACAACCCGCGCCGACTGCGAATTGAACGCAGAGGGGCTATGGCGTACCGTAAATTCGATGATTGACTGTATCTTTTCGTCCGAGATGGGCGAGCTGTCGCCTATTTGATAGTAGCTGCGCCTGTCTTGTATGGCGTCCTTTAAACTTTTCTTCAACATAATTTTGCGTTTTAATTTAACCGATGCAGTTATAACCGCTATCCCCCTGAATTGTTTTGCAAAAGGCAATGTTATTTTTATGGCAGATTGATGCTGTTTATTGATTATGAGGGGGGGGAAATGGTTTGCTACCGACTGTTTTTCCAAAAATATTTCCAATTCCGAAATCTAAGTAGAAAAAATTTTAGCCAGATATGGCTGTTTATTGATTGTGAGGGATTTTATAATTTATCAAATAGGTTTATATATGGCTCGAAAGCGTAAAGTTTGCAGCGTTGCGCCCCTGTAATTTCTTTCAAAATGCCTTCGCGTTCCAAATTGGCAATAAGATTGTAGGCGGTTTGCGGTGTTTTGTTTATTAGCGTAGCCGTTTCGGCAGGTGAAATAATCGGGTTTTTATACAGAGCGTCAAGCAAAATGCGGGCATCCGTACCGCGTTTTCCGAATTTATCTATTTGTATTTCAATATCTTGTTTCAACCGCATAATTGCATTCAGCCTATCAACGCCTTTTTGTGCAGTTTCCACGATGCCCGTCAAAAAGAATTTCAACCATTGCGATAGGTCGTTGTGTGTGCGTACCCGTGTCAGATTGTCGTAGTACAACATTCTGTGCCGTTCAAAAAAATCGGACAAATAAAGTATCGGGCGTTTCAAAATGCCTTTGCTGACTAAATAAAGTGTAATTAACAACCGCCCTGTTCGCCCGTTGCCGTCGAGGAAAGGGTGAATGGTCTCAAATTGATAATGTATCAAGGCAATTTTGATTAAATCGGGAATATTATCGTCCTGACTATTAGCAAAAAAATCTATATCACTCATTAAATCCGCAATTTCGGTATGTGTGGGCGGAATAAAAACGGCATCAGTCAATGTCGCCCCGCCAATCCAGTTTTGACTTGTGCGAAACTCGCCCGGTTGTTTGTGTTCGCCCCGTCCACTGTGCAGTAAAATTTTGTGTGCCTGTTTAATAAGTCGCGTTGAAAACGGCAAAGTATGCAACATTTTTACTGCTTCATTCATTGCCGAAATGTAATTTCGTACTTCTTCCCAGTCATCGCGTTTTTCAATTTGAATGTCATTTTTATTCAAAAACGCTTCTTCCATACTCGTTTGCGTACCTTCAATTTTGGACGATTGTGTTGCTTCTTTGGCAATGTGCATTTGTATAAACAGGTCAATATCAACATATTCTGAATACATATCAAGTCGTCCGAGATAGCGGTCGGCTTTGCTCAACAGTGAAAGCACCTGCATATTGTCAATAACCCATTCTTTGCGTAACTTATCGGGTTGAAAACTCTTATAACTTCCCTGACTGATATAAACACCTGATTTAAAATTTTTCATTTTTAGCCTGATTTGTTTGTGCAAAGATAATGCTTATTCTAATAACCACTAAACTTTTTAGAATAAAAACTTTCTTATTCTAAAAAAACGGGTTAAAATTAGAATAATAAAATTCTTATCCTAATTTTCTCAGACAAAAAAACTGCCATTTACTCCAAAGTTTGCAAAGGACACAAGGAAAAATTCTGTCAATATTGACGTACAGATTTTTCCGTAAGTTGAAATGTCCATTATTTCTCCTTTTATTTCAGTTCGAATAGGATAAACCCCAAGATGTCCATCTTTGAAAAAAGCAGTGTATTCGTTCAAGTAATAGCTGCAACTATCGGGATGATTTGTGATTTTCCGCCTTATCTCTTTTTCCAAAACCGTAAGTTGTGAGCGAGTTTCATTCGTTATTTTGTCATTGTAACCCGGATAATTACATCGAATTTTCTCAACTAAGAAATCAAAGTCTTTCAGGCGATCCGTCGTCTGCAACAAAGCAGATTCATCTGCATAGGTAGAATTTCCTTTCTTGGTGTTATTTTCTTTATTACACGAACAAAAGGTTAAAATTACGATACCTGAGACGCCAATAAATTGATTTTTTTCATTGGATTTGAATTTAAAATTGGTAATATTTTGTTTAGTTCTCATTTATCGTTTCTAAAAGGTTGCTGTCAAAAACCGCCTTTGGCGAAATCACAATTTCGTCCATTGGAATTTTGTCGCCGTAACGCTCTTTCATTTTTTGTTTGACGGCTTCGTTTGTCAAGTTGAAGTTGCCGAGTTTTTCAAGTTTGCCAATTTCAAGTCCTGTCGCACGTTTGTAGATTTTCCAAATCAGTTCCGAGCAATAAATTTTGTCGTCAGTCCACTCAAAAGTCAAGTCGTAATTTTTGCCCAAAAACTTTTCGCCTTCTTGCTTCATTTTTTGAAGCGTTTCGGTTGTCAAAACTTGCTCGGCATTTTTTAGCCGTTTGATGACGTAACGTCCGCCCTTGCCACGTGCTATCCATTTGTTGAGCGGTGTCGTCTTGACGGATTGAACCGCCTCAAAAACATAATACCGTCCGTTGTCGCTGTAAATTATCCCGCAATGCGAGTATTTTGAATTTGTCGCAAGTTGAATGGCTTTGCTTTGTCCCGAAAGTGAAGTTTGGAAAATCAAGTCGCCATTTTTTATCTCGTTTTTGTCAGCGAGCTTTTTGACTTCTGTTTTTGCGTTGTCGAGCCGGTGCTTTGGGTTGTAAAATTTACGTTTGGCATACAGCCCACCGACTAAAATCAGCCCTAAAAGCCCAAATAAAATGATTCCTTTTTTCATTTTTACCTGTTAATTTGGATTCCATTCATATTAGAATTACTGTCAATGTTGCAAGTCCAAATGCTGTTGAATTTAAAAAATATCCCAGTTGCAAGCAAATGCTTTTATTTCTTTTGAAGTGCTTCAATTTGTCCTTTTGCGTAGTTTTGAGCTTGCTCGTCCCCGTGTTCAATGATCAGTTCGTAATATTTAATTGCGTTTTTTGTGTCGCCGTATAGTTTGTATGCTTGTGCAACGTTATTCAAAACAATGCAATCTTTGGGATTTAGTTTTTCGGCTTTCAATAACTGTTCTAATGCTTTGTCATATTCTTTTTGAAGCATAAAAACTACGGAAAGATTCGATAAACTTTCAATATGGTCGGGATAGTATTTTAAAACTGCCTCGGCAATTCGTTTCATATTGTCGAGCAAGTTGTCATTTTGTGTATTGTAAAGTTGTAATTGATAGTCTTGTATAGAACTGAGCAAAGAATTTTTCGAGTCGTTGAGTGGTTTGCTGTCAGCCCAAGTCCATTTGTTTTTGTTTACAGCAGAATAGTCTATGGTTTTGATGATTTCTTTTGTGAAATTTTCGTAATCTTCAATTTGTCCGAGCATATAAATTTTGCCGAAACGCATATCCAGTCTGTCCGGATGTTTTTCAATTCCTTTGTCGATGTAGTCAAAGCCTTTTTTTAAAATGTCGTAATCGTAAGAAGCGTCGCCATACATATAAGCAAGGGGTTCTTTTTTCGAAGTATCGTTGTCCATAATTTGAAAAACGTCATTTCCCTTTGGGTTCTGTCCAAACGTTACGACTTCTTTTTTGCTCTTTTTTGCGAAATAGTTAAAGTAAGCAACGTAAAGCTCTGGGTCGTTGTTGTCTGCTTTTTCCCATTTTCCTAAAAGTTGTTGTTGTCCCAACGTGTCTTTTTTGGAAAAAAGGTCGTCGAATTGCTGCTTAAAAGTTTGTCCAAAAATTGGGCTAAACCCGAATGTCAAGCTGAAAATTAAAAATATTGCTTTTTTGTTCATTGTCGTCTTTTTCGTAAGTTCAATTATTGCTTTTGTTGTTACAATTTTACCTCAACCGTCCTTTTTTCACGGCTGCTCAAAAAGCTGAGTTCGATGATGCGCATCACATCGCGTGCTTCCTCGGGTTTTACGGCGATTTCAGCTTTGCCCCAAATCGCATCGCGCAGGTTGTTGAAGAACACGCGGTAGTCGCCCCGTTCGCTTTCGATTTTGCCGCTCAATTTCAAGCCTTCCCGCTCGACGTCGATTGTCCCCCAAATGTTTTCGGGTTCGCTGCCCCACGAGGGTGTGTTGGGAATGGCGCCGTTGTTGAGGTTTTCTTCCTGCACGTCAAGCCCGTATTTCACAAACGAGCCGTTTTTGCCGTGGATTTGGTAGGTTGGTCCCGGTATTTTTTTCAACATACCTGCTTTGAGCGTGGCAGTGAAAGTGGGGTATTGCAAGCGCAGGTCGAAATAATCGTCGGCTTTTGCCCATGGGCGTTGCGCCTTGATGTCGGCGGTTACGGATAGGGGCATCCCGAAAAAGTAAAGCGCCTGATCGATGAGGTGCGAGCCGAGGTCGTAGAAAATGCCCGATCCGGGCAGGGCGTCTTCGCGCCATGCGCCGCCGGGTCGCGGTTCGGGGCGGTAACGATCGAAATGGGTTTCGTAATCCACGATATCGCCCAAGATTTTCGAATCCAACAAACGCCGGACGGTTTTTGTGTCGCTCGTGATGCGCCGATTGTGATAGACAGTCAGGATTTTCCCCACGCGCTTCGCTATTTCAATCAGCTCGTCGGCTTCTTTCACGCTTACCGTAAAGGGTTTTTCGACTACCACGTGCTTTCCGGCAAGCAGGGCTTCACGCGCCCAATGGAAATGCACGGTGTTGGGCGAGGTAACGATAACCAAGTTGATGTCGGGATCATCAATAATCCCTTTGCCGCCGGGCACGATTGCCGTAACCGGATAACGTTCTTCGATGATGCTGATGCTTTGGGAGTTGGAAGTGCTGATTTTCGTGAGTTCAAAGCCGTCCCCCACGTCGATAAACGGCGCGTGAAACACCCTTCCTGAAAGTCCGAAGCCGATAATGCCCGTGCGGATAATTTTTTCCATTTCTCTCGTGGTTTTTTAAGATGATTGATATAAGCGAAAGCCCAAATGTACGAAAAAAAAACGAAAGGAAATGCGCGAAAAGCGGTTATTTAGCGTTGGAAAGCAAAAAATCCGCCAATTTATTCATCGCGATGGCGCGGTGGCTGATTTTGTTTTTCAGTTCCTCGCCCAATTCGGCGAAGGTTTTGTCGTATCCGTCGGGTTGGAAGAGGGGATCGTAGCCGAATCCCGCGCTGCCCCTTGTTTCCTCGATGATGCGCCCCGTGATTTCCCCTTCGAAAAGGTGTTGCCCCCCGGCATAAAGCAAGGCTATCGCCGTGCGGAAACGCGCTTTGCGGTTGCTTTTCCCCTTCATCTCGCCGATGAGCTTTTCCACGTTGTCCTGAGGGGAACAGTGTTCCCCCGCGTAACGCGCCGAATAGATGCCCGGCGCATTGTTCAGCGCCTCGACTTCCAGCCCTGTATCGTCGGCAAAGCAGTCGTAGCCGTATTTGTCCTTGATGAACCGCGCTTTGATGAGGGCATTTTCTTCCAGCGTGCTTCCATTTTCCTCAATCTCATCGTGGCTACCGATGTCCGAAAGGCTCAACACCTCTAATTTCCCCTTCGCGATGCCCCGAATCTCTTTGAGCTTGTGGGCGTTATTCGTTGCAAACACTATTTTTCCCATTGTCCCTTACCTATATGTATTACAAATTCAGTTTTTTGACGCCCAAAGGTAGGCATTTTTTAGCGATTTTCCTTGCCGAAAATCCCCGATAACGTCAATTTTGCACACATTTTCAAAAAAAATCAAACAAAATGTCATTTTTTCTTGTGCATAGTAATTCTTTTATTTATATTTGCACAATATTTCAATCAGAAAGAAATTCATATATCAAATTTGACATCAAAATGATATATTTGTTTAAGGTTGTCACTCTTTCGACATTTAAAATTTCAAGCGTACAAGGGCGTGGAAGCCCTGCATATAAAGTGAAAGGTTATCAGAATTATATACCCATTTATAGACTAATAATTATTAATTAAAATTTGCTGTATGAAAAAGATTGAAGCAATTATCCGAAAGACAAAGTTTGAAGAGGTCAAGGACGCTCTTCTTGAAGCCGACATCGAATGGTTTTCTTACTATGACGTGCGAGGCGTTGGCAAAGCCCGGCAAGGGCGCATTTATCGTGGTGTTGTTTACGACACCAGCTCTATCGAACGTACATTGATTTCCATTGTTGTGCGCGACAAAAACGTCGAGAAGACTGTTTTGGCTATCCTGCAATCGGCGAAAACCGGCGAGATAGGCGACGGACGCATCTTCGTGATTCCCATCGAGGACGCAATCCGTATCCGCACCGGCGAAAAAGGCGACATCGCCCTCTATAACGCAGAGCAGGAAAAATAAGTAAGTTTAGGTTTAATAGATTGTTTAATAGGTTTTAATTAGGTTAATTATGAAAAATAGAACATTTTTGAAAGTCTCGCGGCGCAATATCGTCGTTATTGTGTTGCTCCTTTTTTGTGCGGTTAAAGTTGTCGCACAAGACACAGTTGTGGACGTTACAACCGTTAATGCCGCCGTTGAAAGCAACGGTGTTTCCCTCGATACGGTGTGGATGCTGCTCGCAGCTATACTGGTATTCTTTATGCAGCCCGGTTTCGCGCTCGTGGAAGCTGGTTTTACACGGACAAAAAATACAGCCAATATCCTGATGAAGAACTTTTTGGACTTCATGATGGGATCGTTGCTGTTTTTCTTCGTCGGTTTCGGCATCATGTTCGGAAGCGAGGGCGCAGGGTTCATGGGTATGCCGAATCTCGGAAACCTTGACTTTTTCGACAACGGGCTGCCGGTTGAGGGCTTCCTGATATTCCAAACGGTTTTCTGCGCTACGGCGGCTACGATCGTTTCGGGGGCTATGGCGGAACGTACCAAGTTCCACATGTATTTGGTTTACACCGTGCTAATCAGTGTCGTCATTTATCCGATTTCGGGACACTGGACGTGGGGTGGCGGCTTCCTGATGGCTTCGGAAGGCTGGCTCGAAAACCTTACTGGATCTACTTTCCACGACTTCGCCGGATCTACTATCGTTCATTCTGTCGGTGGTTGGGTGGCTCTGATTGGTGCAGCCGTTCTGGGCCCGCGCATCGGCAAGTACGGCAAAGACGGCAAGTCGAAGGCGATCCCCGGACATAACCTCACAATCGCCGCTCTGGGCGTATTCATCTTGTGGTTCGGCTGGTTCGGTTTCAACCCCGGCTCGCAACTTGCGGCTTCGGGCGAAGACAACCGCGTGGCTATCTCGCACGTATTCCTGACAACCAACCTCGCGGCGGCGGCTGGCGGACTGTTCTCGCTCGTTACGGCGTGGCTGAAATACAGCAAACCATCGCTGTCATTGACGCTTAACGGCGTGTTGGCTGGTTTGGTGGGCATCACGGCAGGTTGCGATGCGGTATCGCCTTGGGGCGCAATTCTCATCGGCGCAATCTGCGGTATCGTGATGGTGTTCTCGGTTGAGTTCATTGACAAAGTGTTGAAGATTGACGATCCCGTTGGCGCATCGTCCGTACATGGTACTTGCGGCTTTGTCGGCACGCTGCTGACAGGCTTGCTCGCCACCGACGGCGGTCTGTTCTACGGCGGCGGCGCAAGCCTCTTTCTCGCTCAGTTGATTGGCGCACTGATCGTTGGCGTATGGGCTGCCGGAGCAGGATACGCCATATTTAAAGGGCTTGATGTCATCTTGGGCATCCGCGTTTCGAAACGTGTTGAAGAAGAAGGTCTCGACATTTACGAACACGGCGAAACAGCTTACAATACGTAATTTTTTGATATTTCCCACAGGGGCAGGCTCACGGTCTGCCCCTTTTGTGGGTTTATGTTTGATGGGAGATTGAATCCTTGTTTGTCGATTGCGACGAATCGAAGCTGTGAAAATCAACCAACAGAAAAACTATATTACATATACAGATAAAACAAACCAATAAAAAAAAGGAAAACATAAAAAACAAACAAACCAGAAATGAAATCATTTTTTAAATTTTCGGGATTGACGCTGTTCCTGTTGGCAGCATATCCCTTTGCAACGATGGCACAAACAACTGACGCGCCGGTTTTGGACAGCGGTAATACCGCGTGGATTCTTGCGGCTACAATGTTGGTGATGCTGATGACTATCCCCGGCCTGGCCTTTTTTTATGGCGGTATGGTAAGGCGCAAGAATGTGTTGAGCGTGATGATGCAGTGTGTTGTACTGACAGCCGTCATCACGATTGAATGGATTGTTTACGGTTACACCGCCGTTTTCGGCACGAGCTTCGAAGGCACGTGGATAGGCGAAATCGTTGGTGGTATGGACAAGTTTTTCCTTTGGGGTATCCCCAAGGAACAATTGACGGCTGGGAACATTCCAGAAGTGCTGTTCGCGCTGTTCCAATGCAAGTTTGCCGTTATTACCCCCGCGCTTATCGTGGGTGCTTTTGCCGAGAGAATGAAATTTTCCGGCTTCCTGTTGTTCTCAGTCTTGTGGTCGATATTCGTATATAACCCTATGGCTCACTGGGTGTGGGGCGGCGGCTGGATGATGCGTATGGGTGCGCTCGACTTTGCGGGTGGCACGGTGGTGCATATCAACGCCGGTGTTTCGGCTCTCGTCATTGCCATTATGCTCGGACGGCGCAAAGGCTACGGCACGAGTAGCATATTGCCTCACAACGTGCCCTTTGTGGTGCTGGGTACGGCGTTGCTGTGGCTCGGCTGGTTCGGCTTCAATGCCGGTAGCGGTTTGGCGGCGGACGGATTGGCAGCCAATGCCTTCTTGGTTACGCATTTAGCCACATCGGTTGCCGCCACCACGTGGATGGTGCTCGAATGGGTTATCAACAAGAAACCGACTGTGATAGGCATCTGCACCGGTGCGGTGGCTGGCTTGGTGGCTATTACCCCTGCCGCAGGTTCGTCCGATGCGCTCGGCGCACTTTTCATCGGGCTTTTATCGGCGATAGTATGCTTTACCTCGGTGGCTTTCATCAAGCCGAAGTTCGGCTACGACGATTCGCTTGACGCTTTCGGCGTGCACGGCGTGGGGGGCTTCGTAGGGGCTATCCTGACCGGCGTTTTCGCAAGCAAACTAATTACCGGCGAGGCACAAGGCGCGTTGTATGGCGATTGGCATCAGCTTGGTGTGCAGGTGGTTGTGAATCTTGCCGCAGTAGTGTTCAGCGCAGTGATGACGTTTATCCTCTTTAAGATTGTGGATAAAACCGTTGGTATGAGGGTAACAGCCCGTGTCGAAGAAGAAGGTCTCGACGTTTATGAACACGGCGAGTCGGCTTACAATGCGTAAATGATTTATAATCAATAGAAAAAAAGGGGGGCTTAGTGCTTCCCTTTTTTTATTCCGGTGTTTCATCAAAACATATCTGCGGGGTTCATTCTGTCTATAACTACCTGTAATTCTTTGCGTTCTATCATATTAAAGTATTTTACTCAATGTATTTAGTATTTTTACTTAATATCAAGCGCAGTCGGATTAAATGGTTTGACTTACTTTTTGATTCAAAGACAACGGTTACGCGGATTTTTTATCCGATTTTCAAAAAATCACGCCTTTTTATCCTACTCTTCAAGTATTTTTAGTTCCACCTTGCGGAAATCGCAGGGGTGACTTTCGCTCTGCAAAGAGATGCTTCCGCCGTGCAGCATTTTATCGTTGCCGTTCAGCGCGAAAAGTTTCGGGTAGCTCGCTTCTCTGTCGTCCAATTGCGGTTGGTTGTAAACCATCACGGTGTCGCCGTTCACGATATGCTTGATGACTTCGTTGCCCCGCACTTCAACCTCAGCCGTTACCCAATCGTCGCCCCAAGAAGGTTTCGACGAAGAGCCGATGCAGTGATCGGTTATGAGCTTGCCGCCGATGACGATATTCGTCCCCGGTGTGCAGACGTTGCCGTTGCTGCGCTCGGTGGTGGAATCGCTGCCGAGCAGTTGCACCTCGATGGAAGCAGGGAAATCTTGATCTTTGTCCATCGACTGCGGTGTCTGTCCGTGCAGCATAATGCCGGAATTGCGATACGCCCAACCTTCGCCGCCGTTGCATTGATCGCCCACGAAGCGGTATTCCACCCTGATGATGTAATGCGAAAGCGAATCTTTGTAGAACAAATGTCCGTAGCGTTTGTCAAAGGTATCGTACTGGTCGTAACGTACTTTCAGCAGTCCGTCTTCCACACGGAAGGTGTTCCCGAAATTTTCGCCGAGGGCGTAACCACGGATTTTCGGCGTCCAACCGTCAAGGTTTTTGCCGTTGAAAAGCTGTATCCATTCGGATTGCGAATCGCTGTTCGTCTTCTGCGGGCAGGAAATGCCGAGGCAGGCGATGAGGGACGTCAATAAAAGAAAAGTTGTTTTTCTCATTCTTCTTGGTTTTAAGAAACGGTTTCTAAGTGCTTGTCGATGAAAGTAGCCCGGTCGGGAATCGAACCCGAATCAAAAGTTTAGGAAACTTCTATTCTATCCATTGAACTACCGCGCCGCTTGCGAACGGCAAAGGTACAAATTTTTTCCACGATTTCTTTTATATGCAAATAAAATTTATGTTTATGTGTTCCTCTGTACTTGCTTAATCTGACTTTACACAGTCCCCGAAAGTTCTCGATGCCGTTGATGTGGTCGTGTCCTTTTGCGAACTCGTTTTCGCCGTGATTGATGCGAAAATGCTTTTTGTAACCATAATCGGCAAGTCCATTATATGTTTTAAAACCGTCGGTGTAAATAACTGCATTCTTATCTGTTTTACCTTTTATAATCCGAA
>JAISYO010000027.1 GCA_031269865.1 Dysgonamonadaceae bacterium | reverse complement strand
CCCGAAATTGTGGGGAAAGAGAAGATATCCCTGAAACTTATCCCTAAATTTCTGAAAAACAAATTGTTCATCGCCATCTGCTTTTTCCTTTTTTTCCAATCGGCGTTCGAAGCCATCATCAACAACTGGGGCGTTTCGTATTTCATCGACGGCAAAGGATTGGGGCAGGGTAGCGCCTTGCAAGCATTGTCGGCTTCGGTTTTGGGAATGACGCTTATGCGGATACTGACGGGCGGTGTTCTTCGCCACCTTCGCTATCCGCAACTGATGGGTATCGCGCTCATGTCCTTGATATTAGGCTTGGTGTTGCTGGTTGTGTCATCGGCGTTCTACGTCAATATGTCGGGTATGTTTTTTATCGGCGTGGGATTATCGGCAGGATTTCCGGTTATGCTGGGGATTATCGGCGGAATTTTCAAGGAAGCTTCCGGTACGGCGTTCAGTTTCGCGCTGTTCGTGGCGTTCATCGGGAATATGATCATCAATTATTCCACGGGCGTGTTGGCGAAACAATACGGAATAGGGGTGTTCCCTTGTGTCGTCGGGACGGAAATCGCCTGTATGTTGCTCTTGTTCGCGTATATTTTGAGGCGGCATAGAAAATCGTAACGCATAGATATAGATATAATTTTCCCAAAAAAAGATTGTTTATTTCAAATGCAAATAATAACAATAGAGAAATTCTATTTTCTCTACCGCGAAAATTTTATTAAACGGGCAAACAGTTTTTCTGTTATAGATGATTTTTAGATAAATCTGCTTGTTTTACAGATTTTTTATTTACCTTCGCAACGGGTTTTCGACAAAGTCCTAACGGGCTTCGTTTGACAAAATCGGAACGCCAAAATTTATTTTTAGAAGTCTCCATAATTATCTCGTCATTTTTTGGCGATTAAACAAAAGAATCATGGAAATTAGAAGAACACGCCATGCCATTCTGCTCTCAGCTTTCACGCTGATACTGCTTTGCGGTTGCAGTAAAGAAGAATCAAAAATCGCATTAACAGGCATTTCCGTAACGCCGGGATCGGTAAATATCGCCATAGGCAAAACGGCACAATTAACCACTGCGCCTATACCGCAAGACGCTGATTCCAAAGAACAACCCTTCAATTTCAGCATCGGCAACACCAGTATTGCCACCGTTTCGGGATCGGGACTTGTAACGGGAAAATCTGCGGGAACAACACAAATTGCCATTTCCGGACGCATCAGCACCAACATTGTCAAAACGGTGCAGGTAACGGTTGCGGCGGTTGAAATTCCGCTGACGGACATCACGGTATCGCCCGAATCGCTAACGCTCAATGTTGGCAAAGAAAAGCTCATTACCGCCACGAAAGTGCCGGCAAACGCCACCGGAATAACATTTACATGGAAGTCGAGCAATACCGCCGTTGCCTCTGTTTCCGCATCAGGCAATGTCGTTGCCAAAAGCGCGGGCACGGCAAACATTACCGTAAAAGCAGGCGAAATTGAAAAAACAATCCCCGTTACAGTCATCAAGCCGTTTAGCGTTACGGTAGGCTCATCGGTATTCTACGGCGACACGTTGGAAGTGGAAGAACCGTCGCCCGGCATCAAATACGTAAAAATAAAACTGCCCGAATTTGTCAATTACGTTAGCGGAAGTACCGCCGTAAGCGGTAAAGGATTGGTATTTACGGCAGTAGAAGTTGATTTGACAAACCCCGACAATAAATTGGAAGTCGTCCCGGCATCACAAGCAACCTTAGGGAACGTAGAAAATCCCTTGCAAATGTACAACCGCAAGAAAACGGATTACGCTCCTGCCGGACGTAAACCGGTCGCCGTTGTCAATGCCGACTTTTTCCTGATGGGCGACAAAACAAGTGGCTACGGTTACATCAACAACCGCCCCTGCGGAATGGAAATCGGCAACGGTATGTTGGTGCAAACTCCGTGGGATGGCAGGGTTCAGGCATTTTATCTCAAAGACAATCAAACACCTGGATACGGCAATGTAAGCTATTCGGGTAGCGTAGAATCGGGCGGAACATCTTTCCCCCTTGCCGAAATCAACGGATATGCAGGACAAGGCGAACTTACCTTGTTCAACAATTTGGGAAATTCCTACCCCAGCGATTCCGCTTTCGCATGGTCGCCCTACAAAAGCGATATGGTTCGCCTCTCATACCCTTCCGGTGGGTGGCGCACCAACGATAAAATGGAATTTACCGTTACCCAAATCGAACACGACATCGTTACCAATCTTCCTGCCCAATTACCTTCCGGCGGGCTTGATTTTAACGGCGATGGCGCAATTTTGGTGGGCAATCTCGCGGGGGGCGTGCCGGAACAAACGCTTGGTTTTGGTAATAATCCGCAACCTCCCAATAATATGACGGCGGAAAACAAGGAAAGTTATTGGGAACTGAAAACCACTGGAAATGATCCGTGGGTTTATACCACGCTTCTGATTTCGAGCGTTAAAGGTGCTAATGCCGTGGAGTTTACCTTTGAATACCAAAGCGCAACAAACATTGCCAACGCGCAGGTATTCTATGGTAAGCCGGGTGCGGCAGCGGGTGTTTCTACCAATGAAGATCAGAAGTTGGATATTACCGGGATTGATGCCAGCGACGAGAACAAATGGAAAAAGTTCACGCTTAATCTCAAATCGGCGATTACCGATCACGAATGGGGACTTGCCGGACATGCCCTTCGACTTGACGTTGGAAGCGGTTCCGGCAATCACGTGCTAATTCGCAAGATGAAAATCACGGCAACATATTCTGCTTCAGGCGATTCAAAAACTTTCCTTGCCGGGTTAAATGTGGGCGATAAAGTAAACATCACGATGAACGTGAAAATCAATGGTGCCACCATTACCGATAAAAAATTGAACGTGGTAGGATGCCAGCCCGATGGGAACGGCGTTCTTTTAAACAATGGATCGCCCGTTGAAATTTGGAACGAAGCGCACCCCCGTACAGCCGTCGGCTGGTCGCAGGACAGCAAAAAAATCTGGCTCATTGTGGTGGACGGACGTAAGGCAGATTATTCCGTAGGTGCTACCTGCGGACAAGTCGGCGCAATCCTGAAAGCCTTGGGCGCATATACGGGCTTGAACCTTGACGGTGGCGGCTCTTCCGCGATGGTGGTGGACGGCGTTCTCAAAAACCTGCCACTCGGCGGCACCTATATGCGGAACGTTGCCAACGGTGTGATGGTTACTGCCAAAAAATAGCTTGGAATGATATGTATTTTACGATGAAACATTTGACGGTCTGTTTGTTTGCTGTTATCTCACTAACAGTGAGCGCACAAGGCACAAGGGCTGATTACGACAGGGCGATGGCGTTGCCGGAAAAGTATCGGAACGCCGTGCCGAACGCGAATATCGCGCCACGATGGATAGGCGATTCGCACCGACTATGGTATATCCGTGATACGCCTGAGGGACAGCAATATATGCTTGTGGACGCTGACAGCAAAAGCATCACGCAGATGCCGGACACGATGAAACAGCGCATTACCTCGCGCCCTACATTCGGGGGCAGACGTGGCAATCGTGGCGGTGGTGGCGAACCGCGTTATTGGGGCGAGCGCGACGAACAGCGCAGGGGCGACAGCATTCCCTCACCCGACGGCAAATACACGGCTTTTGTGCGCAACAGCAATGTATGGGTGCGCAATAGGGCTACCGGATCAGAACGGGCGTTGAGCCTCGACGGTTCGGCCGGGGAATACTATTCGGCTTATATTCAGTGGGCGCCCGATTCGCGCAAGCTGGCGACGATGAAGATACGCCCTGCCGAAAAACAGTATTTCTATATGATTGAATCGTCGCCCAACGATCAGTTGCAACCCAAATTGCACAAGCGCGAATATGCCAAGCCGGGCGATGCCTTGCCTTTCTATGTGCCACATATCCTCGACGTTGAAACGGGCGCAATCATCTCTCCATCAACGGATTTGTTTGCTTCGCAATATGAACTGAACCGTATGGCTTGGGACAACGTGAGCCAACATCTGCTCTTCGACTACAATCAGCGCGGGCATCAGGTTTACCGCGTCCTCGAACTGTCCGCCAAAACCGGAATCGTGCGCACGATGATTGAGGAAACGAGCGACACCTATATCAATTACAACCGCTATTACAAGAAACATATCGGCAACGAAATCGTCTGGATGAGCGAGCGCGACAATTGGAATCATCTTTATTTGATCGACAGCAAGACGGCTAAGGTTAAAACGCAGATTACCAAAGGCAAATGGTGTGTGCGCGAAGTTATCAATGTTGATGAACACGCCGATAAGATACTTTTCTCGGCAAGTGGCGTAAATCCCAAAGAAGATCCATATCTCATTCATTATTACTCAATTAAGATGGATGGCACCGGAATGAAATGCCTAACGCCGGAGGAAGGCAATCACACGGCTATTTTTTCGAAAGATTTTCATTATCTGGTAGATACGTACTCTAAAACCGATATGGCACCGAAAACGCTTGTCCGCAACGCCACCGACGGCAGTATCGTTTTAACCCTCGAAGAATGCACGCTCGACAAACTGCTATCGCTGGGCTGGACAGCACCCGAAACCTTTGTCGCTAAGGGGCGCGACGGCAAAACCGACATTTGGGGACTGATTTTCCGCCCAACGAACTTCGATCCGTCAAAGAAATATCCCGTTTTGGAATATATCTATTCCGGTCCAGGTGGTGCCTACACGCCGAAATCGTTCCACGCACTACATTGGAACCATCAGGTAATCGCAGAGTTAGGCTTTATCGTGGTGCAGTGCGACGGAATGACAACCTCGTTTCGTGGCAAAGCCTTCGAGAGCGTGTGCTACAAAAACCTCAAAGACGGCGGCTTCCCCGATCGCATTCCGTGGATAAAAGCGGCGGCGCAGAAATACCCCTATATGGACATTGAGCGCGTGGGTATCTTTGGCGCATCGGCTGGCGGACAAGAGGCGATGGCGGCGGTGCTATGGCACCCGGAATTTTACAAAGCGGCTTACGCTGCTTGCGGAAGCCACGATAACCGTATGGACAAAATTTGGTGGAACGAGCAATGGATGGGCTATCCGGTGGACAGCAGTTACATAGCGAGTAGCAACGTTGAGAACGCGCACCTGCTGACACGTCCGCTGATGTTGATGGTGGGCGAGTTGGACGACAACGTTGATCCTGCCTCTACAATGCAGGTAGTCAATGCCTTAATCAAGGCTAAAAAAGAGTTTGAATTGGTGGTAGTACCCGGTTCCAACCACACGATGGGTGGCGAGTACGGCGATCGCAAACGCTTCGACTTTTTCGTCCGCCACCTGCTCGGCGTGCAACCGCCGAACTGGAATGCGCCGTGAATACAGGTTTCATTCGTTGATGAAGACGTGCTTTCTGTCAGCCGTGTAAATTTGCGTACAGACAGTAAAATCCTCGTTATTAACATCTTTGTAGGTTAGCTCTACGTAAAAAGCCTGATAGTCTTTTGCCGGATAGCTCAACTTGACTTGCAAATCGCCGTTTTTCAACGCTATATTTGAGGACGCCCATTTCGACTTGCGAAAATCCCTGCTGTCCGACGTAGCTTTCCATAAACGTGCCGCGACGATTTTTTCGGGGGAAAGGCTTATTTTCAGTTCAATATGCTTGCCTTTTTCCGCTATTTCCCACGAACAAACGGGATAGCGCGTATGAGTAAGCGTAAATCCAAAAAATGCGTTCAACGCCGTCAATGCCTGCTTTTTATTGCCAAGTCCGTGCCCCGCATCGGGCACATAGACTAAAAAATTTGTGCCCGGTATATCGGGAAGATAATGTTTTACCGCATCAACCGTCCAATACGGATCGTTCGTCCCCATTATCAGCATCTTGGGCATCGTGATATTCTGTCGGTAAGAGTAGGGATCGAGCATCGCTACAATGGCTTTGCCCTCGTCGCTATGTATCATCTGCGGAATATCCATCTTTACGTAATCGTTGATTTGTTCGCTGTATTCGCCGTAGAGTTTCTTCTGATAATCAAGCGTTAGCGGCATATTTAACATATCAATAACCATCGGTGCTATCGCGATAACGCGCGAATCGCGAATTGCCCCGGTAAGCCAAGTTGTCCACCCGCGTTTGGACGCGCCCGAAACGACAAATCCCGACACTTTTTTGCCAAGGGTTTTCATTGCAAATTCCTGAACGGCGTCCATCGCGCTGACGGCACTCTTAACCATCGGAAAAAGCAGGGGAAGCGAATAATCGCCGGTTTTCCGAAATTTTTCCAACGTATATGAAATCAGGGCGTCTTCGTTCAGCCCATCGTAAAGGGGTTGGTTTGGCACTTGTCGCAACGTGGCAGCCAACGCCTTGTTTTTGACTGCCATAGTCGCCATAGCAGTAGTAATACCATCGTCAAACGGAATAATTTTCGGGAAGCCCCCATTGATCGAACCGCCATTGACAAACAGCATAGCTACCTCTTTATCAAGTGTTTCAGGCACGCAGACAATCAATTCGTGCTTCCATATCATATTCTGCCACTTCTGCGAGTAGAGTGTCAGGGAATAAATTTTAACCCCTTCGGCGGCGCAAGTATCGCGTATTTCCCAACCAAAAGTGCGATCATCGTTGTGAATATAACGTTCCAACGCCGTTTCCGGGGTAATTTGTTGTGCGTATCCGGCAACAAATGTGCTTGATAAGGCAAGCAAAAAGAAACATATCCGTCTCGAAATTTTCAAATTCTCTTTCATCGTTTTTCGTATTTTTCTGTATTCAATCCACTTTCAATTTTACCAACACGCCGTCCATCGAAGAAACGTAGAGTTCGTTGCCGTCCGTTGGTAAAATAATGTTTATCAATCCGCTCGACACGCGGTATTTCCAAAGGAATGTCCCATCGGAAGCGCGAAAAGCGTAAATCAAGCCCTTGTCGGTAGGCGCGTAAACGACACCGTTTTTCTCGGCGAGGGCTGTCGGGGTAAGTTCGTAACCCATATCCTCGCCCGATGACAGCCATTTTATTTTTCGTACCGGGACAGTCGCATCAACGGCGAGGATTTTCCCGTCCATCGTTTTCGCGTAAACCGTGTTCCCATCTTCCGAAATGCCGATGGATTCGCGGACGCGGTTGTCCTTATCGTTGAACCGCCAAATCACTTCGCCGCTTTCTTCGTCCAAAACAGTCATATAGCGATCGGGCGACGCCAAATAAATCCTGCCCCGTGTCGCTACCGGACGAACCTGCGCCGGCGAAAACATAC
Organism: Dysgonamonadaceae bacterium; assembly: GCA_031269865.1. GTDB lineage: Bacteria > Bacteroidota > Bacteroidia > Bacteroidales > Dysgonomonadaceae > JAISUH01. The sequence goes on along the minus strand of JAISYO010000027.1, from coordinate 3,176 downwards.
GGTTGCCCTGTCCGTTGTTCCATTTCCATTTTTGGTTTCCGCTTGCGATGTCGAGCGCGTAAAACTCGTTGCCCCAACTTCCGAAAAAAAGCACGCCGTTTTTTATCAGGGGACGTGTTACCACAAAATTTTTCACGCCCCTGTATTCCCAAACGAGCCGTCCGTTCTTCGTGTTCCACGCACGGCAAGTCCCGTCGCCACCGGCAAGCATCACTTTATCGTCGGCACAAACCGGGGAAGAAACCACCGCCTTGTCGTTGCCCATCTTGAAATTCAATTTTCCGTTTCCAAGGCTCAAACCGTAAAGATAGCTATCGGACGAGGCGCACCAAAGCACATTTTTATACACCGTGGGCGTGGAATAGATTTTGCCTTCGGTTCGATACGTCCACAAGCGTTTTCCGTTCGTGGCGTTCACTGCCTTAATTTCCCCCGAAGTGGTGGCGTAAACCAATTTTTTCCCTTCCAACGCCATTCCACTGCCGATGTCGCTCAATTCCTGAATCCGCCAAACTTCGGAAACGTGCTTGTTTTCGAGGTTCGCCCGATAATTCAAGCGCGGCGGGTTGTCCGCCCAATGAGACTTTTCTTTTGTGGAATAGCTTAGCCACGGCTCGTTTGTGATGCCTGAAACGAGGCGTTCCTGCAAACAAATCGTGTCGGGGCTGACGGTAATGATGTTGTATCCGCCAAACTCGGCGCCTGCCCGCAACGTGGAACGGCACATTGCGGCGTTCGCCCCCTCGAAATTCATTGCGCGGTTCACGTGTCCGTGTCCGCAAAGCATCAGCTTCACATTGTATGCGCGAAGGGTGTCAAGCACCTCAAACCAATTGTTTACCCCATCGTCCATCGGATAATGGTTCGCGAAGATAATCGGCTGATTTTTATCGGTTTTACCCAATTCCCCGAAAAACCAATTCAAGTTCTCGCGAGGAATTTGGGCGGGGCTCATTCGCATATTCGGACCCGAAGCCATTCCCATTAGTTTATAGCCCTTGTGTTCGAAAGCGAAGGTTTCCCCGCCGAAAATCCGAAGGAAACTGTTGGTGCCGCTTTCCGACCAATTGGAATCGTGGTTTCCGGGGATAACGTAGAGCGGTTTTTGAAGGCTGTCGAGAATGGATTTGGCGGTTTTTAGTTCTTCGTCGGAACCAAATTCGCTCACGTCGCCGGAATGAATGACAAAATCAATGTCGGGCTGGGCGTTGATGTCGGCTACGGCACGGCGCAGATCTTCGTTGTTCGCCGGATTGCTGACGTGGGTATCGGTAATCAACGCGAATTTGAAAGGCGTCGTCTGAGCCGAAACAAAACCCGCAAGCAGCGCGAAAAAGAGTGCAGACAGTATTTTTTTCATCTTCCTATTTTATAATTTCCACCCAAAAGTACGCTATATTTTTGAAATGGACAGCGAACAGGGGCTAAAAATTACGATTTGAGCCGAATATATTTGCCAATTCAAACTCAAATACTATGGATTTCCAATCCATAGTATTTGAGTTTTCAAAGAGTATATGTATATGTCAGAAACAAAATCAGAGAATAAGCGTAAATTAAGCCACATACAGCGGTTTATGTGTAGATAAGGAAATTTTGAAACGTATCGTTTTGGCGGCAATTGTTGCAGTCGTTATTTCAAAACCGATTGAAATAACGATATTTTAGACGATATTGCCCAAAAACAGTTGGAACTTGCCAAAATTGCGATAAATAATTGGTATAAAGAGGAAAAAAAGAAAGTAAAAATAACCCTGCAAATAATTACACAACCACAAAAAAGAATTAGAATAAAGAAAAGTTGAGATAATGCTTTTTCTTTTCCTTGTTTGATTTATTTTGCAAAAACCAATGCTTGGGCAGTCGCTTAATTTTCACTTGGCAACCGAGTACTTTCCTTAAAATCAAAATGTTGCAAACAGGAAATTTTCCACTTGCCCCCTTCTTTTGTGGTATTGAAATGGTATGCGAAATTTTCCCAAACAGGATACTTGTCAGGATCGGGACTGCCCCAAGTCCAACTAATGTTTGCCTTATCGTTCTGTATTTCAATTATTTTCACTTCCACATAATCTCGCGGATTGGGGTTGTCATACGGAACGTCTTGACATGCACACCAAGGGCTATAATCGCTAGCAAAGCGGAAAGGTGGAATTTCATTGATATAAAACGTGCCGAAATCATTGTTTTTAACCATTTTGTCAAGCGTTAAAATGATTTGGTTGTAGTTTTCAATAAATTCTTCCGCGAAGAAACCCGTTGCCCTGAGCGTGTCGAGATTTGCCTTGTGCCAATCCAAATCGAAACCGGTAACAACCTTATTATCATCGGCAAGCATCGGCAAAATTTTTATAACTTCCTCTGAACTTGCCCAATTCAACATTTGTCGGATAAGGTTTTGAATTTCTTCTTTGTCTTTTAGCATGTCGAGTGTTGGGGAACTCGCAATCGTTTCAGCGACAATTTATTCGCTTTCCGTTTTCGTGTTTGAACGGCTCTGATTGCAACTCAAAAGAAAAATTCCCAATGCGAATGCCAAAAATCTTGTTATCATATCCTGTTTTTTAAATTGGTTTAAGAAACTGAAATTTTATTTCTTTACTTTTTTTCGCTCATTTTCTGCTTGCAAAGATATTACTTATTTTGACATAAACAACATTTTTTTATGGGAAATATATGTACATTATCAAGCAGTTACGTGTTTTTTTATCCGATAATTCAGATGGTTTTAGCCCCCCCGTATCCCCATTTTAGATTAGTCGAAGGTTGAAAATTCCTTGTTTTTGGGGATTGTGCACGCTTTCGGAAGGCTGTACTTTTGTGGGTAAAATAAAAAAACATTCCACCAACAGTAAAAAATAAAATAATCCGATGAAATTAAAAGCAACAAACATATTGGCATCATTATTCGTGTGCTTTTCGCTGACGGGGCAAAGCATTGTCGGCACGGTTAGCGATTGTGCATCAGGGCAATTGCTGAACGGCGCAACGGTAAAAATACTGCAAACCGGCAGCGTGGCGGCTACCGACAACGAAGGGCGATATGCCTTCGACAACCTGAAATCGGGCGATTACACGCTTGAATTTTCCTATATCGGAATGAAAAGCGTAAAGCGCGAAGCCTCAACGGGCAAGCGCATAGACGTGTGTATGGAAGGCGTTCCCTCGACACTCGG
>JAISYO010000084.1 GCA_031269865.1 Dysgonamonadaceae bacterium | reverse complement strand
TATTGTTATACAAATAGAAGGACATAATAAAATGATGTAATGTAATGTAATGTGATGACATAGTAAATAGTAAAATGATCATGTAGTAGTATTTGTTTTTTCATATAAGTAGAGTTTGTTATTTGTTTAATCCGTATGAAGCTGTGAAGTTCCATGCGGATTTCTTTATATTTCATTTTTGATAATTTGCATTATGTTTAATACATAAAAGGAGCAAAAAAAAGGTTGTCATCACGACAACCAATCTTCATTGTTAACCTTAAATCTAATACCATGAAAAACACGATGCAAATATAGGGCATTTATGTTTTAGAACATAATTTTTGAGCGCAAAAGATTGGATATATAACATTATTTAACTAAAAAGGGGGCTTTTGCCCCGAATTTCACAAATTGCAGGGGAAAAATAAGGGTGGGTGCGTGGATTTTTGAAAATCGTCGAGAAATAAAGGAAGCGCGATTGGGACATTATTTTTCGTGTTTTTTGGGGGAAATCGTAGATTTGCTATCCATAACAAAAGAATTTCGTATCTTTGTATTTGCATTCAAAAAGAGATGGCTATGAAACAAAAAATTTTATTGTTCATTTTTGCAGGTTGGGTTCTTTTTGCTTTCGAATCACTTGCCCAGCAGCCCGATAGCTTAGAGTTGTTCAAGAACATCACGGATATAGAAAAGCAATTGCAGGGTTCTAACCAGTCGTTTCAGGAACAGTCTGTCAAGCCTGCGCCGAAAGATACCACAAAGCGGAAGCCTGTCGCTACCCCTCGGCGCGACACGCCCCAAATCGCAATACAAATGCCCTTTGTGGTAAAAACCACGTGGGATTCCCTTTACGCAAGGAGGGAAAACGGAACGCTGATCCTGCCCGATTTGTACAACAACGAATCGTTGCGGGGGCTGACTTTCCGCGACACCATGTTTTACAACCCCTTGTTCCTCCCCGTTATTTTTGAGGGGCGCAAATTGGTGGGCGACACCGCCCTCGCTTATCCGAAACGCGAATCGTCGCTTTATCGGGGGATGCTGATTCCCCCCGACGAAACGTTTAGCCCCCAGCTGAATCGGCAAGCCTTCGCGGGGAAAGTGATGGACGACTACCTGAGGGATTTCCCCGACCGTATTTTCCTGTCAGCCTCTGATTTTCGGCAAATTCCACAAACGGCTACCGACAAGGAGGTCATTGAGGAGTTCAATCCCTTTAAAGAATTGTTGGCGGTGGAGTCAAACTATTCGTTGGCTGCGCCGTCCGTGGAAAAAACAACCATTCGGAGAAGGTTCTGGGTCCATTCGGGGGATCACAACTTGAAATTTTCCCAAAACTATATTTCAGAGAACTGGTATAAAGGCGGGGTAAGTAATTTGAATATATACAACTACCACGTTTTGAGAATGAATTACAATAAAGAGAAAGTCCGCTTCAACAACACAGTCGAGTGGAAGTTGTCGCTGTTCGACGCTCCCAGCGATACCTTGCGTTCCTACCGCATCGGCGAGGATATGTTTCGCTATTCCGGCAATTTCGGTATCGACGCCTTCATCAAAAAATGGTCTTATTCGTTTACTTGGGATACCCGGTCCCAATTTTTTCCGGGTTATCCTGCCAACTCCAAAGACAAATTGTCCGCGTTTTTGGCTCCCTTATACGTTACTGCGGGTATCGGTTTGAGCTATGGTCTCGACAAAAGCTCGAAAACTATCCGTTTTCGCCGCACCAGAGTGAACGCTTCCTTAGCTCCTTTATCTTTCAGTTATCGGTATGTGGGGAATAAGGACGTGAAGGTTGCCCGCTACGGTATTCCGGAAGGCAAGAAATCGCTAACCGATTATGGTTCAACCATAAATGCAACGCTCATATACGACTACAACCGCTACCTAGTTTGGAATTCGCGCCTGATGTATTTCACGAGCTATAAAAAAGTGCAGATGGAATTGGAAAACAGGCTGGATATGGCTTTGAGCCGATTTTTTTCCACGAGCCTGAACTTGAATTTGAGGTTCGACGACGGTGTACCCCGCAACGACAAATTCGGTTTTTTGCAGATAAACGAGTATTTCAGTCTTGGGCTGAATTACAAATGGTCGAAGTGATACCAAATTACAGTTACAAAACAGAGCAAACCGTCATTCTGAACTTGTTTCAGAATCTCCTGTTATAAAAGAGATTGCGGGTCAAGCCCACAATGACGAATAGAGACCGAATTTTATATGAGTGGCTATTCAAAGCGACTGCCGTCCGGGAATTTGAATCCGTTGAGGAAATCTTTTATCTTCATCCGTTTTTTTCCCGCGAGTTGAATGTCGAGCAAGCTGACGAAACCGTCTGCCGAAGCTACATTCACAACCGATTTGTTGTCGGTTTCGATGCTGCCCGAAAGCAACGAATGGGGCTTTTCGGCGATTGACGCATCAAGTATTTTGAACGACAGTCGTGTTTTGTCCGGCAAAACCAATTCCGTCCAAGCGGCAGGATAGGGCGATAATCCCCTCACGAAATTGCGAATGGTTTCCGATGCTTGTCCCCAATCGACATGGCAAGTTTCCTTAAACAGCTTGGGCGCAGGTTTTAAGGTTTCGGCAGGGTGCAAAAAATCGGATTGGGAAATGGGTTTGACGGCATTGTCGATGATTGCATCTACCGTTTTCAAAACCAACGCCGCACCCAATTCCATCAATTTATCGTGTATTGTCCCGGCATTGTCTTTCTCCCCTATCGGGGTTTTTTCCTGAAAAATGATTTTTCCGGTGTCCATTCCCTGCGTCAAAAAAAACGTGGTTACGCCGGTTTCTTTTTCTCCGTTGATAACCGCCCAATTGATGGGTGCAGCACCCCGGTATTGGGGTAGCAAGGCGGCGTGAAGGTTGAACGTCCCTTTCGGGGGCATCGCCCAAACCACTTCCGGAAGCATTCGGAAGGCGACAACGACTTGTAAATCAGCCTTTAAATCGCTCAGTTCTTGCAGGAAAACCTTGTCCCTCAGTTTTTCGGGTTGCAGCAGTGCGAAGTTTTTCGAAAGCGCGTATTCTTTTACCGCCGAGGGCTGAAATTGATAGCCGCGCCCGGCAGGTTTGTCCGGCATAGTGATCACGCCAACAACGTTGTATCCGTTTTCAACCAAGGCCCTGAGCGACTCCACCGCAAATTCGGGCGTGCCCATAAAAACGATGCGCAAATCTTCTTTTCTCATACTTCGTCGGGTTCGGAATAATTATCAACCAACACTTCCCTGTATGCGTTGAAGATGGTGGATTGGGAAATAATGCCTTTGTATCGTCCCTCGCCGTCCACCACCGGCAAGTTCCAAGCCTTTGTGTCCTCGAAGAGATTCATTACCTTGCTCATCGGCATATTGATGTCGATTTTTGCCGGGGCGCCCACCATAAATTTCGACACCTTGAAACGCTCGTAAAGTTCCGGGCGGAAAATAATGTTGCGAATATCGTTCAGGTAAACCAATCCCACCAATTTTTCGTCGTTATCCGCTACCGGAAATATATTGCGATTGGATTTCGAAATTACTTTTACCATATCGCCCAAATACATATCGGGATTTACCACCGGAATATCGGTTTCGAGCAGTTGCCCGATTTCCAAAAAACTCAGCACCGCCTTGTCTTTGTGGTGCGTGAGCAATTCCCCCTTCTTCGCCAGACGAATGGCGTAGATATTGTGCTTCTCAAACAGAATAATAGTAGCGTAAGAGATACTCGAAACAATCATCAAGGGCAGGAATAGCGCGTAACCGCCTGTAAGTTCGGCAATGAGGAAGGTACCGGTTAGCGGCGCGTGCATCACGCCTGCCATCACGCCAGCCATTCCCATCAGGGCGAAATTTTCGTGGGGAAGGTAGGGCGTGTAGCCAAGTTGGTTGAGGGTATATGAAAATACGAAGCCTACGATGCAGCCCAAAAACAGTGTCGGCGCGAACACACCGCCGGTTCCACCGCCACCGTTCGTGGCACTTGACGCAAATACTTTAAGAAGAATGACTAACACCAAGAAAACGATGATGCTCCACGTCCCTTGCGAAGCGTAGAAAAAACTGCCTCTCAACAAATCCTTGTATTTCGTACCCCCAGCCAAAAGTGTGTTGATGGTATCGTAACCCTCTCCGTATAAGGGCGGCAGAAGAAAAATAAGGACACTCAGCGTAACGCCGCCGACAAGGAATTTTTGCCAATAGCCCAGTTTTTGATAAATATCCTCTGCCCACATCATCACACGGGTAATGTAGATGGAAACGAAACCGCACATAATACCAAGGGCGGCGACATAAGGAATACGCCGCATAAGGAAACTCTCGATTTGCGTATAGGCAAACATAGAGTTGGAACCTGTCAGGATATACGATAAGGTCGCGGCGGTTATGGAAGTGATGAGCAGGGGTAAGATGGAAGCCATTGTCAAATCGAGCAACAGCACTTCGATGACGAACAGAATGCCCGCGATGGGGGCTTTGAAAATTCCAGAAATTGCACCTGCCGCGCCGCAGCCCACCAAAATCATCAACTGACGTTGATCGAGTTTGAACAAACGCCCCAAATTTGAGCCGATTGCCGAGCCGGTAAGCACAATGGGTGCTTCCGCCCCAACCGATCCGCCCAAGCCGATGGTTATGGAACTTGCTACGAGCGAGGTATATATGTTGTGCGGTTTGATGCGGCTCTTGCGTTGCGATATGGCAAAAAGTATTTTGGTTACCCCGTGGCTGATGCTGTCTTTCACGACGTATCTCACGTAAAGCCCGGCAATCAAGATGCCCAAAATCGGATACAGAAGATAAAGGTAATTCGCCCCCGTTTCGTCGAAATTTTCCGTCAGGAAATGCTGAATGAAATGGATCGCCGTTTTCAGCACGTAGGCAGCCAGAGCCGCCCCCACACCCACAAGGAAACACACGAGCAGGAAAAAATGGCGTTCGCTAATGTATTTTATCCGCCACTGCAAAAATCGGTTGAATAGATTCTTTATCAAAACAATTTCTTTATTGCCAAACAACGCGCAAAGATAGATAATTATTTCCGAATGACACGAATCGTGCCGTCCCTTTCTAATTTCACGATGCTTGACGGAAGGGCTTTCGTCCGTTCTTTTTGGCGGAAAGGCACGACATAATCCACCGCGTTTTTTATTTCCGCCTCAATTTCCCCGAAGTGGGAAGGCGAGGGCTGTCCGCTGATATTGGCGGACGTGGAAACGATGGGCTTGCGGTATTGGCGGCAAAGCTCTTTGGAAAAAGCTTCGCTTGTGATGCGGATCCCGATGCTTCCATCTTCGCTTATCAAATTGGGCGCGAGGTTTATAGCCCCTGTATAAATGAGGGTTAGGGGCTTGTCGCTAAGCTCTATCATATCCCACGCGATGTCAGGGACTTCCGACATGTAGGTTTGTAATTTTGCGGGGTTGTCGAGCAGTACCAGCATCGACTTGTCGTCCTCGCGCTGTTTTATCTCAAAAATACGGCGCACGGCATCTTCGTTTGTCGCATCGCAACCGATTCCCCAAACCGTATCGGTGGGGTAGAGGATAATTCCGCCGTTACGCATCGTCTCACACGCTTTTTTTATTTCTTCTTGCATCGCTCAATTCATTGTAAAACAGTTGGATTTTGGAAAAGTTGCAGTATCAAAACGTCGGAAAAGGCATCGTTTATCCGCGCCCAATTTTTTAGCACCCCGGATTCGCAAAACCCAACTTTCCGAAACAGGCGGATACTCGCGGTGTTTTGTCGGGGAATGTGCGCGTAGAGTTGCGACAAGTGCAGAAAATCAAAGGCGTAGCGTTGAATCAGGCGTAGCGATTGTGTACCGAGACCTTGTTTCTGAAAATCGGGGGCGATAAGGATACCCACGCCGGCGCGAAGATGTTGTGGATCGAAATCAAACAAATCAACCAGCCCGACGCGCTGTTCCCGCCCGTCTTTTCGCAAGGTTATCATCAACCGCAACTGCCGCGTTTGGTAGATGTCCTGCCTCGCCTCGTCCAGATATTGGCGAATGGCATAGCGCGAAAGCGGCGAGACGGAAGCACCGTATTTCCACAATTCCGAATCGTTTTCCCACGCATAGAGAATATCTATGTCTTCAGGTTCGAGCGCTCTCAGCAAGAGGTTGTTATGTTCAAAAAAAACGTTCATTCTTCTTGTTTTTGCGGGTTGTCGCCGGTTTCCGTCAAGGAAAAAATTTCTTTTTCGGACGATTTGCAGAAAAGGAAAATGACGAAGAGGGCGACTGTCAGCCAAAGAAAATTTTGGTTTCGCGACAAGGCGTACAAAACGATGTTGCCAACCGTAACGAACGCCAAGGCGTAGAGCCGGACGAAATAAGCCATTTTGTATTGACGTGTCGCTTCCGAAGGATTCGCGCCCGCCTGCTTGATTTTTTTCAACCTTTCCGCGAAGGTTTTCAGCAAGATAGGAATCGCTACCAGCGTAATCACAACCGCGTACATTTCTACCGTGAGGCTGACGGCTTGCGGCGTTTCGGAAAACCGGACGATTTTGAGTATTGCCAACACGAAAAGGACGGCGAGCACGGCGATGCTCGCGAAATAATGAATGTTCAATTGCCTCAATACCTTGTATTCCATTATTTTGCGACTAATTTATAGGATTCGTCAAATGGCGTGCGGTTGAGGATAGATCGTCCCAACGTTACCTCGTCGGCGTATTCAATTTCATCGCCGATGGAAACACCGCGTGCGATGATGCTGATTTTCACACCGAAAGCTTGCAGTTTGCGGTAGATGTAAAAGTTGGTGGTGTCGCCTTCCATCGTCGCGCTCAACGCCAAAATAACCTCTTTCACTTCGCCGGAACTTACCCTTTCGACGAGGCTCGCGATTTCCAAATCCGAAGGTGCGATGCCGTCGATGGGCGAGATGATACCGCCCAACACGTGGTATAAACCTTTGAATTGCACCGTGTTTTCGATTGCCATTACCTCTTTCACGTTTTCCACCACGCAGATGAGCGAGGCGTCGCGCGATTTGTCGGAACAAATGTCGCACACCTCGCTGTCGGATATGTTGTGGCAACAGGCGCAATAGCGCACTTCCCGTTTCAGCGTGGCGATGGACGAGGAAAAAGTTTCCACTTGCCCATCGTCCTGCCTGAGAAGGTGCAAAACCAAGCGCAACGCCGTTTTCTTGCCAATTCCGGGAAGTTTGGCAAATTCATTGACGGCATTTTCAAGTAAAGTCGATGGGTAATGGGTATTCATAAACGCCTTTGTTTTGTTAAAGCAGTGCAAAGATAGTCTGATTCGACATAAAAAGCAAATATCCACTTCCGCATTAGATACTTTCAGCATAATTCAGCTCAAAAAACAAGCCTTGCAGAGCGATGATGGAAATCACACCTGCAAGGCTTGTGATATTGCCTGCGGTATTGAGAGCTTGCTTGAAGCTCGCTACGTCAGGATTTTGGCAGCGCTTTACGGATATATTCTCGCGCCTGTTCGGCGCTTACGATGGCTATCAAAGTTTCGATCTCATCTTCTTTCCAAAAATCTTTCAGGAAACATAGGGCGCCGTAGATCAGAATGTCCACGTCTTGCGTGCGGGACAGCGGCACAACCTGTTGTATCTGCGAGAACAATTCGGCGCTATTGCCTGTATTGGTCATCTTCACGCGGGCGGCTGCTTTGCGGATTTTTTCTGCCAGATCGAAAAGAGATTTTCGTCTGCCGCGGTATCGTCTCCGTGAAATAAGATTTGGAGAACCTGCTTTATATTCCGTCTGCAACTCGTCGAATGACAGGTTCTCGCTGTCAACGCTCAACGCTTCTGCCGTCCAGCTCGAAGCGATGGCTTCCAAGCCCGAGAACTTTGGCGCCACGCCTCTGCGGGGTATATTTCCGTGCTCGTTAGTAAATTTTTACCGAATGTGTTGCGTACATCAAAAATTTTACCTAAATTTGTTGCTGGGTCGTGCATCTTTTTTGCAAATGTTCAATTGTGATTAGACACTGCAAATATGGCGCTTGTTTAATTGATAAACAACTTTTTTATATTTATTCATTTCCGCCAACGGGTTTGAAATAAGGTAAAAAACAGGTTGCGCACGCAGCGTTTTATAAAAATAAAATTTAAGAGTATCATGAGAAAGAGTATTTTAATTTTATTGGTGGTAGTTAGCGGAATCTGTTATTCCCAAACTACACCGTTCTCATTGCCCAGGGTAATACCTCCTTCTCCTGTTGCAATGGAAATGACTAAATACATTAACTTTCCAGTGGATTTAAGTAATGGATTGGTTAAGATTAGCATCCCGCTTTATGAAATTGTGGATGGAGATATTAAAATTCCCATCTCGTTGAATTACCATGCCTCAGGGTTGAAACCGAATATGCGGTCGAATGGCTGGCTGGAAAACGGCTGGAGTTTAAATACAGGACCTTCTCTTTCACGGAATATAGCCGGAGGAGCAGACGAGATGTTTTATTTTTATGATATGATTGCTAATCAGCAGCCTACATACCAACAACTGAATTTAGTTGCCAATCAGGAAAAGGACATAGCCTTGGATGAGTTTTATTATTCATTATTGAACCACCACGGAAGGTTTTATTTCAAAAGATTAGCGAGCAATCAACTACAGCCGGTAACCATACCTGTGGAGCCGATAAAAGTATCTTTACCCGTAGCCAACAATCACACTAATTTTATCAATATTACCGATTCCAAAGGTCTGCAATATTTTTTTGGAGGTTCGGAAGAAAAGTATAAAGATTTTGTACTCAGCCAGTATGGTTTATCAAGACCCAGCGTTCCCACATCGTGGAAGGTCAACAAGATTTATTCTCCCACGAGCAACAGGACCATAAGCTTTGATTATTATAACAACATTCCCCAGATTCCTTATCTTAGGGAAACTGACGCGGTAATCATGATTGACGATATTACATGCCAATGTACAAACGAAATACCCATAATTCGAATTTTGGATTCAGTATTGCCTGGCCGCTATTATACCTGTACTTTAAATGGTCAATTAGTATTGAGAGATTTCGATGACCTAAGGATACCCTCCGGATATCGTTTTCCAATGCGTAACACGGAGGCTTCCTATCAAAGAAATTCGTATATCAAAACGATCCGTTTCAGCGGTGGCCGCGTGGAGTTTACAAAAAACGAAAACAACCGTAAGGGATTAACTTCCATCCGGGTTTACGACAACAACAATGTATTGGTAAAACAAATCGAATTTTTCCAAACCCTTACCTATGATGATTTTCCATTGTTATTTTTAAACCAGGTTAAAATCTCTTCTCCCGCTGAAACGGAATCCGAAGTTTACAGTTTCCAGTATAACGATCGGACCGTGAACAAAAATCCCCGTTCCCTCGACAGGTGGGGCTATTACAATGCGGCGAATAATACAACCCTGGTCCCCACGATTAACACACAGGTAAACGTTCACAATTTTCCTAATGGCAGCATGTATGCATCCGTTACCATACCGGGGGGCAACAGGGAACCGAATGAGACTGCCATGAAAGATGGGATTTTAACGGGAATAATTTATCCTACGGGAGGCAGGACCAATTTCATATATGAAGCGCATCGTTATAAAGACAGTTCCGGTTCTGTGAAACTGGCGGGAGGATTGAGGATAAAGCAAATCCAGAATGTGAATGAATCCGGAAGTACTACTTACAGAAACTTCAAATACAGCACATCAAGCACCCTTACCGATGGTGCGGGGATACTGAATATAATACCCACAGGTGGGCCTTATCCTCCCGATCCTAATTTTATTTATTATAGCGAGGTTCAGTATTATTCATTTGAAGGCTATATTCCGACAGCTATTCCTTTCAAGGAAAGAACATGGAGTGACAACTCCATAGTTAACTTATTTTCGGAATATGGTTCCAGCGTAAGTTATCAATATATTACCGAGACCGCCTCTTCTAATTCCTCCGGAGATCTAAACACTGGCGAACAAAAACATTCTTTCGATGTGGGTTCATCCTATCCGCTTAAATACGGAAATACCTATATCGTTTCCGATTCAAAAGACGGATGGACAAAAGGGAATAAGTTATCCGAGACGAACACGAAAAAAGCAGGAAATTATAATTTTGAACCGGTCTCCAGTACCGATTTCAGCTACAATCTGGAATACGGATACGGGGATGCCGGCAACAAGATAACGCAATGGTATGTGTTTAAAAGTAAAAAAGTATGCGGGATTGATGAAAACGTTGTCAGTGACCAATACAAAAAAATAGATCACATCTGGAAAGACTTGAGCACAGGCCGTAAACTGCTGGCGAACCAGAATGAAAACACTATCAACGCCAACGGCACAGTACTCCAGACCACGGGCTATAGCTACGATGCTTACGGGAACATAACCCAAACGACCAGGAACACCAGCCGTTCCGCCGATGAGAAAGAAATTACCACAATCCTGTACGCGAAAGACATGGTTGACGCCGGGCGCGACCCGGCCGGAACATACGCCGCGATGGTGGGCAACAACATGGTGGGCATACCCATCGAGGTAAAAAATTATAAAAACAGTGTTTCTGCAAGCAATTTATTGACAACCGTCACTACCCATTACGCGAAATTCAATAATAAGTTTTATGCCCCTTCGGAAATGATCAGTAAGGTTAAGAACAATGCGAACGTTCGAAAACTGTTGTTTACCCGGTATGACAATCGCGGAAACATACTGGAACAGCAAAATATAGACGATGCCAAAGAAGTGTACCTGTGGGGATACTGGGGTCGGTATCCGGTAGCCAAAGTGCTGGGCAGCAACTGGTCCACGGTAAGCACAAAGTTGGATACCACTTATTTATATTCCGGTGTTGAGACACAGATAAAACAACAATTGACTAATTTGAGGAATGCTTTTGCAGATAATCCCAACGTACATGTATTTACTTATCTCTATAAGCCGTTGACAGGCATGATTTCCGAGACCGATCCATCGGACCGCACGCTCTATTACGAGTACGACGGCTTCGGCCGGTTAAAAAGGATATACATAAAAGAAAATACCACGGAGAGAACCCTGCAAACTTTCCAGTACCATTATAAACAATAGCCTAATCATGAAACCCTTTTCGCTTATCAACCTATGCTTCGCAGCCATTTTTATAGTTTGTTTCAATGGCAAAATAACGGCACAAAGCGCCAGTATGAATTACGTCCTCACAAAAACAATGCTGGATAACTCCGAATCCGTATCTTTTGACAGAATCGACTATCATGACGGTTTTGGGCGTCTTGTGGAAACCGTGCAAAAGGCCGTATCTCCCACAAATAAAGATATTGTTACCCTGCAAGAATACGATTTCGCGGGACGAATCACAACAATTCGTCAACCGGTTTCTATTGCGGGAAGCGGAGAATATGTCCCCGCCGCGCAAATAAACACTGCTGCGCAAACTTTCTATAATGACTATGCTGCATATCGTTCAATAATATATGAACTCTCGCCCTTAAACAGGATCGAAAATCAAATCGGTCCGGGCGGCGCATGGCATTCTGCTCTTGACAAAGGTGAAAAAACAGCATGGTTTACCAATGCTTCTTCTGGCGATTACAGTTGTGCTTTGTATGTGGTGGCGAGCACAATCTCCTTGCAGAAAAAAGGTATGCCCCTGGCAGTGGTAACGAGCACAACCTCCTTGCGGAAAAAAGGCGTATATGCGGCAGGCGAACTTTTTGTCACAAGAAACACCGACGACGACATGAATGTTTCCTACGTTTTTTCCGACAAACAGGGACGGACCCTGCTGCAACGGGAAATGAACGGGAACGAGCAGAGCGACACCTATTTTGTTTACGACGATCTGGGTAATTTATGTTACGTATTGCCTCCGCCGGCAGCAGACGCGCTGGGGGCGACAGCCACCTGGGACGACACGAACGCCACCTTGAAAAACTACGCTTATATTTATAAGTATGACGGCAGGAACAGGTGCATCCAGAAAAAACTCCCCGGCTGCGAACCCATTGTGATGAAATACGACAAGGCCGACCGCCTTATTTTCAGCCAGGACGGAAATCAGGCGGGCAACAGATGGACTTTTTTCTTTTACGACGTATTCGGAAGACAGACCGTTGCCGGGATATGGAAATCGGACACCTTGCCGGCGCTAGACAATTTGGTGGTGAAAACCGATTACACCGGGACAGGAACATTGGCTGGCTACGCCGTAAACCTTTATCCATTGCCGGCGCTAGACAATTTGGTGGTAAAAACCGATTACACCGGGACAGGAACAGTGGTCGGCTACGCCGTAAACCTTTCTCCATTGCCGGCAATGGATTTGCTAACGGTAAATTATCACGATAACCACGCCTTTCTTGATGTATCCATGTCCGCACAAAAGGACAGCCTTGTATTTTTAAACAAAGGCTATGACGCGCAATACCCAAATGCAAAAGGCTTACTCGCGGGTGGAAGAACCTACCAATTGGATGACCCTTCGAAGTACACGGTCTCCGCCACATATTACGACCAGCGCGGCAGGGTGGTGCAACACCACGCTTCCAACCATTTGGGCGGTTATGACAATGAATATTTCAAATACAAGTTTTCGGGAAAGACGGCTCAACGGATGATCATTCACTCCATACCCGGGACAACCAAAACGGAAACCTATTATTACAATTACGGCGCTCCGTCAACTAACCCCGGGGAACGATTGCTGGATGTAAAACATAAAATATCTCCGAACACTGCACAAACGACATTGGCTGTGCTCACTTATGACGAAACGGGCAGGCTCCTGACCAAAACAAGAGCCGGGGAGCTCTCCACGTATCACTACAACGTGCGCAACTGGCTCACGCGGATTACCGGCACGAAGTTCAACCAGACCCTCACCTACAATATTGCCGTTAATGGGGTA
>JAISYO010000011.1 GCA_031269865.1 Dysgonamonadaceae bacterium | reverse complement strand
GGTTTTGCGCTTATTCCATACGAAGATTGATTATTTTTTGTTACTTTGTAAGAAATAATTCGTTCGGAAAGTTTCCGGCTCTTAAAATACAAAGAATATGGCAAAAAAAACATTCGTTTCCGCCAATAGCAACAAACCCAAAAAGAAGGACTTGCAAGCCTCGATACTTGGTTTTTTCAATCAAAACAGAGAAAAACAGTTTAATTACAAGCAGATAGCCGCCGCCATCAACGTGAAGGGCGAAGAAGGGCGCAGGGTGTTGGTAAAGGTGTTGGACAAGATGCGCGATGCGGACATTTTGTTGGAAACCTCGCGTGGAAGGTATCGCGTCAATGATCGCGGACTGATTCTCGAAGGACGTTTTGAACGGCGCAGCAACGGCAAGAACTTTTTCGTCCCCGACGACGACGCCAACACGGTGTTTATTTCCGAACGCAATTCCAAGCACGCGATGAACGGCGATCGCGTGAGGGTGCAACTGCTCGCCAAGCGCAAACGCGCCGATACCGAAGGCGTGGTTACGGATATTTTGGAACGTGTGCAAACCCGTTTCGTGGGCACCTTGGATATGCAGAAATACTATGCTTTCCTCTTGATGGACAACAAATTCCTCGCGAACGATATTTTTATCCCGAAAGAAGATTTGAACGGGGCGCAAAACGGCGACAAGGTGTTGGTGGAAGTTGTCGAGTGGGCTGAAAAAGCCAACAACCCGGTGGGGAAAGTCATTGACGTGTTGGGGAAACCGGGCGAAAACACCGCCGAGATGCACGCCATACTCGCGCAGTACAACCTGCCCTACACCTACCCCGAAAACGTAATGAAATACGCGGAAAAAGTTCCCGACACCATTTCGGAAGACGAAATCGCCCGCCGCGAAGATTTCAGGGACGTGTTTACCATTACCATCGATCCCAAAGACGCGAAGGATTTCGACGATGCCCTCTCGTTGCGCAAATTGTCGAGCGACACGTGGGAAGTGGGCGTGCATATCGCCGACGTAACGCACTACGTGAAACCGGGGGACATTATCGACGAAGAAGGCGAAAAACGCGCCACCTCGGTTTATTTGGTGGATAGAACCGTGCCGATGCTTCCCGAAAGGCTGAGTAACGGCATCTGCTCACTTCGTCCGAACGAGGAAAAGCTCTGTTTCTCAGTTATTTTCGATATTAGCAACAAGGCGGAAGTCAAAAAACACCGCATCGCCCGCACCGTCATTCGTTCCAACAGCCGCCTGACCTACGAAGACGCACAAGCCGTCATCGAAACGGGGAAGGGGGATTTCAGCACGGAAATTCTGACGCTGAACGAGTTGGCGAAGCAATTCCGTGCGCAGCGTTTCGCAAACGGGGCGATCAACTTTGAACGCTACGAAGTGAAATTCAACCTCGATGAAAAGGGCAAGCCCTTGGGTATCTATTTCAAAGAGTCGAAAGAAGCCAACCACCTCATCGAAGAGTTTATGCTGTTAGCCAACAAGGTGGCGGCGGAAACCGTGGGGAAAGTGGGCAAGGGCAAGAAAGCCAAGGCTTTCGTTTATCGTATCCACGACTTGCCCGATCCCGAAAAATTGGACACGCTCAACACCTTTATCCTGCGTTTCGGACACCGCATAAAAACGACGGGGACAAACGTGGACGTGGCAAAAAGCATCAATTCGCTGCTTGACAAGATTCAGGGGCGTCCCGAAGAAAACCTCATCGAAACCATTGCGATACGCACGATGGCGAAAGCGGTTTATTCCACCAAAAACGTGGGGCATTACGGCTTGGCGTTCGATTATTACACGCACTTCACGTCGCCGATCCGCCGTTATCCCGATATGCTCGTCCACCGGTTGTTGGAACGGTATATGGACGGCGGGGGCAGTGTCAATCAGGGCGATTTGGAAGGGGAATGCAAACATTGCTCGCAGATGGAACAGTTGGCGGCGAACGCCGAGCGCGATTCCATAAAATATATGCAGGTGGAATTTATGTCGGACAAGATCGGCAAGGTGTACGATGGCGTGGTGTCGGGCATTACCGAATGGGGTATCTACGTGGAAATCAATGAGAACAAATGCGAGGGCTTAGTCCCGATCCGCGAATTGGACGATGACTACTATGAATTGGACGAGAAGAATTACCGCCTTGTCGGGCGCAGGACGAAGCACGAATACCGCCTCGGACAGCCCATCGCCATCAAAGTGATGCGCACGAACCTCGAACGCAAACAGCTCGATTTCGCGCTCGCGTAAAAGCCCTATGACTTTTGCCGAAGAAATAAAATCTCACGCGCTGTCGCTCGGTTTCGACGCTTGTGGCATTTGTCGCGCCGAATACAGCGGTTTGAGGGACGATTACTTGCGATGGATTTCGGAAAATTGCCACGGCGAAATGGGGTATTTGGCGAGGAATATCGACAAACGGCTCGATCCGCGTCTGTTGGTGGAAGGGGCGAAGTCGATTGTGTGTGTCGCGCTCAACTACTATCCGCGAGTGAAACAGCGCGAAGGCTGTCCCCAATTCGCCTATTACGCTTACGGACAGGATTATCACAATGTGCTGAGGACGAAGTTGAAACTGCTTTTCGATTTCGTCCGCTGTCGCTGTCCCGAAGCGCAAGGGCGGTGTTTCGTGGATTCCGCGCCCGTGTTGGAACGTTTTTGGGCAGCCCGCGCCGGATTGGGCTTCGTGGGCAAAAACACCTCGCTGATCATTCCCGGAAAGGGCTCGTATTTTTTCCTCGGCGAGCTGATGCTCGATTTGGAATTGGAACCCGATAGCCCCCTCGCGCAGTCCTGCGGAAAATGCCGCCGTTGCTTGGACGCTTGTCCGCCCAAGGCGATCGAAGAGGCGTATTGGCTGAACGCGAAAAAATGTATTTCCTATCAGACAATAGAGCACAAGGGCGAAATCGACGAGGCGGTGCAATTGGTTATGGGCGACAGGGTTTACGGTTGCGACAGTTGTCAGCAGGCTTGTCCGTGGAACTGCCACGCTAAACCGCACGGCACGCCCGAATTGATGCCGTCGGAAGAATTTTTGTCGCTCGATTTGGACGGCTTGCAACGTCTGACGGAAGAAGATTTCGAGCGGATA
>JAISYO010000196.1 GCA_031269865.1 Dysgonamonadaceae bacterium | reverse complement strand
CGGCGATTTTGCGCAAGCCTGCGAGAGCGACAACGTGGCAGACACCGTCAGCTACGCCGAAATCTATGACGCGGTAAAAGCAGAAATGTCCCAGCCCTCCAAGCTCATCGAGCACGTGGCGTGCCGCATTCTGCGAAAATTGAAAGCCCAATTCCCCCCCATCGAGCAAATAGAAGTGCAAGTAGCAAAAATCCACCCCCCCCTCTCCGGGCAAATGGACTATGCCTCCGTAACAATCAGTGAATAAGGGCAAAATCAATTAAAAATTAAGAGGTTCAGACGGCTGGGTGTTTGGAAGTTTAGGCATTTGTTTTTTGCCCGTCAGGGCATTCATATCAATAGAATGGTGTTGCCCCGAATCCAAATTTCCCGTAGGGGATACACAAAAACGTAATTCGTATTCGTAATTGCCTTTCTGTCCTTAAAGTCCTTAAATTCCTTGTTTCCTGAGGCACTTCACTGAATAAAAAAGCTCACTAAAAGCATCACATTCAGCACTGTAACCACTATCGCGATGAAATAGAGAATAAACTTCGTGAAGGGTTTGTTGACGTGTTTCCCCATAACTTTTTCCGACGAGGTTAGCCGCACCTGCAAAAAAACGGTAATTGGCAATTGCAGGCTCAATATCGCTTGCGAGATAATCAGCCCTTGGAAGGGATCGCCAATGAGGAAAATAATGAGAATCGCCACGCCGAGCGAAATAAGCGTGCCCGTTTTTGAATGAATGTCTTTGATATTGTAGGGTTCGTTGTACATTCCGGCGAAAATAGATCCTGCCGCCACGCCCGACGTCATCGACGACGATATGCCGGCGAACAGCAATGCCAAGGCGAAAACCAACGCCGCGCTTTTGCCGAGCAGGGGATCCAACAACGATTGCGCCTGTTGCAAATCGTCCACTACCACGCCCTGCCCGAAGAAAGTGGCTGCCGCCAACAAAATCATCGCGCTGTTGATAGCCCAGCCGATCCCCATCGAGAAAATGGTGTCAAAAAACTCGTATTTAAGTTGTTTCTCAATGACTTTCTCGTCTTCGAGGTTCCACTGACGGCTCTGAATGACTTCGGAATGAAGGAAAAGGTTATGGGGCATCACTACCGCACCGAGAACGCTCATTATCAACAGCATACTTCCTTCCGGAATGGACGGCGTAACCCACGCACGCGAGGCTTCCCCCCATTGAATGTCCACCAAAAAAAGCTCGTAGATGAAAGAAAGCCCGATGAGCGAAACGAAGGCGATAATGTAGCGTTCCATTTTTTTGTATGAGTTGGAATACATCATCAGAAAAACGAAAACTGCCACCAAGACGGATCCTATTTTTATCGGCACGTCAAACAGCATATCCAAAGCGATGGCGCCGCCCAGAATTTCAGCCAGCGAGGTGGAAATCGACGCCCCCATAGCCGTCCATAGCACGAAACGCGAAGTTTTTTTCGGCAGGTGTTGGCAGGCTGCTTCCGAAAGGCAAAGTCCGGTAACGATGCCGAGATGCGCCACATTGTGCTGTAAGATGATGAGCATAAGGGTAGAAAGCGTTACCACCCAAAGCAGGGTGTAGCCGAATTGCGAGCCGGCGGCGAAGTTCGAAGCCCAGTTGCCCGGATCGATGAACCCCACCGTAACCAACAGCCCCGGTCCGATGAATTTCAACAAATCGAACGCGCCGCTACGCTGTTTGTGATGGGTAGTCCCAAACTCTCTTTTTAAGCCTTCAAAAAATTTCATACGCCCTGATTTAATCGGGAACAAAGATAGGAAATTTAAAGACAGCGGAAGGTTAAAAAAAGAAATTGCTTTTGCAAATACAATCCATAATTGGCTGTCGCCAACCCAAAACAAAGGTTATAAGGCTTTCAGAGGGAAATGCACATGACGGCGTACCGCCCTGCAATCCGTCAGGATTGCATCGCTCGGTAGAAACGCGGACGCGCACGATGATAGGCAAGCCGAATCCTATGGTTAAAAAACTACATTCCGCCCTACCCAAAAGAGAAGGATCAGCAGGAGTATCAGCACCGCCGCCCATTTCCCGAAGAACAAGGGCAACAGTTTCGGGAATCGTTTCTTCCCACCGAAAAATTCAAGGTATATCCCCAGCGCGATATATGGAATCAAGATTACGAACAGGGCATTTTCGTGGAAGGCGCTCAGTATGCGCAGGTGCAACAAGTCGTGAATGGCGCGTTGCGAGCCACAACCCGGACATTCATAGCCGGTTAGCGACAAAAACAGACAGCGGGGGAAAATTTCGTTTTGCTTGGGATCGAAGAAAAAATAAAGAACAATCGGGGCGACGAACAAAATGCCCAACGCCCCGATCCATACCTTTTTTTGCATAAGGCAAAGTGTTTAGCCGAAAGCACTAAGTGAAAACCCTGCCACCAAAACAACCACCAAGATAATGATGTACAAAACAATCCCGATCGCCATTAAAACAAGTTGGGCTTTTGCCCAGTTCGAGCGGGTTTTGTTCGTTGAATCCCCGAATGCCCAAACGAACAGCATAATGATGTTCACGATCGGAATAATGCAGATGAGCATCGTTTTAACCCAGTCTTTTACGGACATGGGTTCGGGTACGAGCCCGTTGTTTTCCGCGAAAGCCGGTGTCGGTTGCACGGGAGGAGGAGTTGTAATTTGATCTTCCATACGATTAAAATTTTGAATTATTACTAATAAAACGCTATTTGAATGCTATTTTTGGGGCTATGCCGCCGATAACGCAGTACCAATTCCTGCAAATCCGACAAACATTATAATACCAACAATCAACAAGATGGTCAAAATAGCCCCGATAATCCCTATCCACATAGCCACCTTAGCCCAAAGTTTGGCTTGTCGCGAGGCTTCTTCCGCTTCGGCATAAGCCCCTGATCGATAGAGCTGTTCCACTTTCGAGGCGTTCACGATGCCCACAATCCCCAACAGGCTGAAAATGCAACCGCAGAGGATAAACGGCAGAATCGTCGCCAAAATGGATTCCATCATATAGGTTTTCGGCATAGGCTGAACGGCGGCGTTGCCGTGTGTGAAAGTTGCCCCCGCCGATGGCGGTACCGCTTGCGTGTAGGTTGCGCCGGGCGCGTCGGAAAAAATAAATTGAAGTTCGGGAACTTCGTCCGCCCTAACCCATTGTTCCATACCCTGTGTCCAAACGAGCGTTTCTCTCTTGATGGCTTCGTTTTTCAGGCTTTCGGGGGAAAAAGTGCCTTTTTGCTTCCCTTCGCTGTCGATATAAAAATACTGATTCATTTTTGTGCTGTTATTTATATTTGTCGGGGGTAATTTCTATCGTTTCCAAGGGATTTCCCGCCTCGTCTTTATAAACGTATTCTATCGTCAGTTGGTTTTCCTTGAAAATCTGCAAGTCGGGATTTATGGCGAAGGCTTCTTCCAACTTACTTTCCATTTCCGCCTTCATTGAGTCAATCAATTCCTTCGGATTGTCGGTGTTTTTTACCGTGTAGTAATACCGGAACACGTTGTCGGGGCTGGCAGCGGCACCGTCGAACTGAGTGTATGCATCGTACATAACCGGTGCCGACTTGTTGAGATTGTCAGCCATTTCTTGCAATTTATTGTGCAGCCGCTTTTCTTTCGAACCGCATTGCACGAAGATGAGCGCAAGCCCACAAAAAACGACAGATAGATATAAAAAACGTTTCATAAGGATAGAGCCTGTAATAATTTTACAAAGTTAAAAAAGTTTGTGGAGAAAACAAGCATTTTACCGTAGAAATTTAATTTTTAACGAACCCAATTGTGCATTTGCAAGAAATTACTCCATAGGAGTGTTCCGTGAATAACCCCCGATGCAATCGGGGGTAAGTAAAAGACTGCAAACGAACTCCATAGAGGTTTTTCGTAGCAAAGGGGAACTTCCTACGGAGTTGGGGGGAAGGGCATTTCTTACCCCGCACTGCGCCTGCGGCTTGCACGGGGTTATGCAAGGGATAGCCCTACCGGGCTAAAAACGCAAAAAGACAACAGATAACGACAAAAAAGAGATACCGAAACATTTTGCAAGTTTCTAAAAAAAACTTTGGACAAATATCATCACGACATCTGCCCAAATTTGTTAACCTTAAATCTAATACTATTATGAAAAAACCACGGTACAAATATAAATATAAAATTAAATCAAACCAAATTATTTCAATAAAAAATAAAAATTATTTTATTTCTTTCAAATTGAAAGTACAATTTTTGCAGGTTTTTATATTGCGGGCAGTCCCATTCCCGTGATTTTTCGGTAGAGATCCAAGGCATATACGTCAGTCATTCCCGAAACGTAGTCGATGACGGACTGTATTTTGGGGTACGTCAATGGCGAATCGGCGTCGAACTGTTCGGGGATACGTTCCAACAGCAGTTTTGAATAGACGTGGCTTGGGTTTTGTATGGCGTCCGTGAATTTTTCGAGCAGGAAGCCGATGATGCGGTGCCCTGCCAACTCGATGTCCAACACGTCTTTGGCGCGGTAAATGTTTCGCCTCGCGAACGAAGAACAGGATTGATAGGCTTGCAGGGCATATTCTGAGATGTTGTCAATCAGCGGTTTGGTGTATGCGCCGCGCAAAATATCTTCTTCGTTCCGCAGGAAAACGTCGGCGCACTCGCCGATGAGTAGCCCGATAACGCCCGAACGCAGGTAGGCGATCTGTTCGTTTTCGTCGTTCACAAGTTTCAGCGTTTCGTGTTTTTGGGGTTTCGACTGCTCGTCGAAGAAGCCCATCAGCAGTTCCACCGCCTTGTTTTGCGAGATGAGGTGCAGTTTGTGCGCGTCCTCAATGTCCATAATTTGGTAGCAGACGTCGTCGGCGGCTTCCACCAAAAACGCCAAAGGGTGTCGGGCGAATTTCAACGGCTTCTCGTTTTCGCAACGGATACCCAACTCGTTGGCGATAAGGCTGTAATCCTTTTCTTCCGAGGCGAAAAAGCCGAATTTGTTTTTTCCGCCGCTCAGTTCCGAGGAAAAAGGATATTTCACGATAGATGCCAAGGTGGTGTAAGTCAGGGCGAAGCCCCCTTTCCTGCGTCCCCTGAATTGGTGCATCAGCAGGCGGACGGCGTTGGCATTCCCCTCAAAGCAGGTAAAATCAGCCCATCGTCCGCCTTCCTGCTCTATTTCCGCCTTCAAACGCTGTCCCTTCCCTTCCGAAAAGAAGGTGGATATGGCTTTCTCGCCCGAATGTCCGAAGGGCGGGTTGCCCAAGTCGTGCGCAAGGCAAGCCGCCGAAACAATCGCCCCGATCTCTTCGAAGTGGGCTTCCGATTCGTTGTGCCTCTTGCGCAGTTCGCGCCCGATATTTTCGCCGAGCGAACGCCCCACGCTTGCCACTTCGAGGCTATGTGTCAGTCGGTTGTGAACAAAAATGCTTCCCGGAAGCGGGAAAACCTGCGTTTTGTTTTGCAGCCTTCGGAAGGGGGAAGAAAAAATCAGGCGATCGTAATCGCGCTGATATTCGGTGCGTTCGTGTTTTTTTTCGTCGTAATACCCTTCCAAGCCGAAGCGTTTGGAAGACAAAAGTCGTTGCCAATCCATCATAAGTGAAATAATTTTTTTTCCGCCTGCAAATTTACAAAATTTCCCCAAAACTCCGCCCACTGCAAAAATCAGGCGAGGGGGCGTTTATGCTTGCTTTTTTACAATTTTACGATAGCAAATACGGGCTTGATTGTCTTTCATCATTTTTTCGTCCTTTAATTTTTCATACGTTTCGGGGGCAATAATCATTATTGGGTGTTTTACATTTCTGCTTGCAAACCACAAATCGCTTTGATAAAAACCGTCTTTTAAAGGCTCTTGTAATTTTTCTAAATTTATGATTGGCACGCAAACACTTTCAAACTGCCCGCATTGCTCGCAAAAATTTTCTTTTTTCGTTTCAAAACAAAATCTTTGTTCGTGCAGCGGTAATCTGTCCTATAACCGCATTTTTTGCATTTCGGAATATCGGCAAGTTCGGGAAACAACTTATCGCAACTTCCCATCATATAACTGTCATTGTCGTACCCCGAAATTTCGTAACCGATTATAATATCAGACTTTCCCATATTCCTTTTCCATTTTCCATTTTCAATTATCCCCCCCTCAACCTGCATTTTATTTTTGCGCGGGGTGGCGAGGGCAAAGGGACAAAGATAGTGAAAACCGAGCGCAAAATCAAATTTATTTTTCGGGCTTGTGGGGGCTTGTGGGGGGCAATTGAAATCGAATTGCGTGGCACTAACAAAAATTTGCTGAAAATCTATCGGTTTTTTGCGCAAATAAACGTAAATTTGTATCCCAAATTCAGAAAGGCTTCCCGATGACAGACCAAATTAAGCACGAATGTGGCATTGCCCTGATTCGCCTTCTTAAACCCCTCGACTATTATTACGAAAGATATGGTTCGTGGCAGTACGGTTTAGACAAGCTCTATCTTTTGATGGAAAAACAGCATAACCGCGGACAAGAAGGCGCAGGCTTGGCTTCCGTGAAGTTAGACACCGCGCCGGGCAGCGAATTTATTTTTCGCGAAAGGGCAGAAGGTTCCAACGCCATCGCCGAAATTTTTGCTTCCGTACACGGCACTTTCCGTAATTTTCCCGCAGAAAAACTGCGGGATATTCATTTCGTGAAAAACAGCGTGCCCTTCGCCGGGGAATTGTTCCTCGGACATTTGCGTTACAGCACCACCGGCAGGAGGGGCATCGGTTACGTGCACCCGTTTTTGCGGCGCAACAATTGGGCGTCGCGCAGTTTGGCGTTGGCAGGCAATTTCAATATGACGAACGTGGACGAAATGTTTGAAGCCCTGCTCAAAGAGGGGCAACACCCGCGGGACTACGCCGACACCTTTGTGATGCTCGAAACCTTGGGGCACAACCTCGACAGGGAAGTGCAATATCAGTACGATCAGTTGAAAAAAGAACAGCCCGATTTGAGCGGTGTGGCATTGAGCCGGGCAATAGAAAAGAAGCTCGACATTTCTTTCCTTCTCAAAAAAGCCTCTAAAATATGGGACGGCGGTTACGCCATTTGCGGATTGATTGGTTGCGGCGACGCTTTTGTGATGCGCGATCCGTGGGGAATCCGCCCCGCGTTTTATTATCGCGACGACGAGGTTGTGGTGGTGGCGTCTGAAAAGCCGGTTTTACAAACGGTGTTCAATCTCAGGAAGGAACAAGTTTCGGAAATCCAACCCGGACAAGCCCTTATCGTGAAGAAGGACGGCAGCGTACAACTGCCCCAAATCCTGCCCCAAAAAGAAAAAATAACGCCCTGCTCTTTCGAGCGCATCTATTTTTCGCGCGGTTCCGACTACGACATCTACCGCGAGCGGAAGAAACTCGGCGAGTTGCTCGTCCCGAAAATCCTTGAAGCCATCGACGACGACTTGGACAACACGGTTTTTTCCTTCATTCCCAACACGGCGGAAACAGCCTATTTCGGTATGCTCGAAGGCTTGGAAAAACGGCTGAACCGTAAAAAATCGGCATTGCTCGCCGAGAAGAAAAATTCGCTGACGCAGGAAGAGGTGGAAAACATCTTGGCGAAGCGCGTCCGCTCGGAAAAGGTGGCGATAAAAGACATCAAACTGCGTACCTTCATCGCCGAGGGGAATACGCGTAACGATCTCGCCGCCCACGTTTACGACGTTACCTACGGCGCGTTGCGACAAGACGAAGACAATTTGGTGGTTATCGACGACAGCATTGTGAGAGGCACAACCCTGAAACAGAGTATCATAAAAATCCTTGATCGCCTCAATCCG
Source organism: Dysgonamonadaceae bacterium (assembly GCA_031269865.1). Lineage (GTDB taxonomy): Bacteria > Bacteroidota > Bacteroidia > Bacteroidales > Dysgonomonadaceae > JAISUH01. The sequence continues at coordinate 4,456 of JAISYO010000196.1, read as the reverse complement.
ATGAAAATTGTCATCGTTTCGTCGTCGCCGCAGATTCGTTACCCCGACTGCTACGGCATTGATATGTCGCGTATGAGTGAGTTTATCGCGTTCAAAGCCGCCATCGAACTGCTGAAAGAACGCGGTATGCAAAACGTCATCGACGAGGTTTACCGTAAATCGGTGTTGCAAAAAGACAAGCCCAAAGAGGAAATCGTGAACTACGTGAAAGAGATTTACGCGCCCTTTACCGATGAGGAAGTGTCCGATAAAATAGCGCAAATGCTCACGCCCGAAGGCACGAAGGCGCAGATAAAAATCGTGTATCAGCGCATCGAGGATCTGCACCTTTCCTGCCCGAGCAACAGCGGCGATTGGTATTTTTCGGGAAATTACCCGACACCCGGCGGCAACCGTTTGGTAAACAACGCCTTCATCAATTACATTGAGGGGCAGGAAAGCAAGGCTTACCAATTTTCATTGGATTTTTCATATACGGCGAATGATTGAACGCATCATCATCATCGAAAACGTTGATCCGGTTGTTTTTTTCGGCATCAACAACTGTAATATCCAGCTATTGAAGACTTTGTTTCCCAAACTGCGCATCGTGGCAAGGGGAAACGTCATCAAAGTCATCGGCGAGGAAGAGGAATCCTATGCCTTCGAAGAAAAAATACGCGAGATAGAGCGGTTCAGCATCGAAATGAACCTGCTTCGCGAAGAGGATATTATCGACATCGTGAAAGGGCAATCGCCTGTCGCAGCGCAACAGGACAACCTTATCATTCACGGAATGAACGGCAAGCCCATTTTGGCGCGTACCGAAAACCAGCGTAAATTGGTGGACGCCTTCGGCGAGAACGATTTGATTTTCGCCATCGGTCCCGCCGGTTCGGGGAAAACCTATACGGCGATCGCGATCGCGGTTCGCGCATTGAAAACCAAGCAGGTAAGGAAAATAATCCTCAGCCGTCCGGCGGTGGAAGCAGGCGAAAAGCTCGGTTTTTTGCCCGGCGATATGAAGGACAAGATCGATCCCTACCTGCAACCGCTCTACGACGCGCTCGAAGATATGATTCCGCCCTTGAAGCTGAAAGATTATATCGAGAACAAAATCATACAGATAGCACCCTTGGCGTTTATGCGCGGACGCACATTGAGCGATGCCGTCATCATTCTCGACGAGGCGCAAAACACCACCAAGCACCAGATAAAAATGTTCCTCACTCGTATGGGGCTGAACGCCAAGATGATTGTTACGGGCGACGTTACGCAGATTGATTTGCCGCCCTCGCAACAATCGGGCTTGATTCACTCGTTGCAAATCTTGCGCAATGTGAAAGGCATTGGCAACGTGGAATTTAACAAAAAAGACATTGTGCGCCACAAACTCGTGCAACGAATCGTGGAAGCCTATGAGAAAAACGAACAAGATGGGAAATAAAAATCATTAAAACTCAACAATATGAACAACACCCTCACAACAACCAATTATAACTTTCCCTGCCAGAGCAAAGTCTATCACGGGAAAGTGCGCGATGTGTATAGCATCGGCAACGACACCTTAGTGATGATCGCCACCGATCGCATTTCCGCCTTCGACGTGGTGCTTCCTCAGGGGATTCCATACAAAGGGCAGGTGCTGAACCAAATAGCCGCGAAATTTCTCGATGCGACAGCCGACATCGTCCCCAATTGGAAAACGGCTTCGCCCGATCCGATGGTTACCGTCGGCGTCCGTTGCCAGCCCTACAAGGTGGAAATGGTTATCCGAGGCTACCTTACCGGAAGCGCGTGGCGCGAATACAAAAAAGGTGTGCGCTCGCTTTGTGGCGTGCCGCTTCCCGAAGGAATGAAGGAAAACCAGAAATTTCCTTCGCCCATCATCACGCCGACAACGAAAGCCGATGAAGGACACGACGAAAACATATCGAAAGCGGAAATCATCGCGCAGGGATTGGTAAGCCGGGAAGAATATGAGCAGCTCGAAAAATACACCTACGCGCTTTTCCAACGCGGCACCGAAATGGCGGCCGAAAAGGGATTGATTTTGGTGGACACCAAATATGAATTTGGCAAGAAAGACGGTGAAATTTACCTGATTGACGAGATTCATACGCCTGACTCGTCGCGTTATTTTTACAGCGAAGGCTATTGGGAACGCTTCGAAAAAGGCGAGGAACAAAAACAACTTTCCAAAGAGTTTGTCCGCAAATGGTTGATGGATAACGGATTCCAAGGACAAGCCGGACAGAAAGTCCCCGAAATGACAGAAGCGTATTGCAACAGCGTTTCCGATCGCTACATTGAATTGTACGAAATCATCACGGGCGAAAAATTTGTGAAGGCTGACGCGAAAGAGCTTGACAAGCGCATCAAAAAAAACGTGTGCGATTTTCTGAGATAATGGCGTATCAATCGGAAGAAATCATTCCTTACCGGCAATCCGGCGATTCGAAAAAAGAGCAGGTTGAACAAATGTTCGATGCCATCGCGGGCGATTACGATCGGTTGAACACGATGATGTCGCTCAGCTTCGACAAGCGTTGGCGGAAAAACGCCATTCGCCATCTCAACGTTTTTCGTCCACAGCTTATCCTCGATATTGCCACCGGGACAGGCGATTTCGCTATTCAGGCGCAACGGTTGTTGCACCCGTCAAAAATCGTCGCCGTGGATATTTCCGACGAGATGATGGCGGTGGGGAAAATCAAAGTAAAGGAATTGTTTCTCGATCAAATTATTGATTTTCAGCATCAAGATTGTGCCGAAATGACTTTTCCCGATAAGGAATTTGATGCGGCTACGGCTGCTTTCGGCGTGCGGAATTTTGAGGATCTCGACAAAAGTTTTCGGGAAATTTGGCGCGTGTTGAAGGACGGGGGGGTGTTCGCCTTCCTCGAACTTTCCGTTCCGCGACGTTTCCCGATGAGGCAGCTCTACGGCTTCCATTCTCGGTTCGTCATTCCGGCATTGGGCAAACTTTTTTCGAAGGATCAACGCGCTTATCAATACCTTCCCGAATCCATTCGGGCTTTTCCGCAAGGCGAAGCGATGATTGCCATCTTGAAAAAGAACGGCTTCAAGAACGTGCGCCACAAAACCTACACGGGTGGGGTTTGCACGCTGTATATCGCGGAAAAATGAAGGATAAAAGGACAAAAGGACAAAAATTTCGGAATTTTTAAATCATAAATATGGACACTTACGGACTAATCGGATTTCCGCTCAAACACTCGTTTTCCGCCGCTTTTTTCGCGGAAAAATTCAAGAACGAGCGCATTGACGCCGAATACCTGAATTTCGAAATCCCTGATATTTTGGATATTCGCGAAGTGATTCTTTTCAACCAGCATCTGAAAGGCTTGAACGTAACCATTCCCCATAAGGAAAAAATTATCCCATTTTTGCACGAAATATCGGACGAAGCCAAGAAAATTGGCGCGGTAAACGTCATCAAAATCGAGCGGTGGCAGGGCGATATGTATTTTTATCGGCTGAAAGGCTTCAACACCGATTATATCGGATTTCAGGAATCCATTCGCCCGATTCTCAACCCCGAAATACACCGCAAAGCCTTGATTTTGGGGACGGGTGGCGCATCGAAAGCGGTGTTTCACGCCTTGAACGATTTGGGCGTGGAAACCCGATTCGTTTCTCGGCAAGCCGACGGCGATAGGATAGCCTACCAAAACCTCAGCCCCCAACTCATCGAAGAGCATAAAATCATTGTCAATGCTTCCCCCGTCGGCACTTTCCCGAAAACGGACGAATGTCCCGCCATTCCTTACCAATATCTCACGCCGGAACACCTGCTTTACGATTTAGTGTATAACCCTGCCGAAACGCTTTTCTTAAAGAAAGGGGCGGAACGTGGAGCGATAATCAAAAACGGTAGCGAAATGCTTGAACGGCAAGCTATTGCCACTTGGGAAATATGGAATCAATAAAAGTTCGGGGAAACAGACACAAAAAAACTGATTATAAGCTGATTATTTTAGTACAGCGTAACTGAAATAGAAAGACTGTGTGTGGAAAGTGTGGATATTTTCCACGTGGAAGAGTGTTTCAGATTGGACGATTGACAATATTAAATTCCCTCAATTTTCCAACTGCCCCAAATTCCCCATTGCCGTGTGGCGCAATCCGCCAGGATTGCATCGCTCGGTAGGAAATGATGCCACCCACGCGCTTTTCCCCGTAGGGGATACACAAAATCGTAATTTTTATCGGCTACCGCCGAACGTTGTTTCGTAATTGAAAAACAAGGGGGATTCCGTGTGAGATTCCGTGTCGCGGAACGGAACGGAATGACGAGCCTCTCCCCCACCCTTTTTTCTCCTCAAAGAGAGGGGGTGCGCCGTCATTCCGCGCACCCCCTCTCTTTACCTTTTACCCTTTGCCTTTAATTCGTAATTGATTTAAAAAGGCACAAGCAATTTTATCCCGAAATTGCGCCCCATATTATACACCC
>JAISYO010000148.1 GCA_031269865.1 Dysgonamonadaceae bacterium | reverse complement strand
CTTTTTGATTATAAGCTGCAAATCTACGGTCTGCATATAAAAAGGGAACTAAATTTTCTACCGGGCTAAAATCCCTAACGGGATTAAAAATATCTAATACGATTATTTTTAGCAATTTATGTTTTTCATTAGCATATTAGCACATTAATCCAGCTTTTCTTTCAAAAAACCGCCGGTGTAGGATTGTTCGCAAGCGGCGACTTCTTCGGGCGTCCCCTCACAAACGATGCTTCCGCCGGCATCGCCCCCTTCGACACCAATGTCAATAATGTGATCGGCGCATTTGATGATTTCCATATTGTGCTCGATGATGACAACCGTATGTCCGCGATCAATGAGCGCGTTAAATGCTTTGAGCAAGGTTTTTATGTCGTGAAAATGCAGTCCGGTGGTGGGTTCGTCAAAAATGAAGAGGGTAGGATCGGTTTTTTCCTCGCCCAGATAGAACGCCAACTTCACGCGCTGATTTTCGCCACCCGACAGCGTGGACGACGATTGTCCGAGCTTGATATAGCCCAGCCCCACATCTTGCAAGGGTTTCATACGCTTCGCGATTTTCTTTTCGGTTGCCCCTTTTTTCGAAGCAAAAAAATCAATGGCTTGATCGATAGTCATTTCCAGCACATCGTGAATGTTCACGCCATCGTATTCCACCTCCAACACCTCTTGCTTGAAGCGTTTTCCGTGGCAAGATTCGCACTCCAAGCGCAAATCCGCCATAAACTGCATTTCCACCGTGATGCTGCCTTCGCCCTTGCACTCCTCGCAACGTCCGCCTTCGACATTGAACGAGAAATAGGCGGGCATAAAATTCATCTGTTTCGACAAGGGTTGATCGGCAAAGAGTTTCCGAATCTCATCGTAAGCCTTGATATAAGTTACAGGATTTGAGCGCGATGAACGCCCGATAGGATTCTGATCAACGAACTCAATGTTTTTTACCAGCCTCAAATCGCCGCCGATACCGCTAAATTCGGACTGTTCCATCGACACCCCTTTGTAATGGTGTTGCAGGGCGTTGTAAAAAACATCGTTCACGAGCGACGATTTACCGCTTCCGCTCACGCCGGTAACCACCGTCATCACGTTGAGCGGAAATTTCACGTTGATATTTTTCAGGTTGTTCTGCCGCGCACCTTTTACCTCGATATAGTTGTTCCATTGGCGGCGCGGCTTGGGCAAGTCGATTTTTTCCTCGCCTGTCAGGTATTTCACGGTGTAACTGTCCGATTTCTGCCCCAAATCGGCAACCCTGCCCTGATAAACGACTTCGCCACCCAAACGTCCAGCCTTTGGTCCAATGTCGATAATGTAATCGGCGGCGCGGATAATTTCCTCATCGTGTTCCACCACCACCACCGTGTTGCCGAGTTTCTGCAACTGTCGCAACACGTTGATAAGCAGGTGCGTGTCGCGCGAATGTAGCCCGATGCTCGGCTCGTCGAGAATGTAAAGCGAACCGACGAGGCTACTTCCCAACGACGAGGCAAGGTTGATGCGTTGGCTCTCGCCACCCGACAGGGTATTCGACAACCGGTTGAGTGTCAGATAGCCAAGCCCGACATCGAGCAGGAAATGCAGGCGGTTGCGGATTTCCGTCAGCAGACGCTCGGCGATGGCGCGATCGGTTTCGTCCAGTGCAAGCGCGTCGAAAAACGCAATCAATTCCGTGATGGGCAACACCACCAAATCGCCGATGGATTTCCCCCCCACTTTCACGTACAAGGCTTCGGGTTTCAGGCGTTTCCCCTTGCAGAGCGGGCAGGTGGTTTTCCCCCGATACCGCGCCAACATCACGCGGTATTGTATCTTGTAGAGGTTTTCTTCCAGCATTTGAAAAAAATCGTTGATGCCGTGCAGCCCCACATCGTGGCGTCCGTTCCACAACACCTCTTTTTCCTCGTCCGACAAATCGTAATAGGCGCGGTGGATCGGGAAATCGGCTTTGTAGGCGTTGCGGATAAATTCGCTGCGCCACTCGCCCATTTTTTCGCCCTTCCAGCAAACAACCGCCTCTTCGTGCAGCGAAAGGCTTTTGTCGGGGATAACCAAATTTTCGTCGATGCCGATAACCTTGCCGAAACCCTCGCACTTGGGACAAGCACCAACAGGGCTGTTGAAGCTGAACATCAAATTGCTGGGTTCGGAAAACGTGATGCCGTCGGCTTCGAAGCGGTTGGAAAACGAGAAGGTTTCCATTCCTTTTTCCGTCCAAAAACGGACGATGCACTCGCCGTTTCCTTCCAAAAAAGCCGTTTCCACCGAATCGGAAAGACGGCTGATGGTTGATTTGTCCGACGAGCTTGAAAGCCTGTCGATGACGAGCCATATTTCATTTTGCGGCGGCAACTCTTTCTGCGCCAGCAGTTCGTTTATGCGTAAAAACTGTTCCCCGACGTCCACGCGCGAAAAACCCTCTTTCATCAGTATTTCAAGCTGTTCGCGCAGGGTTCTTTCGTTTCGCAACGAGATGCCCGACATAACCGCCATTCGCGTACCGTCGCGGTATTCCTGCATTTTCCGCACCACATCGCTCACGTAATGTTTTTTCACAACCGCCCCCGACACGGGCGAGATGGTTTTACCCACACGGGCATAGAGCAAACGCAGGTAATCGTAGATTTCGGTGGACGTGCCCACGGTGGATCGCGGGTTGCGCGTGTTCACTTTCTGCTCGATGGCGATTGCCGGTGGGATACCCTTGATATAATCGCATTCGGGCTTGTTCATACGCCCAAGAAACTGCCGTGCGTATGCCGAAAGGCTCTCTACGTAACGACGTTGCCCTTCGGCATAGAGCGTATCGAAGGCCAAAGACGATTTTCCGGAACCCGAAAGCCCCGTGATAACGGTAAACGTGTTCCGGGGGATTTTTACGTCTATGTTTTTGAGGTTATTGACACGCGCACCCTTTATCTCGATGAATTTTGATTCTGCCATTCTCATTTTTTTGAACTTGCAAAGATAGTGATTTTCGATGAAAAAGAGAAGAGGGGACGATAGACTCCTTCAATCTTATGCTTCTTAACGGAATTAAATCCCACCGCATTAACGACAATCGGATAATATGAACAAACAGCCTATACAGGTAGCCGAGAAGGTATAACAAAAAATCGATCCTGCAAGCGAAAACCGATTTTTTTGATTTTTTTCTATGGAAGGGCTAATTTTTATGCGGAGTTAGGGGTTAAAAATACCACATTTGCGGTATTGCGGCATCACGAAAGCCGCCATAT
>JAISYO010000036.1 GCA_031269865.1 Dysgonamonadaceae bacterium | reverse complement strand
AGCAGGCAGCGAAATTGCAAGCGAAGATATAAAAATCGCATATATTGATATGTTTTCAATTCGTGGCGAAATTGATTTTTACAATGCCTACACAAAAGCAATTCTTCTTGCAACTTCCTCAAAATTAGAAGAAACGATACAAAATGCAAAACAATTTTTCAAGCACATTATTCCAAAACTTTCGCTTGGTTTAGACCCAATGACTGACTTTTCATTAAGTTTCAGTTGGGATGAAATTCAGCAAAATACCGAAGAAATTCTTGATTTTTCAGAAAAAATTGCCAAAGCAAAAGATATTCGCTTGGTGGTTTGCATAGACGAGTTTCAGAATATTAGTAGTTATGGCGATTCGTTGGCATTTCAAAAACTGTTACGCAGCGTTTGGCAAAAACACGAAAACACTTGTTATTGTCTGTACGGCAGTAAGTTTCACACCTTGCAGGAATTGTTTGAGCGACAATCAATGCCTTTTTACCGTTTCGGCGACTTGATTCATTTGGATAAAATATCAGAAGAAAACTGGTTTGTTTTTATTAAAGAAAAATTTGAACAGACACACAAACAAATTTCAGACGATTTGATATTAAAAATCATTCATACGGTGGTTTGTCATCCGTATTACGTACAGCAACTTTCGCATTTAATTTGGGGAAAAACGATCAACGTAGTCGATGAAAATATTTTTGACTCTGCGTTAGATGATATGATACAACAAAATGCACTTCTTTATCAGCGAGATACTGAAAATATGAGTGCCTATCAGATCAATTTTTTGCGGGCTATTGCAAATGGCGTTACAACAAATTTAAGCAGTACCGAAGTGATAAATAAGTATCGTTTGGGTTCGTCTGCCAATGTAGCAAAAATCAAAAAATATATGATTAATCAAGAAATTATTGATGTTCGTAAAAAGGAATATTATTTTATCGACCCTGTTTATGAACTTTGGTTTAGAGAGGAAATGTAGTAATTAAAAACGAAAAAATCTGCCGAAGTTTTTTGAAGACTTCGGCAGGGACACGAATAACGAATTAAACGCACTATTCCTCAGGCAGTTAGAAAAACAAACAGGGCGCGCAAAAAAAATCGTGCGCCCCATTTTTTTCCTTTCGGTGCAGGTGTGGGATGCCTATTCTTCCGCTTTCGGCTCTTTTTTGGGCGCGGCACCCGCCACCTTTTTGGGCGTGAGCATAATAATCATGCGCTTGCCTTCCAACAGCGGCAGCTGTTCCACGCGGGCATAGTCTTCCAAATCGTTGGCGAAACGAAGCAAGAGCACCTCGCCCTGCTCTTTGAACAAGATGGAACGCCCCCTGAAAAACACGTAAGCCTTCACTTTCGAACCTTCTTCCAAGAAGTTTTTGGCGTGCTTCAATTTGAAGTTGTAATCGTGATCGTCAGTCTGCGGACCGAAACGAATCTCTTTCACAACCACCTTTACCGATTTGGCTTTCTGCTCTTTCTGCCTTTTTTTCTGTTGGTAGAGGAATTTTTGGTAATCGATTACGCGGCAAACCGGCGGTGTAGCCGTCGGCGAAATCTCGACAAGATCCAATTCTAAATTTTCTGCGATGCGCAACGCCTCACGTGTGGGGTAAACGCCCTGTTCCACGTTGTCGCCAACCAAACGAACTTCGGGCACCCGGATACGTTCATTGATCCGGTACAGCTCTTTTGAATCTCTGGGATTAATCTTCATTCAGTGTACTAAAAAAATTTGTTTCTATTTTTAATTGTTCTATAATTCATTGTTTTTTTGATGATTTGAATTCATCGCCTCATCTATTTCACGTGCCAATTCTTCGGCAAATGTAGTCAATTTTATCGAACCTTTATCGCCTTCGCCCCTTTTTCTTACCGAAACTTCCTTATTTTCCACTTCTTTTTCGCCTACGATCAGCAGATAGGGGATTCGTTTCAGCTCGTTGTCGCGTATTTTGCGCCCGATTTTTTCGTTGCGGTCATCAACTTCGGCGCGGATACCGAGGCGTTTCAGCGTTTTGGCGGCTTCGTGCGCGTAATCGTTGAACTTTTCGCTGATGGGCAGGATAGCCACTTGATCGGGCGACAGCCAAAGGGGGAATTTTCCGGCGGTGTGCTCGATGAGCACCGCCACAAAACGTTCCATCGAACCAAAGGGGGCGCGGTGGATCATCACGGGGCGGTGTTTCTGGTTGTCAGCCCCGGTGTATTCCAACTCGAAGCGTTCGGGCAGGTTGTAATCCACTTGTATCGTCCCCAACTGCCAACGGCGTCCGAGCGCGTCTTTTACCATAAAATCGAGTTTTGGACCGTAGAAAGCCGCCTCGCCCAATTCCACGCTGGCTTTCAAGCCCTTTTCCTCGCAGGCTTCGATGATGGCGCGTTGGGCTTTTTCCCAATTCTCGTCGCTTCCGATGTATTTTTCTTTGTCATCGGGATCGCGAAGGGAAATCTGCGCCTCAAAATTCTCGAAATCCAATGCCTTGAAAATGATGAAGATGATGTCCATCACTTTCAGAAATTCGTTTTTCACTTGATCGGGTGTGCAAAAAATGTGCGCGTCGTCCTGCGTAAAACCGCGCACGCGCGTCAATCCGTGCAACTCGCCGCTCTGCTCGTAACGGTACACCGTCCCAAACTCGGCGAGGCGCAGGGGCAAATCCTTGTAGGAACGTGGCGCAACCTTGTATATTTCGCAGTGGTGCGGACAGTTCATCGGTTTCAGCAGAAATTCCTCGCCCTCTTCGGGGGTGTGGATAGGCTGGAACGAATCCTTGCCGTATTTTTCGTAATGCCCCGAAATCAGGTACAACTGTTTGTTGCCGATGTGCGGCGTCATCACTTGCTCGTAATCGAATTCGCGCTGTATTTTTTTCAGGAAATCTTCCAAGCGCAAGCGCAACTGCGTGCCTTTGGGCAGCCAAAGCGGAAGCCCTGCCCCCACGTTTTGCGAGAAGGCGAACAAGTCCAATTCTTTCCCGATTTTCCGATGATCGCGTTTTTTAGCCTCTTCGAGCAAAATCAGGTAGTCGTCGAGCAACTTCTTTTTGGGGAAAGTGATTCCGTAAAGGCGGGTTAGTTGCGGACGTTTCTCGTCGCCACGCCAATACGCGCCTGCCGCGCTCAACACCTTCACTGCCTTGATGTAAGACGTGTTGGGGATATGCGGACCGCGACACAAATCGGTAAAATTGCCCTGCGTGTATGTCGTGATGGTTCCGTCAGCCAAATCGTTGATGAGTTCCACCTTGTAGCTTTCGCCGCGCTTGGCGAAGGCATTCACGGCATCGGCTTTCGAGATGCTCTGGCGGACGATATTTTCTTTCCGGGCAATCAAATCCATCATCTTCTTTTCGATGGCAGGGAAATCGCCCTCTTTGATGGACACGCCTTCCCCCGGATCCACGTCGTAATAGAATCCGTTTTCGATCGCCGGTCCGATGCCGAATTTAATTCCGGGGTAGAGTTCTTGCAGGGCTTCCGCCATCAAGTGCGCCGACGAGTGCCAATAGGCGTGTTTGCCTTCGGTGTCGTCCCATTTCAACAACGTGAGGCTTGCGTCGGCGTCTATCGGGCGCGTCAAATCCCACGTTTCGCCGTTTACACTTGCGGCAAGCACTTCCTGTGCCAATCGCGGACTGATATTTTCGGCAATCTGCATCGCCGTGATACCGGCTTCATATTCTCTGACAGAGCCGTCAGGAAAGGTAATTTTTATCATATTTTCGTTCTATTTCCTTTTGAGGATACAAAAATAGTGATTTTGTGGATTGTAGAGCACCGTTTCGCAAATAATTTTTAGGGGGGGAGGGGAAATAATGTGTCCGTTTGTTTCGTTATAACGCATTCCTTAGCCTGAATTTTGGATAAGATGTTTTTTTAATACTCTGATAATCAATATGTCTATTCGCCGTAGGCGATTCATATCAATAGAAAAACCATCCATACCCTTTCAAATTGTCCGTTAGGACATTAACAGATTCACAATTGGCTAACGCCGAGCGTTGTTTCGTCATTGAATCTGTATATCCCCTACGGGGAAAGGTGTATATGGGCGTTTGCATTTCTAAGGAGGATTTTACACTGTCCGGCAAATTTTTTATCGAAGTAACGCCGTATTCTTCACACAACTTTATTTTTTCAACCTCCGTCCGCGGGATAACCGTATCCAAACCTTCGTTGTGAAGAATGCCAACCTGTTCAATCATACTATACAACGAATCGGCGTGCGACATGGGCACGGTATTTTGCGCGGAAACCGTGAATCCCGCAAAAAATAAAAAGAGGTAGAGAGATGATTTTTTCATTTTTTATGTGTTCCCAGTTTGTTAATAAAATGAAATGTGGGTTTTTTCATATCTATCGTTGCTTTATTTCAAAAGCAATTATTACAAAAATTTTTTCAAACGGCAAGCGGAAAATGGGAGTGTTTTCTATATTTTTAACTCATTTCGCAGACAAAAATAAAATGCAAAGCCTATCTTTGTAAATGATAATGAAAAAGAGCCTTTCCATATTGCTTTCGCTGTTTTTGACAGCCATCATCGTTTATGGTGGTTCGGGCGTGAACGTGTATTTCTTTTGCGGCAGCGATTGCCGCCACGCGAACGACAGCGCGGTGCTTGCCGGACATTCTTGCGGAAACGAGACAGGGGAACACTCGTGCACTTGTTGCGCCTCGATGAACGAAGCCGAAGGCTGCTGCGCCACGCCGACAAGCGCCGACGACACCCGAACGGCTTGCAACGTGGAACGTGTATCGGTAAATTGGCAACCCGTCCAATCCGAAAAATTACTCGCCAACCCGGTGTCTTTCGATTTGTTTTCCGATTTCGCACAACATACTACAAATCAATCTGTTGTTATTCGCAATCTCACGCCGTGGCAACAGACGGCTTCCCAAAAACCGCCCAACCTCAGCAAAGACGACTATTTTTCTTTGCTCAATATCCTTATCATTTGATTTAACCAAGGCAAGGGGCTGTTTCAAAATCCCTGCTTGCAGTAACCGTCATTGCGGACTTGATCCGCAATCTCTTGATAACTAAATGTTTTTTAGGGGATTCCGACTTTCGGCGGAATGACGAGGCTTTTGAAACGGCACTGTTTCCGCTTTGTGTTTTACGTAGTTTTAAATATCAAATTATAAGGAATTTATGAAAAAAAATACAGTATTCATCATTTTGTTCTCTCTGTTCGTTTTTCGGACTTTCGCCGCCGACAAGTTGCGCGGTTACGTCTATAACGAAAAGAAAGAGCCGCTCAGCGGGGCAAACGTCTATTGGGAAGAATCCCTGAACGGGACGTTTACCGATGCGAAGGGCTTTTTTGAATTGGAATCTGAGGGAATGCACAAAAACCTGATCGTGAGCCACACGGGGTTCAGCCCCGACACGATACACGTGCACGACACGTCAAAAGAACTCGGCATCGTGCTGAAAGAGAACCTCGAATTGCAGGAAGTCGTTGTCAGCCGCCGCAGTCCGGGAACCATCACGCAACGTTCGAGCCTCTTGCAATCGCAGAAGATAACAATCGGCGAAATCCACCGCGCAGCCTGCTGCAACTTGGGCGAGAGCTTCGAAACGAACCCCTCGGTGGACGTGGCGTACGCCGATGCCGCCACGGGCGCAAAGCAAATCAAACTGCTCGGCTTGTCGGGCACTTACGTGCAGATGCTCACGGAAAATTACCCCAATTTCCGCGGCATTTCCGCCCCCTTCGGCATGGACTACATTCCGGGCGCGTGGTTGGAAGGGATTTACATTTCGAAAGGCACGTCGTCGGTAAAAAACGGCTACGAAGCCATCGCCGGACAAATCAACGTGGAATACAAAAAACCGCAAACCGCCGACATTCTCTCGCTCAACCTCTTCGCCAACGACGCAATGAGGGTGGAAGCCAACGCCGACGCCTCTTGGCTCGTGAACGACAAGCTGTCGTCGATGCTTTTCCTGCACTATTCGCGCGACAAGGAATCGCACGATCGCAACGCCGACGGTTTTCTCGATTACCCTAAAACCGAACAGTTTAACGTGATGAACCGATGGGGACACGAGGCAGGGAAATACGTTGCGCAATACGGACTGCGCTTCGTACACGAAGTGCGCGGCGGCGGACAAGATCGGCACACGGCTGAAAACAAGCCCTATATGATTTCGCTGAACACCAATCGCGGCGAATTTTACACCAAGCAGGCTTACGTGTTCAACGCCGACGAACTGCCGGAAAGCGTCGCGATGATTGCTTCCGGCTCGGTGCACAACCAACGGGCGAAATACGATGCCACGCCTTACGATATAAATCAGAAAAACCTGTATATCACGTTGTTGTACGAAAAAAATTTCTCGAAAATGCACAACCTGAGTACCGGTTTGAGCCTGAATCACGACGGTTTAGACGAATCGTTGCAAACCCAATCCTTCGATCGCAGCGAAACGGTTACCGGGGGCTATGTGCAATACGCATTCAACCTCAACGACAAGCTGATTCTTCAAGGCGGTGTCCGCGCCGATTATAGCTCGCAATACCGTTTCTTCGTTACGCCGCGCCTGCACGTCAAGTACAATCCAGCGGAATGGTTCGCCGTCCGCGCATCGGTGGGGAAAGGCTATCGCAGCACCCCCATTTTGGCGGAAAACAACTACTTGTTGGCAAGTTCGCGGAAGATTTATATCGGAGACAACCTGCTCTATCCCAACGGTTTGTTGAATGGAGCTGCCGCCGTGAAACTCGATCAGGAAGAAGCCCTAAACAGCGGCGTGAACGCCACTTTCCATATCCCGATCGGCGACAAAGAGCTGATTTTTTCCGGCGAATGGTACTACACGAAGTTTCTGAAACAGGTGGTGGTGGACGTGGACAGCGATCCCCATGCGATTGGTTTTTACAATCTCAACGGGGGCAAATCCTATTCAAACAGTGCGCAGGTAGAGGCGAGTTATCCGTTTTTCGACGGCTTCACGTTCACTGCCGCATACCGACACACGCAATCCAAAACGGAATATCGGAATCGCGCAAACGGAAAAAACCAATTGCTGTCGAAACCCCTGCTCAACGATTACAAGGCGTTGCTGACGGCTTCCTACCAAACGCCGTTGAAAAAATGGCAGTTCGACTTGACGTCGCAATTCAACGGTGGCGGACGAATGCCCACCCCCGATGCGACAAATCCGTTGTGGGACGTCCGCTTTAAACCTTTTACGGTTCTCAACAGTCAAATCACTAAGTTTTTCCACCATTGGGCGGTTTATGCCGGATTCGAGAACCTGCTCGATTTCCGCCAGAAAAACCCGATTATTGACGCGGAAAATCCTCACGGCGAGGATTTTGATGCCACAATGGTGTGGGGTCCGGTTCACGGACGGAAAATCTACGTGGGTATGCGGTGGAACATTCCGAAGTACTGATGAATTTAGAAGTTAGAAATCAGAAATTAAATAAAACATATTGAAAATGAGAAAATTAGTTGCATTATTTACGATTATCGCTTTAAGCACAAGCGTGGGGTTTGCCCAGAAAAAAGACACGAAGAAAACGGCAAACCAGAAAGAAACGGTACAATTCAGGTTGGACGAGGAAATTTGTCCGAATTGCAAACACAAGATAGACAACAATATCGCCTTCGAAAAAGGCGTTACCAACATTGTTTACGGCAAAGACGGCAATTCGGTGCAGGTTACCTACCGCAGCGACAAAACCGACACGTTGAAACTCAAAAAGGCTTTCGACAAAGTGAAACTGAATGTGATTGAATCCGAGATGGTTGCCGACAAAAAAACGCGCTAACCCACATTCCGAACCAACTAAAAATCCCGTGGGTATCGAATAATACCGGCGGGATTTTTTTTCGTTATCGGTTTTTTTATTAACTTGCGGGACAAAGTATTTTTTCACCAAACATACAGCTTTTATTTATGAAAACAACAATTCTTTTGCTCTGCCTCATTTTATCGGCTATTTTTGCAAACGCGCAAACCGATAAAATTATTGCGCTGAACACACCCGACACAAACCGGGGAGAAACCGTGCTGAAAGCACTTTCCCTACGTGCCTCAACCCGTGAGTTTAGCCCTGCGCAACTCAAATTGCAAGACTTGTCCGACCTGCTTTGGGCAGCCAACGGTATCAACCGCCCCGACGAACAGAAACGCACCGCGCCATCGGCGATAAACGCGCAAGACATTGACGTTTATGCGTTTCTGCCATCGGGTACTTATCTCTACGACGCCGCCAAACACCAACTTGTTTTGGTTGCGGAAAGCGACAACCGCTCTGTTTTTTCGAGGAATGCCAGCGAAACATTGCCCGCGCTCATCTGCCTGCTCGTTTCCGACACCTCACGTTTCCGAATGAGCCTCGAAGATGCACAAAAAAGGGAATGGGCGGCGATGGATGCCGGAATCGTTTCGCAAAACATTGCCATTTTTTGCGCCTCGGTGGGATTATCGACACGCCCTCGCGCACTGATGGACAAGCAAAAAATCAAGGAAATCCTTCAATTAGGCGATACCCAGCTTCCGATGTTGAACCTGCCGGTTTCGTATAAGGAATAGTTGTGTCCTAAATTTACCGATAAAAAATATGAGTAGAGAACAATAACTAAAATAGAGATAAAATGGACAAACTAAAAATCACGCAATACAAAACTTCGTTTGATGCTATTGTACAGCATATTGAAAACGAGCAGAAAAACAGGTAGAAGTTTGGTTTGCAAGGGAACTGCAAGCCGTGTTGGGATATGCCCGTTGGGAAAATTTCCTTGTGGCGATACAACGCGCGGTAGAATCTTGTAAAACGCAGGGTATCAACGTGGATGATCATTTTCGTGACCTCACGAAAATGATAGAAATAGGCAAGGGAGGCAAGCGTGAAGTTGAAGATTTTATGCTTACCCGCTTTGCCTGCTACCTGATTGCACAAAATGGCGACCCCAAAAAAGAAGAAATTGCCTTTGCTCAGGGTTATTTTGCTATTCAAACCCGCAAAATAGAACTGATTGAAGAACGGCTGAACCTGAAATCGCGTTTGGAAAATTGTTGGCATTATCGGAAGAAAGATTGGAACTTGTCTCCTACACCATTGGCGATGAAAAGATTGCCGAAGACGGACAGTCAGCCGTTGTCAATGTTGAACTCGAATGGGCGAAAGAAGGCAAAAAAACAGATGATGTCAAAGGCATTAAATTCGAAGGCAAATGGTGGATTAAGCCGTAATCGTGTCACGAACATTTAACTATCAACCCCCCACTTCCAACCTCAGCACCTCTATTTTTCGGGCGGTAACTTTCAGCACCTTAAAGGTGTATTTCCCGATGACGATGGTTTCGTAGGTTTTGGGGAAACGTTGCGTGTGGTGCAACAACAATCCGGCGACGGTGCTGTAATCGTCCGATTCAGGCAAGTCGAGATCATACATTTCGTTCAACTTGTCTATTTCGATGCGCCCGGCGAGCACGTATTCGTTCTCGGATTCTTGTTTCGCGAACTTGGCTTTCACGTCGTATTCATCTTCGATGTCGCCAAAAATCTCTTCCACCAGATCTTCCATCGTAACGATGCCCGACGTGCCCCCAAACTCGTCCACCACCACCGTGATGCTTTTGCGTTGCTGCATCAGCTCGCTCATCAGTTTGTTGGCTTGCATACTTTCCGGCACGAAAGAGATGCCGGCGATGTTTTTCGTCCAGTCTTGGGGGTTGTCGAAAATTTCCCACACGTGAATGTAGCCCACAATGTTGTCGATATTGTCTTTATAGACGAGGATTCTCGACAGCCCTGTTTCTATAAATTTATCTTTCAGTATGTTATAGTCGGTATCTTCGCTCACGGCGACAAGCTCAGCACGCGGAATCATACAGTCGCGAATCTTCACGGAGGAAAAATCGAGCGCGTTGCGAAAAATCTTTACTTCGGATTCCATTTCCGTTTCGTCGGGAGTTCCCTCGATGCCTTGTTTCAGGTAGGAATCCAAATCCACACGCCCCAACGCCTCATTTTCTATCGCGTCTGGTTTGATGCCGAAGAGCCTCAGAAACCCTTTCGAGACGGAAATAAAAAATGCGGTAAGCGGATAGAGCAGGACGTAGGACACGAAAGCGGGCACGACGAGAATTTTTACCCATAGGTTCGGGTTTATCCTGAACAGCAATCGCGGTATAAATTCTCCCGTGAAAAGAATCGCGACGGAAATAAACAGCACAACGAGGGGATAAGCCAACAACGGATTTGCGGTAATATCTTGTGAAACAAATGGATAGATAACAAAAACGCCCAAACGAATGAACAACGCCAGCACCAATAAATTCCCCACGGTAAGCGTAGCCATAAACTGCCGTGAATGTCCGTAGATGGTGTCGAGCATAAAATTGCACGCGCCTTTCGATTTTTTATCTAGCGCGTAGCGCAATTTGTCGGAATAAACAAACGCCACCTCTATCCCCGAAACAAACGCGGAAAGGAAGAGGAAAACTGCGAGCCATATTATGGGAGTAGTCAAGGGCATATCCGATGCGGTTTAATTCGTTTCAAGCGTTTGAAGCGAGTCCAACGGTGCTTCGGCACCCGTTTCCTCGTCGTCTTTCAAGGGGATACGGCTGTCGTGGGGGCGTTCAATTTGGTAGGACGTCATTTCTTGGTTGGACGTAAATCCGTAACCCTGCAAATACAGCCCGTTTGCCTTTTTTATCTCTATCAATTTTTCGGAATACACTTTTTTTGCGTTCTGATCCCAAAACAACTCGTCGCTTTTGAACTCGTCGCCCACGATGTTTTTCACATTGACGTGCCCTTTCAACCGCCACAACTTCTTTTTGTTGAAATTCCACGCGGTATCTGCCAACACCGTTGCCTCGATAAAGTAGTCCTCGTTGAATCTTTCGAGGTAGAAACCCTTGGGGAAATACCAAAAAGGCTCTTTCGCCTTGTCGTAAACTTCCCACAAATCGGCAATCAGCTTGTAGCGCGTGATGCCCGAATCGGAAATGAGCGTGGAAACGTTGTCGGTAATCATAGTCGGCATCGTTTCGGGATCAACCGTAATATCGAGCAGTTTCTCTTTCTTTTTTCCGCAAGAAACGATAAAAAGCGACATAACAACCGCCACAAGAACGGTTGTTATGCAATTTTCACGTATGTCTGTAATTTTTCTTCCCAAGGGATAAAAAGCTGAATTTTCTTAATCGAACTTCCGTTTGAAGAACCAATACTCGTTGATGTTCACATTCACAAACACCTTGTACATTTCTTCCTTTATCATAAAATTCTTGTCGGGCTGACGCAAGGAATAGTTGAAACCTATGTTTATCATCGAAACGCGCCCGGTGAGATTTTCCCTTATTGGAAATCCAAGCCCAAGATTTACGCCGTATTCCTTGTATCCGCTAACGGCTGCGTTTCCGGTAGATGGATCGGTAGCCATCACATTCGCGTAGGAATTTGCGTAGGACAGCCCGCCACGAAACCGAATGCGGTTCAAATAGTTACGGCTCAACGGCTCTATCGTGTATTCCACCCCGGCGTTCACGCGGCTAACATTGTTGAAGCGGTTTTCAATCGTCATACCGTCCAAGGAAGGCGGAAATTCGATGTTTTTCCATTGCTGATACGTCCCATCAATCCCCACCAAAAATTTACGCGCCGCGTAAGTAAACCCAAGCCCGAAACTTTGGGGCAACTGAAATGTTTGCGCGTCCAAGGTATCGGTGGGGATAATTTCCACCGGCGGGTTGTAAGTGGGATAAGGATAGGGGTAGGGATAGGTATGCGGATCGCGCGTAAACATTGCCTCAAACGGATAAACCGTTGTTTTTGTCGATACTTTGGGCGTATAAACCGCGCCGATAGTCAATGTCCGCTCACGGGTTATCGGAATGCTGTATTGCAAGCCCCATTCGTGCGTGAGGGTATTGACGGTGTATTCGTCTTTCCGTTGCGAGATATAGGCGGAATTGCCTGTTATGGAAACCGGGGTCAGCACCTTGCTATACGAAAAATCGCCGAAAAGATAGGAAACATTTACCCCGACGGAAAAATTCTGGAAGGGGGCGTATGCGATACCACCGTAGATGCGGTTCAATCCGCCGGTTCCCCGATACGTTTCGTTGTAATTTATGTCTTCCTTGAAATAATTTTTTCCGTAATTATAACCCACCTTGGAAAGGGGCAGAAGCCCCAGGCTTGCACCCACATTGCGGATAATGGGGAATTGCATCGCCAAATAATCGAGGTTGCCGTTTTTGTAGTTTTGCACGTTTGCGCCGTCGTTGAAGCGTGCCATCTGCGCCGAAAGCCCCATGTCAAAGATAAATGTCAATGTGTCGAGGCGCGAATACGACGCGGGGTTGGTTGGGTTTACCTGTTGGCTACGCCTCAAACCGTAGCCGATGCCCCCCATCGACTCAGCCGCACCTATCGCGGTGTTTGATAAATTGCCGTAGCCGTAACGCCCATAAGGCGAGTCCGAACCTACGTTTTGTCCAAAAACGGTTGTGCCAACCGCCAATAAAAATGATAAGAAACTCTTTCTTCCTATGCTCATTTGTTCCTGTTTTCGATTTGTAAATGCAAAGATGCTACATTTTTATGTCGCAAGCAACAGATTAAAATAAAGTTCGTGTTAAAAAGATTAAAGTTCAGTATTAATAATCCATAATCTCACAAACGAAACTTCATCGGGTTTGCCGTTCACTTGTAATTATTGAACGAAACGATTTCCTCTCGGCTTTTCCGTTTCTTTGTCCGCAGGGCTTGTGTGCCATACCCGATAACGATGTCGAGCCATACCCGTTTCGATTCGGGTATGTTGAGCAACTGCCTCATTTTCTTCTCGTCAAACCAACCCACGATGCACGATCCCAAGCCTTCGGCGTGTGCGGCGAGGGCGATGTGCGCCGCGGCGATGCCCAAATCCAACTGCGCGTAATCTTTTTTCTTTATCCAACCGCCCACGCCGGACGAGAAATTCACTTTTTCTTCCACCAACACGATGTGCACCGGCGCCTGTTTCGTGAAATGGTTCATACCCAACACGCGAGAGGAAGTGGTGTCTGCCACCTTGTTTTTCAATTCCGGCTCGTCCACCACAATCAAATGCCACGGTTGGGAATTGCAAGCCGAAGGCGCTAAGCGGACGGCTTCCACGATGCGTTCTATCTTTTCTTTCTCTACCGGATGGCAGGGATCAAACGAGCGATCGCTCTGTCTGCCAGATACGAGTTTTAGGAAATCTGTCATTCAACTATCCTTTATTGCTTGATAATCCGGCTGATATATTTGCCGATGATGTCAAACTCTATGTTTACCACCGAGCCTTTTTTTATCTGATGGAAATTTGTCATTTCGTGGGTGAAGGGGATAATTGCCACCTGAAAGCTGTTATCCGTGGGATTTACCACCGTCAGGCTAACCCCGTTCACTGTAACCGAACCCTTATCGACAGTCAGGTAGCCCTTCTTCGCCATTTCGCGATCGAATGGGTACTCAAAAGTATAATACCAACTTCCATCGGCTTCGGCAACAGCGGTGCAAACGGCAGTCTGATCCACGTGTCCCTGCACGATATGCCCGTCCAACCGTCCGTTCATCAGCATACTGCGTTCAAGATTTACCTTGCTGCCTATTTCGAGCAAGCCGAGATTGGAACAATCGAGCGTTTCCTTGATTGCTGTTACGGTGTAGGTGTCGCCCTCAATGTTTACGACAGTCAGGCATACGCCGTTGTGCGACACGCTCTGATCGATTTTCAATTCCCGCGTGAACGAACAACGCAGCGTGATGTGTAAATTCCCCTTGTCTTTTTGCAACGCAACCACGGTTGCGGCTTCTTCTACGATTCCTGAAAACATAGCTTGGATTTCAAAATTTTACCAAATAACCGCCCTTTTCTCTTTGGGCAGATAGAGCACGTCGCCCGATTGGACGTTAAACGCTTCGTACCACGCATCAATGTGGGGCAAGGTGCCGTTCACGCGCCAACGTCCGAGCGAGTGCGGATCCATTTTTGTCAGGCGCAAAATTTCGGCGTCGCGAACGTTGCACGCCCACAACGTGGCGTATGAAAGGAAGAAACGTTGCGCGGGTGTGAAACCGTCGAGCTTTTCGTCCGTGCTTTGCCCTTCTTCCGTTTTCAGAAAAGCATTGTAAGAAACTTGCAAACCACCATAATCGGCAATGTTTTCGCCGAGCGTAAATTGTCCGTTGGCGTGAACGGTGTCCAACACCACGATGCCGTTGAAGTGATCAACCAACACGTTGGCGCGTTCCTCGAATTTCGGCGCGTCTTCGGCAGCCCACCAATCAGTCATATTGCCGTATTTGTCGTATTTGCGCCCTTGATCGTCGAACCCGTGCGTCATTTCGTGTCCGATAACCACGCCGATACCGCCGTAGTTGATGGCGTCGTCGCCGTGCATATAGAAGAAGGGCGGCTGCAATATCCCGGCAGGGAAGCAAATCTCGTTCGTCGTGGGGTTGTAATAGGCGTTCACGGTTTGCGGATTCATGTACCATTTGTCCCTATCGACAGGTTTGCCCAAGTCGTTGAGCATATCGTTGTATTCAAATTCCGATGCGCGGAACATATTTTGCAGGTACGAATCGTCTTTTATTTCGAGCGTGGAATAATCGCGCCACTTGTCGGGGTAGCCCACTTTCACGTAGAAGGTGGCGAGTTTTTCCGTGGCTTTTTCTTTCGTTTCCTTGCTCATCCATTCGAGTTGCAAAATGCGCTCGCGAAGCGAAATTTGCAGGTTTTCAACCAAATGCAACATTCTCTCTTTTGCCTCGGCAGGAAAATACTTTTCCACATACAATTGCCCCACGACTTCGCCGAGCGATCCGCCAACGGCATCAACGGAACGTTTCCATCGCGGACGGAGTTGTTTGCTGCCGCTCAACACCTTGCCGTAGAAATCGAAGTTGGCGTTCACGAAATCGTCGCTCAAATATCCTGCGGCGGAATTGATGAGGTTCCAATTCAGATAGGCTTTCAACTCTTCGAGCGGTTTGTCGGCGATAAGCTCGGCGGCTTTTGCAATCGGTGCTATCTGCGAAACGTCGAGCGAATCCATCTTCGCGCCCAATTCACCGAAATAGGTATCCCAATCGAACGCCGCCACCTGCGCGTTTAAATCGGCAATTGCTATTTTATGGTAATTCAGTTCGGGGATACGGCGTATCTCTTTCGTAACGTGCGCTTTGGCAAGTTCTGTTTCGATTTCGAGAATGGATTTGGCGGCTTTGGCGACGTCCTCGCCCGAAAAGCCCGCATTTTCAAACTGTTTCGTGATCAGTTTGGCGTATTCCTCGCGAATCATCTTGCTATGATCGTCCTGCGCCAAATAATAATCGCGATCGCCCAAGCCCAAGCCCCCTTGGGTAAGGTGGGCGATGTTCATGCTGCTGTTTTTGTCGTCGGCGCCCACATAAAATCCGAAAAAGGGATTTCCTGCGTATTTGCCAATGCTCGCCATACAGCGGACGACATCTTTTTTATCGGCTACCGAAGCCACCGTTTCCAAATAGGATTTTAGCGGCGCGACGCCGTCGGCGTTCAACTTCACGCTGTCCATCGCTATTTTGTATAAGTCTCCCACTTTTTGGGCGTTCGTTCCTTTTTCGTGCGTGGTTTTTCCCAATTCCTCAATCAATCCCTGAATCTGCTTCTGATTCTCTTCGCGAAGTTTGTCGAAGGATCCGTAGCGCGAATAATCGTCGGGAATGGGGTTTGCTTTTTGCCAACCGCCCGTGGCGTATTGGTAAAAGTCGTTTCCGGGAACGATAGTCGTGTCGAGATCGCCCAAATTCAAATCTTGTGAGGACTGCGCAGATTTTTGATTGTTACAAGCTGTCATCATCGTAAATGCGGTTGCTAATAGTAATAAGTATCTCATAATAATCTGTTTATATTTAGTTTTTCTTTATTTTTTCGTAAACTTGTCGAGTTCTTCCCGAATGCTTTTCCGCGTTTCTTCGCGCACCGTAACCAAGGGCAGCCTCAACTCGTTTTCCACATAACCCATCATTCCGAGCATACATTTCACGCCAGCAGGATTTCCATCAACCATCAGCAAACGAAACAATTCCGTGTAGCACTCGTCCATTTTATCGCGGGCAGGTTCGGGGTTTCCGCCCAAGGCTCTATCGACAAGCCAAGCCATCTCTTTCGGGAAAACGTTCCCGAAAACCGAAATTGCCCCTACCCCGCCAGACTGTATCACGGCGGTGGTAATGGAATCGTCCCCCGAAATAACGCTGAACCCTTCGGGTGCGCCACCGATAATCGCCTTTATCTGATCCATATTTCCCGACGCCTCTTTGACAGCTACCGCTTTCGGGCAGGTTTTCGCGATGCGCAAGGTGGTTTCGGCAGTCATATTCACGCCCGTGCGCCCCGGCACGTTGTAGAGGATAACGGGCAGGGGCGAGGCTTCGCACACCGCCCGGAAATGTTGGTAAAGTCCTTCCTGCGAGGGTTTGTTGTAGTAGGGCGTAACCGAAAGAATTGCGCTGATTCCCGAAAAATCAGCCGTCCGAAGGGTTTGCAACAGTTTTGCCGTGTTGTTCCCCCCCATACCGACAACGATCGGCACGCGATTGTTCACTTTCTCAACGACGGTGCGTATCACCTGCGCCTTTTCGCTTTCGGACAACGTCGGCGTTTCAGCCGTCGTGCCAAGCGCGACTAAATAATCCGTCCCGTTTTCGATTTGGAAATCAATCAAGTGCGACAATGCATTGAAATCTATCGTTTTATCTTTCTTGAACGGGGTAATAAGGGCAACCCCCAAGCCTTTCAGAACTGTTTTTCCCATTGAATTTTCTTGTTCTTTTCTCAATCGAGTACAAAAGTAATAATTTTTGATCGTTTTTGATGACAAGATGAGGAATTTGTTCGGGGCAAAGGCATTAAAAAACATTTATTCCACCCCAATGGGTTTAGCGTTCAGCGTTTGGATGTTTGGAAATTTGGCATACCTTCTATTCCGATTCGTAAAGATTATTCCTCGGATTTTGTCTTGAATCAAAGGCGGCAAGGACAATTATTTCAGTATCAGCTACTTTATATGCGATTTTGAAATAATTGCAAAGAAATGTTCTTACATCAGAATATGATGTAGCCCGATACATATAAGGGTACTTGGCAACTAACTTTAAACTGTCGTTTACCATTTACAAAAAGAGGCAAACAGCAAACACGGCTTTTCGGCAGACAAAACACTATCTATTGCTCAAAAGTTGTACGAAACGCACAAGCTCATTACCTATCCACGCACAGATTGAACGCTACCGTTTGTTTGTCCCTTTATCAGTTATTTTACCTTTGCAAATAGCTGTTATATCCGTTATTTCTTCTACGCCGAGTGTTTCTACCTGCGCTTGGCGATTTTCTTCCGGAGTTCTACTGCACGACAGGAATAAAATTAACGTCAGTAAAAGATGTTTTTGCCGTAATTTTTCATTTTACACAATTTTGGTTTATTTTCTTTGACGCCAGTTTAACTGGTACAATATGCACAACGACCCCATCCTGAGAGATATGGTTACTTCACAGGCTGAACTCAGAAACATTTTTCAAGGTGATCCGTTTATATTTCTTCTTAGACGGAAGCCGGATGACAACTTCGGGAATTTTTTCCCCTGAACATGTGCGAAATGTCATCCGGTAGGTGTTGTTTTCTTTTTTGCAAGAGATATCCGCGCGCACGATTCCGGCAGGCGTGACAAGCGGCCAGTTCTCAGCCACGGCTTCATTGATGGAAGCCGGCAGGCGCGGGACAAGTTCAACCTTCCCCGTTACCGTACTATTGACTCCCATGATCAACCGGGCGGCTTTAAGCGGTTCCGACACATTTACCAGATTCAACGCTCCGCACCCTTCTTCCAAGGACAGTTTACCCACTGCATCCGGAGAATATGAGCGTTCGTAAAAATAATACGGTGATTCCCGTCGAAGTTGATATCCGGGAACCGGACTGTATGTCGAGTGGGACAGCCACTTCAAGGATAATTCTACCATATCCATTTTATCATACAGCAGCATGGTTTGCAGTGCATAGCCGTCGCCGTATGATGCGCCGGACGACAAACCTTCCCTGAACACGTCAAATTGCGGCCAAATACCGTATTTGGTAAATTGTTCACGACGCAGCGGGCGGCGATACAAATCCTCGAACGTGTTTTCATTGATCGTAATGCCTTTCCATGTAGATGCCAACGGTTCCAGACCTAGTACGTCCGAATACATGCAATTTATACCGAGAATACCGGAAAATCCTATGTTTATGGGATGATTCAGTATGTCGGCATCCGGCTGCAATGTTTGTGGATTGACGCACCAATACCACGTTCGGTTGTTTTTGTTTTGTAACCATTTCAACATGTTGTTTTGCAGTCGTTTCGCATCTTGTCGGTAGTTGGCGGCCAAATCAATGTCTCCGCTGCAAACAGCCATATGGCTACCTGCAAACAGCGCCAATACACAAAGATAATTCTGAACGACATTGTAATATTTGCCCGTAATGGAATATCCACCGCCAAATTCACCTTCCCCGGCAATTAAAGGTTGTTTTTTCAGCAAAAAATGGAGGTAGCGTAATGGCGACGTTTCGTTATGTAGAAATTCATAGATTTCTTCTTTAAGGGGGTGTGCAGCATCCAGTGCTATCCACAAAGAGGACAACGCTATTACTATACTACTTGTACCATCCAATTCATTTCCGGATTTTCTTTCGCCGGCACGGAAATATTCGGGAAACGTGTAAAAACCGTCCTCGTTTTGTGTTACGTGGCTCATCAGGTACTGCGCTGTCAGGCAGGCATGTTGTAAATATCCCCATTGCACCAGTTCACGGAGAAACGTTCCACCGTCGCGTGTCCAAAACGTATCGTCCCAACAACCTTGATGTTCCGGTGACGCCCTTACAAAACCGGGTTCGTACATGCCGGTCGGTTCAGCGATATAATTGTGTTTCAATACGCCACGGAAAGAGGATTCTACTTCTTTTGTAAACAAATCGGCCGTTTCGGAACCGTAAAAACGCAATGTGCCGGGATCGTCGTTCAGCGTATCAACATACGACACTTGTCCACACATCCCGGTGGTAGCGGTAGCCGTAAACGTCATCATCCATAAACAGATGGAGAAAAGATTATATATTTTCATATTTAGTACATGACAAAAATCACATTTTTTCGCTGCAACTCTTTGATATTTAATTATTTATAACATATATTTTCTTGGAAAAGTCCTTGATTTTTCGTACCTTTACAGCTAATATTCAAACGGTTATAATGGCAAAGAAAATTATCAAGGACGAGAACAAAGGTACAAAATTAATTTCAGTTCTCAACAAAAATCTCGACGGAAAGATGAACAAAGCCCGAATTAAG
>JAISYO010000105.1 GCA_031269865.1 Dysgonamonadaceae bacterium | reverse complement strand
ACTTTGAGGGGAGAAGACTTCATCAACCAGATACAAACAGGGGAGTCTTAATCCTTGTTGTAGTGGAAGTTAGACTTTGAGTAAGAATAATAAACTAATCACAGAAACAACAGCGTCTTAATCCTTGTTGTAGTGGAAGTTAGACTTTGAGTTATTAAAAAATGGCTTATGGATATGGACGCGGATGTCTTAATCCTTGTTGTAGTGGAAGTTAGACGTTGAGTTCTATATAACTTTTAATCCAATCAGAAATATCATAGTCTTAATCCTTGTTGTAGTGGAAGTTAGACTTTGAGAGCACATTGTTTATTTTAATGCTAATCAGTATTTTACGCACCAAAACCATAAGAAACAGCAGCTATTTTCCGCCCGTTTTGTACCTTTTGCAACGCAAAAGTAATGTTTTTTTCAATATGTCAAAGAACGAATATAAAATTAAATTCTGGAAAGCATCGTAACCCATTTCTAATTTCTCTAACTTCTGATTTCCACCTTGGTTGCGTTCATCGTTTTTTCGTGTCGTTTCGCATCGAAACCCTCTTCCAAATAAAACGTAACGCGAGTGCCTGCCGTTGCATTTTTGCGGTGTCCCCGAAAATCTTTCAGCGAAAAATAGTATTGCCTGCCCTTGTCGCTGCGCACAAATCCCGCTTTCCCATTGGGCAAAATACGGACTATTTCGCCCGAGAACTGCTCTCTGCCGGTAAATTTCAGCGAATTCCACACTTTTTTCAGCAAGCGCACATCTTCGTCTATCGCTTGTTTCGTGCGGATTTTTTCGATCAAGGTTGAATGTCGCGCGGCTTCGGCGACGTGTCCCGTTTTGGCTAAACTGTCGCGCAGCACAATGTAGGTGTTGATTTTTTTATCCGCATCGCCAAAATTCAACGCGCTGTCGAGAGCATATTGCAATGATTTTTCGTAATCGCCCAATCGGTAATACTGTTCGGCAATTTCTTTTTGAATGAACCACTCTTTCTTCCGTTTCAGTAATTCGAGTTGCAAGTCGAGGGCTTTTTGCCACTCGCCCAGCCCTTCGTAACAGAGGGCGATGCGCCAGCGAAACCACACGTCGTTGTCGTAATGGAATTTTTCAAACAGGGCGAGCGTGTCTTCGCACAAGAGAATGCAGGCTGAAAAATCGCTTTTTTCGAGCAGGGCACGGGTGCGAAGCATATAGTATTGTTCGCGTTTTGAGGCGATTTCGCGTTGTTGCCCCGTGCCGTCGGTGTAAGCAAAAGGCGTGTCGTCCAAAAGTGCGGGATTGAGTTTTGAAGTCCATTCCAACATTTTGTCGGCGGGATAGTTTGGTTTTTCGCTCAAATAATCCAAAATTTTCATCACGGCAAGGGTGTAAGGCGAGTATTGATCGTCCTGTTCGGTAAGTTTTAAGATGCCTTCGCCCGCACGAAAAAATGTGTTTTCGTCTTCAATTTTTTGTTTTCCGCCAATTTCGGAATGGTAAATCGCCCACGCATACACATTCCGTATCATTTTGAAATCGCGATATTTACGATATACCGTGCGGCAAATTTCGAGCGACTTGCCATAATCTTTCAACTGCTGTGCGCAGTAGGCAAAGCGCCAGCCGTCCCACTCATCAAGTTTATCGGGATAATTGTCCCAGAGTTTTTGATACAGCGGCAATGCCTCTCGATGATTTTTTTCGGTAAAAAGCAATTGCGCCTGTTGTTTAATTAGTTCATATTCGGGAATTTCCGTTTTTATTTCTTGCGGACGATAGGTTGTGGCAAGGTTTTCTCTCAGCAACACATAGTCGCCGATGAATGCCTGAATGTACATCGCCATCAATTCGTTGAGGCTGTCGGAAGTGCCTTGCCGCGACGATTTCACTACCGAAAAACCACGTTTCCCGAAAAACAGATTGATTTCCGCTTGCGACATTCCCGCGTGCATTTTAAATTTTTTGCCGTAAGAAATATCGGAAATTTCATCAATGAAAACCCCCGCTTCCTTCACATATTCCTTCAGGTTTTCAAGGATTTGATTCAACTGTTCCGGCACAAAAACTTGTGGTTTTTGCGGCGCGGCGTGTCTGTTGCCAAGTTTTTGCTTGATGAATGCCAATGTATCGGCGTCGGGTTCTTTTTCGCGGGGCGGATCGTTTTGCGTTACGCCGACGGCATTTTTTTCCTGTTGGGATAATTCGCGTTTCAATTCGCCAATTTGAAACGGATTGTCAAAATCGACAAAATTTTCCATTTTCACTGTGTCGGCGTTCGCGTTGAAATACGCATCGGGATCGTGGCTCACAAAACAGGCACGCGCCACATCACTGGTGCATGCATCTATAACCTGCTGCAAGCCATACTGTTCCGAAAATGCTTTTACAAACAGTTTGTAAAACAGCGAATACTTGGCATGGTCGTGGCAGCGTTCCGAAAGGCGAAAAAGCACTTTCAATCCGTCTTCGCTTGGCGACACAAAAGCCATTACCACACGGCTGTCGCCGTAAATTTTCTTTTTCAGTTCCTGCAACGACAACTCTTTGTCGCCAATATGGTCAATATCAACCATAAAATACTCGCAGTAACCAAAATTTTCGGTTTTGCGAAAAGGCGGATTAAACACGCCACAAACAATGTAAGGCAAAGTGCGTTTGAGAATGCCGTATTGTTTGCTGTCGATGGTGCGCACGAGGCGTAAACGCGCCACCAACGCAACCGTTTCGGCGGGCGGATTTTTGATTAACTCAAAAATTTCGGCGGGCGTAGTGCCGCGCATCGCATTTTGGGGTTGAATAATGTTTTGTCCTATTAACATAATTTCTTGAATTTTTGCGCCAAATTTTGACAATATAAATCAATGTGGGTGGAACGCGAGCGTTCCAAGCCCTTTATTGGGATAATCTCGGCTAAATAATCGTTGAGCGACTGAATGATAATTCTTCGTCCCAAGTTTTCGAGCCACACCGAGCCGTCGGTTTTTACCGAATATTGTTCTTCACTCACAATTCGCTGCTCGACAAGCATATACACCACATAGTCCACCCACACGCGATACCGCTCAATTACATCGTACACCAACACGGGACGGTTGTATTCGTCGCGGTGCAAAATGCCGATGTAGGGATCAATGCCTGCGTAAATCAATGCGCCTTCGATTTTTCCGTACAACATTCCGTAGCCGTAGTTGAGCAGCGCGTTCACAATGTCCGCTGCGGGGTGTTGGCTACGTTGTGAAAAACGGTATTCTTCGGGCAGAAAAAGATTCATTGTCTCGAAATAAATTTTCGATGCAACACCTTCGTACCCGCGCAGTTGAGAGGCAACTTCCGATACGGTTTCGCCCGAAAGTCCGGTTACTTTTTCGCGGTATTTTTCCATTCTGTTTACGTTGTGTCGAATGGTGTTCTGACTGTCGGGAAATTGCACACCGAAAGTAAAAAGCAATGCCTGCTGATTTTCAATTTTTTGACGAATAATATCTTTAATCCAATCCACCGCCTCGTTCGATTGCGAAAATACCAACTGCCCTTTGCGAATAGTAGAAATGGAACCGTATTTCGAACTCCAAATCCGTCCCTGCGGTTTCCCCTGATTATCCACAAAAAGTACTTCTATTTCGTTGTCGATAGCCAACAACACAGCATCGCTGCTGATAGAAGTGCCTTTTGAAACGGAAATTGTACGCACATCGGCAGGCGGAATCCGCTGTTTTCCGTCTTTGTGCAGCACCATAAAACAATCGTTGTCTTTGGTAAGGCACGCACCGAAAGAATTGAGAATTATGTCCATATAAGTTAAGAACTAAGAGTTAAGAGTTAAGAGTTTTTTTTGATTTCAACGTTTTTATTGTTGATACCAACATACTGATTAGTTCATTGCTGTCGGCAACAATACTTTCAAAAAGTCGCGATTCCAAATAATCGGTATCTTTTAGTAAGTTTGCCCAATAATCGGTTTCGTTGGCTTCTTTAAGGGCGATGCTGAATTTGTTTATAAAATCGGCATTGCTTTGGGCATATTCTGCCTCCCTGATTAACACGCCAATTGAAGTTCCACTTCTTAAAATTTGTTTGCTCAAAACAAATTCATTTTGTTTATTTCGCAGGTATTGCGATAATCGTACAATTCTAATTGCAAAAGAATAACTTTTTTCTTGTAAAATAGATTTTTTCATCTGTATGTTTTTTTAATTAACTCTTAACTCTTAGTTCTTAGTT